>JAFGLH010000118.1 GCA_016928165.1 Pirellulales bacterium | reverse complement strand
CTGGACAGAAACGGCCAATGGCGTCAAGTCTGGCCAAACGCCCGCCCCGTCACGACTTAAGGCCGCCCAGAACGCTGGTCACACACCAACTAAAGGATTGTGCGCAATCGCGGATGCAATATAATATCATCGAGGTTGTGCAATCATGTCGATGTTCGAGAACGAAAAGTATCGCTGGCGCGAGACCTATTTCGTGCTCTTCGACGCGAATAAGCGGCCCACGCTGGATAGAGTCGTCGAGTCCCTCTCGGCATTGAACGAGCGGTTCGAGTTTACCAATCGCAGCGACGACGGCCGGGGGATGTTCGATTCGCTGACGGTCGTCTCGGCCGACGATTTTGCCGCCCTGGACGTCTGCTACAGCAGCGGGGCGGAAGTGCTCGAACAAGCCGCGGCGCTCGTTAAAGACGCGAAAAAAACCGATTCCGAAGTTGAACCTCCGCTCCCCTGGGAGCAAATTCGCCGCTTCGACGGACGCTTGGATGTGCTACACTTTGAAAGGGTCGTCGAAGCCGGCGAAGACGACGAAGAAATGGTCGATCCCAGCGCGTTGCTGCTCGTGCTGGGGGCATTGGCCCGGCTCACCGGCGGCGTGGCCGTCGATCCTCAAACGGGCACTTTATTGACGGACTAGCAACGCGCAACGGGAATCGCCGACGATGATCGCCAAGGACGTTAAACGCGGACTGATCGTAAACTACAACGGGGCGCCGTGCATCATCGAAACGATCAACGTGCAAAGCCCTTCCGCCCGCGGCGCGGCCACCTTCTATAAATATCGCGCTCGCAACCTGATAACCAAACAAAAGGTGGACATTACCCTCCGCGGCGGCGAGTCGATCGACGAGGCCGATTTCCGGCGGCGGCCGGTGAAGTTTATGTACTCCGACCCGGAAGCAGTCCACTTCCTAGACGAGGGAAATTACGAACAATACGCGCTCGCCCGAGACGATCTGGCCGAAGAGTTGAACTATCTCACCGAAGAGCTCGAAGGCGTTCAGGCGCTGATCTACAACGACCAGTGCGTGGGCATCCAGTTGCCGCTGACCGTCGAGTTGAGGGTGGCCGCCTGCGATCCGAGCGTCAAGGGAGCGTCGGCGACCGCGCGGACAAAACCCGCCACCCTGCAAACCGGACTGGTGGTGCAAGTGCCCGATTACCTCGCCGAAGGAGAAATCATCAAGGTCGATACCCGGACGGGCGAATATCTTTCCCGCGCATAAGAACGTGTTTTGAAATTGAAAAATTAGTCCCTTCTCCCAAAGGGAGAGGGGAGATTTTCAAAACACGTTCTAAGAAGTTTTTAGTTATCAGTTTTCAGTCGTCAGTTCTCGTGAAATGACGACTTTCTGATAACTGAAACCGACAACCGACAACTCCCATGCCGCAAGCCATCGTTGATCCCGAGGAATTGAGGCGTTTCGCCCAAAGCCTGAAAAAGTTCAGCAGCGACGTTCAAGAGCGCGTCAAATCCCTTAGCGGACAACTCTCCGTGCTGGAGCGGACCTGGCGCGACCAGGAACAAAAAAAGTTCAGCGAGGAGTTCGAGCGGCAGATCCAATCGCTGGGCCGATTCATCGACCTGATCGACCGGCACGTCCCCTACCTGGCGCGAAAGGCGGAGATCATCGAGGAATACTTGCGGCAGAGATAATAATATGTCGGTGCGGCAGTTCGACTGCCGCCCCAACGAAACAATCATGGCCCGAAGAGCGAAAGTGACCTCGATCGACGCGCTGCCGCTGCTGACCGCGGCGTTGCAGAAGTTCCGCGGCGAGTCGGCCGTGGCGATGGACGATCTGGAAATCGAGCTTCGCCGGATCACCGAGTGGATACACCACGACCGCAAACAGTATTGGGCGAAGCAGCGGGAACGGGCCTACGAAAACCTGAGCCAGGCGCGGCTCCAACTCCAACAGGCAAGGATGTCCCGCCGGCTCGGCGACCAGGAGCCGGCCTGCATCGACGAGAAGCGGGCCGTGGCCAAGGCCAAGCGCCGCTTGGAAATCGCCCAGCAGAAGATCGACGAGGTCCGCCGCTGGACCGTGAAGATCGACCGCGCCTTGGACGAATTCCAACGCAGCCGCACGCAGTTCGCTTCCTGGCTGGAGGGCGACCTGCAACGCGCGGTCGCCGCCTTGAACAAGATGAGCGAATCGTTGGTAAGCTATATTTCCCTGGAGGCGCCGGAGGCCGACCGGCCCGCGACCGCCGCGCCCGGCGAACCGCAATACGAGACCGAGACGAAAGGCCCCGAGCCGTGAAGAACTGGGACCTGAAAACCGCCGCCGGCAAGATCGAGATGTCCTTGAAATCGCTGCGCACCACCCAGGCCGCGGTCGGACGGCAGTGGAACGACGAGGCATTCCGAACATTCCAGGAAAAACACCTTTTGACGGTCGAGCCGAACGCGCGGGGCATGATCGACGCGATCGCGAAATTGAACGAAGTCCTCGTGGCCGCCGAGCGGCAGTGCGGCGAGGAACACGATTAGGCAACGTCCCCTCTCCTTCCGGGAGATGGGAAAATATGTGGTAACCGTTCACGGGGGACTGTCCCGATTTTCGCGGTTCACCGCGAAAATGGGGCTATCCCCCTCGGCGGTGAAGGGGACAGGCACATTTTTCGCCCTTGAAAGGGCGAAAAATGAGCCAGTCCCCGGTCCGTGAACGGTTACAATATGTAAAACCCGTCACCAATTGTCGACCGAGCACCAGAATGAGCGACGCCTTCTCGCCCGACGGACCGAAACTGCTGCTCGACGACCTGTGCCGACTGGTAGCGGACAGGCGCGAAGTCGAAGAGAAATCGCGAGCCGACTTGGCTTCGCAGCGGGAAGCGGCCGAAAATGAATCGCGAGAAGCCGAGCGCGCCGCCGCCGAACGCCACGGCGCGGAGAAGGCGGCGGTCGAGGCGGAATACGCCGCCGCCCGCGAAGAGACCGAAGAAAAATATCGCGCCGAGCGCGGCGCCCTGGAAAAGGAATACGAATCGGTCCGCGCCGAAATCGAGGAGCGGTTCGCCGCCGAGAGCCTGACGGCGCAGCAGAAATTGCAGGACTCGCACTGGCAGGCGATCGAAAGTTCCGACGCCGCTCGGGGCGGATTGAACGTTACCTTGCAAGAGCTTGTCGAGGGGCTGGAGACGCGTTGGAAGCAACTGGAAGAACTGCACCAGCAAGCGGCCGTCGTCCTTCACGAGCGGGGATACTGGGATGACGTGCCGCCGGCCGAAGCCGCGTCGGTGGTCCTGGAAAAACACCCCGGCCGACGATTCTGCCACGCCGTGGAGAAGTCCCAGGCGTTGTGCCGCGAATTGGCCGAGCAGCGGTTGCCGAGATGGTTTCAAGGTTCCCGGCCCTTGGCCGTGTTCTTCTTGCTCTGGGCCTTGGCGGCCGTGCCCACGATCGTCTTTCTGAGACCGACGGGCTGGCGCTGGGCGCTGGCCGCGCCGATCAGTTGCGCCGCGGCGACGCTGATCGCGCTGATCTTCGGAGGATGGGCCTACCGCGTTGCGAAACGCCGCTCCGTGGAAAAGTATCTCGATTTGCGGCGGACACTGCTCGAGGCCGGGCTGGGCAATCCATCCGTACTGGAAACGGCCAAGGAGGATTGCCGTAAGCTGGACGCCGCGATCATCGCCCGACACAAGGAGCAAACCCGGCAGGCCGACGGCGAGTTCGCCGCCGCGAGCGATGAAATTCAGCGGCGCCGCGACGACGAAATTCGCCGGGTGGAAAACACCTATCCCAAGAAGCTGGCTGATCTGGAAGCCTGGCGAAACAACGCGATTTGCGAAATAGAAGAAAAATATCCTTCCCGGCTCGAACGGATGGAAGCGGAATATCGGTCGGAATTGCAGCGGGCACGAGGGGAGCGCGACCGCGCCTTGGAGGAAAGCGAGCGGCTCTTCCGGCAGCGGTGGGACGAGATGTGCGAGCGTTGGCGCGAGGGAATCGAGCGTTTCCGCCGCGCGATCGAGGAGTCGGACCGCCGCGGCCGCGAGGCGTTTCCCGATTGGAACGGCGACGATTGGCGGCATTGGTCGCCGTCCGAGGAAATTCCCGCGGCGATTCCGCTGGGTCGGGCCGAGGTGAAGCTGTCGGACTTGGAGGGGGGCGTGCCCGAGGACGAGCGGCTGCGTCCCGAACGGACCGAATTCGCGCTGCCGATCGCATTGCCGTTTCCGCGCCGTTCGTTGTTGCTATTGAAGGTCGACGGCCCGGGGCGCGGCGCGGCGGTCGATTTGATGCAAAGCACGATGTTGCGGATGCTCAGCGCGATGCCGCCGAGCAAGGTCTGCTTTACGATCGTCGATCCAGTCGGGCTAGGCGAGAACTTTTCCGCCTTTATGCACCTGGCCGACTTCGACGAGCAGTTGGTTTCCAGCCGGATTTGGACCGACCCGGCCCACGTCGAGCAGCGTCTGGCCGACCTGACCAAGCACATGGAAAACGTGATTCAGGTCTATCTCCGCAAGGAGTTCCAGTCTATCGAGGAATACAACGCCTTCGCCGGCGAGATGGCCGAGCCGTATCGGGTGCTGGCGATCGCCAATTTTCCGGCCAATTTCACCGAGGCCGCCGCGCAGCGGCTGAAGAGCATCGTCGCCAGCGGTGCGCGGTGCGGCGTGTTTACGATCCTCAGCGTCGACGCGAAGGCCGCGCTGCCGCGAAACTTCCAGTTGGCCGATCTGAAGTCCGAGGCCCTCGTCTTGTCGTGGAAGGAAGGGCGCTTCGTCTGGAAGCACCCCGAGTTCGGCCACTTGACGGTGGATTTCCCCGCGCCGCCGCCGGTCGAACGGTTCAAGCAGATCGTCCGCGCCGTGGGCGCCGCGGCCCGCGACAGCGGCCGGGTCGAGGTCCCCTTCTCGTGCATCGTCCCGGAGGAAAACGACTACTGGACGGCCGACGGACGCGCGGGGATCGACGTGCCGCTGGGCCGGGCCGGAGCCATGAAACTACAGCACCTGAACCTCGGCAGCGGGACCTCCCAGCACGTGTTGATCTCCGGCAAGACCGGCTCGGGAAAATCGACCCTGCTGCATGTGCTGATAACCAACCTTGCGCTGCGCTATGCCCCACACGAGGTCGAACTTTATCTGATCGACTTCAAGAAGGGGGTCGAGTTCAAGGCCTATTCCCGCGCCGCCCTGCCGCACGCGCGGGTCGTGGCGATCGAGAGCGAGCGAGAGTTCGGGCTGAGCGTCTTGCAGCGGTTGGACGCCGAGCTGCGCACGCGCGGCGACATGTTCCGCCGCCGCGGTTTGCAAGACCTGAAGAGCTACCGCGCCGCCGATCCGGAGGCCAGGCTGCCGCGGATATTGCTGATTATCGACGAGTTCCAGGAGCTATTTACCGAAGACGACCGCATTGCCCAGGAGTCGGCGCTGTTGTTGGACCGCCTAGTGCGTCAGGGGCGCGCGTTCGGCATTCACGTAATGCTCGGCTCGCAGACGCTCGGCGGGGCCTACACGCTGGCCCGCAGCACGATCGGCCAGATGGCCGTGCGGATCGCCTTGCAGTGCAGCGAATCTGACGCCCACCTGATCCTCAGCGAGGACAACACGGCGGCCCGGCTGCTGACCCGCCCCGGCGAGGCGATCTACAACGACGCCAACGGACTATACGAGGGTAACCATCCGTTCCAGATCGTCTGGCTGCCGGACAACGAGCGCGACGATTATCTCGAGCGGATCGTCGAGTTGCAGAAGCGGCGAAAAGTCGCCGCGCCGCCGCAGATCGTCTTCGAGGGAAACGTGCTCGCCGATCTGGAGAACAACGAGGGTTTGCGGGAACTATTGACGGCCGATGCATGGCCTGCGGATATTACGGCGCCGCGGGCATGGCTCGGCTCGGCCGTGGCCATCAAGGAACCTACCTCGGCCCCATTTCTCCGCCAACACGGCGGAAACCTGCTCATGGTCGGCCATCGCGAGGAGGCCGCGCTCGGCGTGCTGTCGGGTTGCCTCGTTAGTCTAGTTGCGCAGCACCATCCGGCCGGCGCGAAGTTCTACATTCTCGACGGCATGAGGGCCGACGCGCCGGAGGCTGGTTTCTGGAAGCGGCTGGCCGCCGTGATGCCCCACGAAGCGACAATCGGCGGAGTTAAAGATGCTCCGAAGTTTATCGGCGAGTTGTATGCCGAATTGGCTTCCCGTCGAACATCGGAAAGCGAAGACGCCCCGCCGATCTACCTGTTCCTCTACAACCTGGGCCGCTTCCGCGAGCTGCGCAAGGACGACGAGTTCGGCTTTTCAAGCAGCGACGAGGAGCCGACCGCGCCGTCGAAGCAGTTTGCCGCCCTGTTGGACGACGGACCCCCGCTGGGCATCCACACGCTCGTCTGGTGCGACACTTACGCCAACGTCTCGCGGATCCTCGACCGCCGGGTGATGCAGGACTTCGAACTGCGGGTGCTGTTCCAGATGAACGCCAACGATTCGAGCAGCCTGATGGACTCGCCCGAGGCGGCCAAGCTGGGCGTGTATCGGGCGATTCTCTACGACGAAGGCCAGGGACTGGCCGAGAAGTTCCGCCCCTACGGCCTGCCTCGGGCCGAATATCTCGCTTGGCTCAAAAAACGGTTGCGCGATCGGACGTAGAGGATGGGTTGGCGGCCCGTTTAAATAGGCCTTTATTCGCGCGGAGATGTCGGCAGTTGCGCGGCGGGCGAGCGGGCCTCGTCCGTCGCGTGCGGGAACGAGCTTTCGATCCGCTAGTTGGATAAAGGGCGTCGGCTTTCGGAAATTCGCCTTCCCAATTTCGTCCGCCGCCGGTCCAAACGCAGAGCGCGCCTGTGGCGGATCCGATGCGGTTGCGGGCGGCCGCTACGGCACGTGATTTTCGCGGCGTCGGTCGGGTAGTAGACCACCTCCGCCGCGACGGGGAAATGGTCCGACGGCCAGCGGCCGTCGCGGCCGAGGCGGACGATCTCCGCCGCGCGGACCGTGGCGCTCGGCAGGGCGAACACGTAGTCGATCTTATCCGGCCCCGCTTCGCCCTTGAAGGCGTGGAACGTGCCCGCCCCTTGCGCTTCGGGATGGACGGCGCGGAAAGTGTCGATCAGCCGCAGCAGCGTCCCCGGCCGGCGACCCGTGAGATACTCGATTGGCGGCGACGATTCGGCGGCGTTGAAGTCGCCCGTCACCAGCACCGGCTCGGGCAGGTCGCGTCGGGCGATTCGCTCGGCCAGCAGCGCGGCCCCTTTTTCGCGCGAAGCGGCCGAGACGTGCGAAAAATGGGTATTGTAGACGTACACGCCGTGGCCGGTCCGCTTCTCGACGAAACGCCCCCACGTCACAACGCGCGGATATTTGTTGCCCCAGGTTATCGAGCCGGGCAGGCACGGCGCGTCGGAGAGCCAAAACGTCCCTTGCCGGCATTGGTCCAACCGCCATCGTTCGCGGCGGTAGAAGATCGGCGATGCTTCGCTCCGCCCGTCGGCGTCGCGCGAGGCGCCGATCATTTCATACTCAGGCAGCATTTCGAGCAGGTCGTCGATCTGGTCCGGCAGGGCCTCTTGCAGCCCGACGAAATCGCCGTCGAATCGCCGCACCGCCTCGGCGGCCAGCGCGCGGCGTTCGCTCCATCGGTTCGGGCCGTCGGCCGGGTTGTTGAAGCGGATGTTGAACGTCATGGCCTTGATCGACAGGGCGGCGGACTCCTCGGCCCGAGAGGGGTCCGCGGCGACCGCGAGAGACAACGCCAATATCGCCGGCATTATTGCTTTCATGCCTGCAATAATACCTTTTCTTCGTTCCCCGGGCAACTTCCGCAGTCGCTCTGGCGTCATTTGCCGTAGGGGACTACAATCCACCGGCCCTCTCCATGCTTTCGCGGAGGAGAATCATGTTCGACGACAACGGCATCGGGCGTTCCCACCAGGCCGCCGCCATCGAAACCCGGCCCGCGAAGCGAAAGAAGCGACGCCCGTGGCGGCTGCCGTTGACGCTAGCACTGCTGGCGGCGTTGATCTGGCTGCTGCCGGCGATCGTCGCCAACTCGCCGCTGCCCGGTTGGATCGTCCGCAAGGCCGCCGCCGACCTAAACGGGACCGTTTCCATCCGCTCCACGTCGCTCGGTTGGTTCGCGCCGGCGGTGGCCTCCGGCGTCGAGGTGAAGGACGCAGCGGGAAACACGGTGTTGTCGGTCCCTTCGATAAGCAGCGAGCGGTCGCTGGCGGGAATGTTGCGCGATTGGAAGAACATCGGCCGGATCCACGTGAGCAAGCCGAAAATCTTCCTCGAACTCGACGACGAGGGGAGCAACGTCGAGGAACTGCTGGCGAATTACCTTGCGCCGCGGGAAGCGGAAGAGGCGGCGAAGGAGGCGCCGACCTCGGCGGTCGGCTTTTCCTTGCGGATAGACGACGCCGAGGTGACGATCGTCGATCGGGCCAGCGGAAAGAATTGGCAGATACGCGCGTTATCGCTGGAGCTGGACGCGCCGCGGGGCGCTGCCGGCGCGATCGGCGCGAAGCTTTCGGCCGAGTTGCTCGGCGGCGAAAAGCCCGGCAAGCTGGTCGGCGAAGCGCGCATCGAAGGCGGCGTCGGCGAGTCCGCAGTGAACGCCGCGAACGTTCCCTTGGCCATGTTCCGCGCGGCGGCCGCCCGCTTCGCGCCGGGGACGACGCTTTCCGGCCTGCTCTCATCGTCGGCAAGAGCCGCTTGGGGAGGAAACGCCGAGGGCGGAAACCATTTGCAGGCCGACCTGAATCTGCAATCATTCCTACTGACCGCGCCGGAACTGCAAACCGACCGGCTCGCGCTCGACCGCGCGCACGGCGCGTGCAAAATCTCCTGGACCGGCAACCGGGTGGACATCGAGCAAACGACTTTGGACTGCGACGTCGGCAGCTTTCTCGTCAAGGGGACGATACCGCTCGACGAAGAAGGTCAAATCGGTTTAGAGTCTTTGCTCGCCCAGCGTCAGGAGTTCGACGGCCGGCTGGACATTGCCCGGTTGGCCCGGCTCTTGCCCGCCACGTTGCACATTCGCCAGGGAATGAGGATCGACTCGGGCCAAGTGCGTCTGTGCGCCTCATGCCGGCCCGAGCCGCGGGGGACGGTTTGGCAGGGACAACTCCAGGCGAGCGGGCTGGCCGCCGACGCCGGCGGGCGAAGGATCGAATGGCGTCAGCCGGTGATGGCGTCCGTCGAAGCGCACCAAGGGCCGGACGGCCCGGTGATCGACGCGCTCCGCTGCGAATCGGACTTCCTCAAGTTTCACGCCGCCGGGACCGCCGACCGCCTGGCCGGTTCGCTGACCTTCAGCCTGAACAGGTTGACCGAGCAACTGGGGCAATTCGTCGATCTAGCCGGTTTGCACCTGGCCGGGGAAGGCTCGGGCAGCCTGCACTGGAACCGCAACGCCCAACGCCTGTTCGAGGCCGGCGCCCAGTTTAGCGTCAACAATTTTCAACTGGCGACCGCCGGAAAGCGGGCCTGGATCGAGCCTAACATGACCCTCTCGCTCACGGCCGCCGGCCAGACCGACCTGGGCGAAAACACCCGCATCGACGCCGCTGCCATATCGCTGAAAACCGCCGCCGACCGGATCGACGCGAAGCTGACCGGCGCGGTCGTCGATCCGACCGGCGGGCCGTGGCCGGTGCGGCTCGACATGCGGGGCAACTTGCGCAACTGGCCGGCGCGGCTGGCCCCCTGGATGCCGACCGACGATTGGCGGCTGACCGGCGACTACGTGCTGGCGGCCGAAGCGACGGCCACCGACGACGACGTCTTCCTGCGGCAGCTAACCGTCTCGGCAGTGCCCCTGAAAGTGGCCTCGAAGTCGTTCAACGCCGACGAGCCGCGGCTGGACGCCAACGCCTCCGGTTCCTGGGAAGGCAAGCAGCGGCGGCTGCGGATCGAGCGGGCCGGACTCGCCTGCGGCACGCTGGCCGTCGGCGCGAACAACCTGCTCGTCTCCATGCCCGAGTCGGGAACGACGGAAATGAGCGGCTCGCTCACCTACCAGACCTTCCTGGGCAGGCTGAAGCAGTGGTTCGCCGATCCGGCCGCGCCGCCCGCCTGGCGCCTCGCCGGGCAACTCAAAGGCTCCGTCCAATTTCAGCAGGCGGGCAAGACGATCCGCGGATCGACCGACGCCGAAGTCCTCAATCTGGCCGTTGCCGACTCCTCGGGACAGAAGTTCACCGAGCCGGTCGTCAAACTCTCCGCCGAGGGGAATTACGACGCTCCGACGAAAGTGGTCCAACTGGCCAAGTTCGAGTTGACCTCCAGCGTGCTGGCCGCCATCGCCTCGGGACGCTACGGCCCGGTAGGCGACCATCGCGAGGCCCAGATCGACGGACGGATGCGATACGACGTGGGGCGATTGGCCGAGATGATGCGGCCCTACCTCGGTCCCGGCGTGCTGATCGTCGGCCGCGGCGAGTCGCCGTTCGGGTATCGCGGACCGCTCTCGTTGGCCTCCGGCACTGCCGCCGCCGCAATGGATTGGGACCGGGCGAACGTCTACGGATTTCAGATAGGCCCCGGCTCGTTGCAAACGGAGATGGCCGACGGGCTGTTGAAAATCAGGCCGCTCGACCTGAGCGTCAGCGGCGGGCGGATGCATCTCGCCCCGCAGGCGCGGCTCTCGCCCGGGCCGACGACGTTGACCCTGCCCGCCGGTCCGCTGATGGAAAAGGTGCAAATCGATCCGGCGATGTGCGCGTCGTTTTTGCAGTATATCGCCCCAGTGTTGGCGGACGCGACCAGCGCCCAGGGTTCGTTTTCGATCGCGATGGACCGCTGCCGCGTGCCGCTGTCGGAGCCGAAGAAGAGCGACCTGGCCGGGCGGTTCGTGGTCCATTCGGTGCAGATCGGCCCGGGGCCGCTGATCCGCGAGTTGGCCGTGCTGCTGGGGCGCGAGTCGCCCGCCCGGTTGCGGCAAGAATCGGTCGTCGCCTTTCAAATGAAAAACGGCCGCGTGCATCACGACAACCTGGAATTGATCTTTCCCGACCTGACGATCCGCACCCACGGCTCGGTCGGCCTGGACAAGACGTTGGACCTGGTGGCCGAGATGCCCGTCCCGCCGAAGTGGTTGGCGGGCAATCCGATCGCCGCAAAGGCGCTCGCCAACCAGGTTGTACGCATACCCTTGAAAGGAACGCTCGCCAAACCGCAACTTGACCGCCGAGAAATGGAGCGGCTCAGCCGGCAGTTTATCAAGAAGGCCGCCGGTAATTTACTTGAAGAAGAATTGAACAAGCAACTCGAAAGATTGCTCGGACCGCGAAAATAGCTAAAATTGGGGAGGGGAATTTGAGGTTGCTTTTGGTTTGCTTTCATCGTTCTCTTTGGTTAATTAGACGGAATTTTACTCAGCTTGAGATAGACATTGGTGGGGCTCGCTGACGCTCGACCCACCCTATCTCTTGCTCCACAACCCACCCTCCACGATGAAACTAATCCTGCTGGGCACGACCGGCTACCATCCGAACGATCGGCGGCAGACGCCCTGCCTGCTGCTGCCTGAGTGCGGGGTGATGCTCGACGCGGGCACAGCCGTCCACCGCTTGGCAGAATATCTGGCCGGCGACGAGTTAGACATATTCGTCACGCACGCCCACCTCGACCACATCGTCGGCCTGACGTATTTGCACAGCGTGATGCGCGTCCATCCGCTGCGGCGGATCGCGCTCCATGCGTTGCCGGAGGTGCTCCGCGCGGTCGAGGAACACCTGTTCGCCGAGGCGCTGTTTCCCATTCCGCCGCCGTTCGAACTGCGGCCGCTGGCCGCAAGCGTCGCCTTGCGCGAGGGCGGCAGGCTGACCCACTTCCCGCTCGAACATCGCGGCGGCTCGATCGGCTTTCGGCTCGACTGGCCGGGCCGCTCGATGGCCTACGTCACCGACACGACGGCCTCGCCGGAGGCCGCTTACGCGGAAAAGCTCCGCGGCGTCGATCTACTGGTCCACGAGTGTTATTTTCCCGACCGACAGGCCGAATGGGCGCGGAAGGTGGGCCACAGCCACACCACCGCCGTTGCACAACTGGCCCGACGGGCCAGCGTCGGCCGATTGGCGCTGGTTCACCTGAATCCCCTTTCCACGGCCGACGACCCGATCGGTTTGGACGTTGCCCGGGCGATCTTTCCCGAGACCGTGCTCGGCGAGGACCGGATGGAGTTGGAGTTTTAGGGGTTCCAATGCTCTGCCGAAAAGCCGCAATCTCCTCGCCGGACATCAATTGGCTGTCGACGAGACGCCGGTCGAATCGTTCGATGCCGATCGACATGGGATTTCTGCACATGGGCCGGGAACAGAACAGGTTTCCGTCCTTTGGGCAGAGCCGACCTACATATCGCCGGGCAAAAACCCTTCTGGATCAACCATATTCTGCCATTCGAAAGAATGGTTGTCATGCATCCGTCGGGGCCGATTCAATCATCGCTTCGGACGAGGGCGGGGAGCCACGTGCAGAGGTAATAAGCGCGGGGGGTGGCGGATTCCAGCAACGCGGCCGGGTCGATGGACGGCCGGGCGGACGCGCCGCCGAAAAGCATGTCGGAGAGGGTCGGTTGGGCTTCGTACTCAACCACATTGACGTTTTGCTTGTCCAGTTCGGCGAGGCTGATCGCCCTGTCAATCGCGTCCTCGACAAAGCCGATTCGGTCGATCAGGCCGTATGTCAGGGCCTGATTGGCGGTGAAGATTTGTCCGGTGGCGGCCCTTTCGAGCGCCTGGGGATTTCCGCGGAAGTTGGGCCGCCCCTCTTTGACGACCTCCTTGAAGCGGCTGAAGCCGTCGTCGACCAGGGCCTGAAAGATCAACTTTTCCTCGGGCGTCATTTTCCGCGCAAAGCTGCCCATCGTCTTCATCGGTCCGCTGGAGATGGTGTTGTCTTGGATGCCCCAACGTTCCATCAGTTCGGCGAAGTTGTAGTTGGGGATCAGCACGCCGATCGATCCGGTCCAAGTGGTCGGTTCGGCGTAAATGGCGTTAGGCGTATCGCCGACGCACATCGAGACGTAGTAGCCGCCGCTGGCGGCCGTTCCGCCCATGCTGACCACCAAGGGGACCTTTTCGGCCAATTTCCGCAGATTGTGGAGCATGTAATCGCTGCCGGTGATGGTTCCGCCGGGCGAGTTGACACGCACCACGATCGCTTTCAGGTTCCCCTTTTCGATGTCCCGTTTGGCGTGTTCGATTTGGTCCCTGAAAAAGCCCTCTCCGCTGAGGATGGTTCCCTCGATCGAGAGGATGGCCACTTTATCCATCCCCTGACGGTTGAGGGAATGGTATTGCTCTCTTACATGCCTCCCCTCGTGCAGTGAACCGGCCCCGAGCAATCCAACTACGAGGAACAGCAATACATTCAGCGCCAGCGAGCCGAACAATCCCAGCAAAAGGACGGCCCAAACGAGCCGCATGAAGAAACTCGTCTTACGGCGCGGTTGGACATGGACCGGTTCTGCGGCGACCTCCGGCCGAAAGGGCTGCTGCGAGAATCCGTCTGCTTGGGGGGGCTGGTCCATGTTGTTCTCCTTCCTGTAGTTCCCTTAACGCCCACATTGTACCCCCGATTCCGTGCGACACAACCGGCGCGGTGTTGCATAGTATGTGGGTTGCGGGGTAAGCTATGATGCTGAAAAAGCCTGACCTACGGAGAAGTCAATTTAAGGAGCCGCCGAGTGTTTGTCGCCGCAACGAGTCGTTGTTTTCCCGGGATGTCGCTGGAAGCCGCCATGCAACAGTTGGTGGAATTGGAGTATACCGCCGTGGAAATCATGGTCCACTCCACCGGCGGCCACATTCAGCCGTCGGCCGTGTTGGCCGACCTGGAAGGGGCGGTTGCCCTCTGTCGCCAGACCCACCGCCTGACGCCCGTGGCGCTGAGCATCGACATCGAGGCGGACGAAGCGGATTATTACCGGCAGTTCGCCGCCTGCTGCCGGCTGGCGAAGGCCATCAAGGTGGTGACGGTGACGGTCCGTTCGGCCGAGTTGGGCACGCCGTTCAACGCCGAAATCGAGCGGCTGCGGAAGATGGTCTCGCTGGCGGCGCAAGAGGGAGTGCGCATCGGACTGTTGACCGAGGTCGGCCGGATGACCGAAGACCCGAACACCGCCGAGGTGATCTGCAACAACGTCAAGGGACTCGGCATCACGCTCGATCCGAGCCACTACATCTACGGCCCGCACGGCGGAGCGAATTACGATCAGCTTATCAAGCTCGTCTACCACGTCCGGCTTCGCGACACGACGAAGCACGAGTTGCAAGTTCGCATCGGCCAGGGCGACGTGGAGTACGGCCGTTTGATCAACCAGTTGAAAAAGGTCCGCTACGACAGAGCGTTGTGCGTGGACATCCTGCCGATGTCCGAGGGAGACCAACTTGCCGAGATGCGCAAGATGCGATTGCTGCTGGAGAGCCTGCTGTAGAGGGTAGAGAGGAAAGAGGATATAGAAGAGAGAATTAAAAGCACCGCGGCCGCCGTCGCGAGGAATAAGAACCTTTCTTGCAGCATGCGTCTACCGCAAGGGGGGGGTTGTTCACAATCCGTACCCGCATTGGTCGAACGGCTTGCGTTTTCCTCCTGCTTTGCTAAAATCAGTTCTATTCTACTATTCTAGCCTGAGCTTAACTTCGAGGCAGCGCGTGATTGGCCCCGCCGTTCCGGCGGGAAGGCCGTCTGTAATCGGTGCGTTCGTCCGATCTCTCAAACGCATTCCAAGCACTCGTTTCCAGAGGCAGCGGTCGTTTCCAGAGTCACTTGCCGACGGAGTCTTCCGTTTCGTCGGGTATTCCGCGCGGCAACTCATCTCCGACGCCCTCCCTTGTTTACTTTTCTCAGACGTAAAGGAATATCACAATGACAAAAAGAATATTGTTTTTTTCGACGCTGGCCGCCGTAGCAATCATTGCCCTACTTGCGGTCGCGGCGCGGGCGGATTATCTTTCCAACCCGATCAACATCGACGGGTCATTCAAGGCCGAGGGAGAAGCACTCGCACATGCGCACCACTACGAGCCGGACCCCTACGATTATTATCACAACGGCGGTGGGTTCGCATCCGAGACCGGCGGCTGCGGCTATAACGGCTACTACGATTCTTACATATCCAATTCGGCTACCTATAGGTCGTTGTCCAGCGCTCATACGGCTTCCACCGAGGCGCAAGCGTCCATGAATGGTTACGAACCGGACAACCCGGACCCGATTGGGTCCGCGGGGGTCGATGCTCAGTTGGCGGTGACCATTGATGAGTATCCGAACTCGCCTCCGGGAACGGCTACTATTCAGATGGAAATATTCTCGGAAATGGACTGCCTGACTGGCTCCGACTACGTCGATGCGACCGTGACCGCCACCGTGGGCAGCCTGGATAATCCTCTCCACGAGAATCTGAAGGTCCTCGCCGGCGAAGGGGGACCGCTGGTCTCATTGAAAATCGAAATCTCCGCTCCCGGCTGCGAATATTGGGAGTTGGAGGTCGGCGACCAGGAATGGACCATCTACACCGAGCCTTTCGAAATCCCCGTCACCGTCACCAGCGGTCCGATCGAGATTGAGCAACTCACCCATTTCGCCTTTGTATGCTGGGACAATATCGCAATGAGCGATTACGACTATACCGGACATTACTACAACGGGGCTTCCGTCTCGCTGAAGGTGCAAGAATACGTAATCCCCGAACCCGCCACGCTGGCGCTGCTCTGTTCGGGCTTGGGGTCGTTGCTGGCGTTCGGCTTGCGTCGACGCCGGTGAGAAAAGGTGTCAAGAAACGCGGAGGGGCGGCGTCGAGGACCTCGGCGCCGTCCCTCCCAGGAGCACGCGGCGGGAACCGCGGAGGCAGGATGCTCGGTGTCGTCGAGCTTTCGGTAGTTCGGCTCGGGGACTGGCACTTTTTTCGCCCTTTCAAGGTCGAAAAATGTGCCTGTCCCTTGAACCGCAATTATTCTTCCTCCGGCGGTTCTTCGACGCCCAACATCTGCTCCATCATCTCAATCATCCGGTCCATGCGGCGGTTCATCTCGTCAAAGCGCCGTTGTAAACGTTGCTCCATGTCTGGCAGCGGGGCAACTGGCATCTGTCCCGACGGCGGTGCGGGCATGGTGAAGTTCTGGCCCCGCGCGCCGGGTGGAACGGGGACCATCACGTCCGGCACCATGTCGAAGGCCCGCAGCCCGCCGCTCCACATCACGTTGCCGCCCAGCATCCGCTCGACGAAGGGACGGACGTCGTCCGGCAACTGGTCCAGGTCTTTCTCGGTCAGTTCCCATTTGTCGTCGTCGCGGCGGACCTCGATCCGGGCGGGCTGCTCGCCCGTTTTGCGGATCGCAATGCTGAGATTCGCCGGCATTTTCTTGGCGAGGACCATTTCGTCGGAGACGATTGCGCCGGGATGGAAGAAACGGAAGCGGACCGGCGTTCGGCCGAATCCGCCGCCGGCGCCCGGCTTCATGCTCTCGAACCACCGTTGTACGATTGCCCAATCGTCTTCGCTCGGCGGGGTCGTTTGGCGTCTTTCAGCCGCGGGGCGCCTGGCCGGAGCGACCTCGACGGACTGACGTTTTCCGCCGCGGATCAATTCGACCTTTTGCGCGGTGTCGCCGGCGTCCGCGACCGCTTTGATCAGGTCGTCCAGATCGCCGAGCGGCCGTTGTCCGAACCGCAAAAGGACGTCGTGTTGAACGATTCCCGCCTTCGCCGCCGGTCCTTCCGGGAAGACCCCCGCGACGATCAGGCCCTCGTTTTCGGGCAGGTTCAACTGTTTCCGCAGCAATTCGTCCGCCGGCACCGCCATGATGCCCAGCCAGTATTCGCTGATTTGCGGTTGGTCGACCATCACGGCGACTTTCGGCTTGTCGGCCTGGTCCGGCGTCTGCGCCCGCGCGGCGACGGCGCCCAGCGACGCCAGCGCCGCAACGCACAACATACCACTTCGCAACATGTCATACTCCTTTACACGAAATTGGGGATGGGAGCTATCGTTGGTGCGACAGTTGTACTGCCGCAACCTTGTATCCGGGGGCGGCAGAACAACTGCCGCCCCAACTTTCCGCAATCAATACGGTCCGTTGCCGACGTAGTGCACGTCAACCTGATCGACCGGCATGATCAGCTTCCGTCCGTCGTCCAACGAGACCGGCACTAGTTCGCGGCGTTGTTTTACGTCGTGTCCCGTGCGTGCGAGCGCTTCGCGGACCCTTTGCGGGATCGCCTGGGGCACGTTTTGCAGCCAGTTCTTATCGATTTTATCGCGTTCGACCGCCGGCAGATCGAGCGAGCGGCCCGGCGCGTTGACGTTGACCATTCGCCACGGTTTTTGCGGCGTTGCACTTTCGGGCGCGGCGATGCCGTCTCGTGCGGCGATTGCCCCGCCGTCTTCGGCGAAGCGGCCGGCGCGATGCTGTTGAACTTGCCATCCCACCCAGAGGGCCAACAAGAAGCTGGCCGCCATCGCCAGCACGGTTGCGACCCGGCCGGGCCAGGGCGAAGGTCGAGGTTGCGTCTCGACGGTCGATGCGGCGACGGATTCGCTTTCCGGCGCCGTCGCGCCGAACGCTTGCTTCCAGCATTGCGCTTCGAGAAAGGCCAATGCGCAATGCCGCCAGCCGCCCGGCTTGTCGTCCAGGGAGGCCAATAAGTCGCGCCGCTCTTGTTCGCTCAACTGTCCGTCCACGAGCCGGTCGAAGCGGGCGCCGTCCGCCGGGTTGTTTTCGTTGCTTTCGTTCATGGCAAGATCCTTATTCGGTCAACTCCGCCCGCAGCCGCTGCCTGGCCCGGTGCAATCGGGCCTCGACGGCGCTGAGGCTGACGCCCAAGTGTTCGGCCAATGCGCGGTAGCTCCAATCTTCGTTGTATTTGAGCATCAGTATTTCGGCGTCGCGCGGGGCGAGCCGCGAGAGGGCCTCGCGGACGCGCGCGTGACGTTCTTCTTTCAACAACCAGCCGAGCGGGTCGGCCTGGCCAGTGTCAGCCTCGCCGGGACGATGCCGCTGGGCGTATCGGTCGATCAGTTTCCTCCTGCGGCCCTGCTTGCGCCGGTAGAGCAGCGTCTGTCTGACAGCCAGTCGGTACAACCAGGGGGCCACCTTCTCGGGATTGTTTAGCGGGGACAGTTGCCGGACCGCCGCCAGCGAAACCTCCTGCATCACATCGTCTATCGCCTGCGGCTCTCCCAATCGGGCGGCAACCACGGTCCGCAGCCATCGCCCGTGCCGGGCCAACTCGTCCGACCAGTCGATGGCGGCCTTTGCACGAGGGGGGTGGGCCGATCGGCGATTCGCCTCTTTCTTTGCCATGAGAATGGTTTCCGCGACGGCCGTTATCTTGCACGAATTGGTGCAAATAGCTACTATAACATTGGTTACGGTATACTATACGTCTACTCATTCAGGTGACAACACGTAAGGTAAAATATCTTCACGCTACCCGCCATCCATTAAATTGCTATGTACTGGACTTGGGCCATATTGCTTCTGGTTCTAGGAATCGGCTTGGCCTTGTTGGAGGTCTTTTTTCCGTCGGCCGGCATTTTGGGGTTCCTGGCCGCCTCGTCGCTGATCGCGGCGGTGGTGATGGGCTTCATGCAAGGGCCTTTGGCAGGATTTCTCAGCCTGCTGGGGGTAGTGCTTGCTCTGCCGACGGCGATCGTGCTGGGCTTCAAATACTGGCCGAAAACCCGGATGGGGAAACGAGTTCTGCTCATGGCCCCCAGCGGAAACGACGTCTTGCCCGACGACCCCGAAAAAGAGCGATTGAAGGGGCTTGTCGGCCGCACGGGCCGAGCGAAGAGCAAAATGCTCCTTAGCGGGGTCATCACTATCGACGGAGAAACGGTCGGCGCGGTTAGCGAGAGCATGCCTATCGAGATCGGCCAGCCGATCCTGGTGGTGCGGGTACAAGGCAACCGGGTGGTGGTCCGGCCGGTGGAGGCGGGGCCGTCCAACGCCCCCCCGGTCGATCCGCTCCTGCGGACATACGACGACCCGTTCGACGCACCCCCGGATTGACAATGCCGGGCCGATGGCACATCTTATGATACTGAATGCTAGTCATCGTTGGGGCGGCAGTTAATCTGCCACCCCATCAATTGGATGCTATTCCCTGCGGCCGTTACAATTCACGGAGCCGACCATGTCGCTACTGGCGCAACTTCTCAGTCCGGAAAATTACCGCATCGCCATCACCATCGCCGTCGTAATCGGCCTGTTCTTCGCGATTATCTTTCTGGCGATCTTCGCCCGATACTTTCGCCTCTGGATCCAGTCGGTAACCACCGGCGCCGGCATTGGCATCTGGGATCTGCTAGGCATGACGTTCCGTAAGGTCAGTCCGGCGGTGATCGTCCGCAGCAAGATCATGGCGGTTCAGGCGGGCATCGGCGACCGGCAGGGAGTGACCTCCAAGGCGCTGGAGGCCCACTACCTCGCCGGCGGAAACGTGCCTTTGGTGATCCGCGCGCTGATCGCCGCCGCCAAGGCGAAGCTCGTCGAATTGGATTTCAAGCTGGCCGCCGCCATTGACCTGGCCGGGCGAAACGTGCTCGAAGCCGTGCAGACCAGCGTCTATCCGAAGGTCATCGACTGTCCCGACAAAGGCGCCGGCAAGGATTCGCTCGACGGCATCGCACAGAACGGCATTCAACTCAAGGTCCGCGCCCGTGTGACAGTCCGCGCCAACCTGCGGCAGTTGATCGGCGGGGCCACCGAGGAGACGATCATCGCCCGCGTCGGCGAGGGCATCGTCAGCGCCATCGGCTCGGCGAAGTCGCACCTTGAGGTGCTGGAAAACCCCGATCGCATCTCGAAGACCGTGCTCTCCCGCCGGCTCGATTCGCAGACCGCCTTCGAGATCGTCTCGATCGACATCGCCGACGTGGACGTGGGCGACAACATCGGCGCCCGGCTGCAGGCGGATCAGGCCGAGGCCGACATGCGCGTCGCCCAGGCGAAGGCCGAGGGACGACGCGCCATGGCTGTGGCCGAGGAACAGGAAATGATCGCTCAGATCGAGCAAAACAGGGCCAAGGTCCTGGAGGCCGAGGCCGAGGTGCCCAAGGCCATCTCGCAGGCGTTCCGCACTGGCAAGCTCGGCCTGATGGACTACTATAAACTACGCAACATTCAGGCAGACACCGACATGCGGTCGTCGATCGCCAAGACCGGAATGACCGCCACCGGCAGGAAAACGAGCAACACGGGCTAAGCGGGTGTCGGCTGGGTGGCGCCGGCGTCTCGCCAGTGCCACCCCGGCGAGAAATTACCAAAAACTACATCACAGCATTTCGCCCCCTATTTGCCATGGGAATGGACGACCTCGTCTACGTAATCCTGATGCTGTTGTTTGTCGTCGTGCCTGTGATCGGCCAATTGCTGGCGAAGCTGAAACAGCCGCAGCCGCCCGGCGGCGGGCAACAACCCCAACGCCCCCGGCCAATAAACCAAGAGGTGGCCGACGAGATCGAGACCTTCATGCGCCGCGTGCTCGGACAGCGGGAAGTCGAAGAAAAACCGCCGGCCCGCCGACGGCCGGCGCCGGTAGAGCCGCCCGTCGTGGTCGAAGCGATCGAGGCGGCGCCCGTTGCCGTCAGCGTCGGCGAGCACGTGAAAAAACATGTCGAGCCCGAGAAGTTGTCGCGCCGCGCTGCCCAACTCGGCCGCGACGTGGCCCTGGCCGACGAGCAATTCGTCCAACACGCCCATCAGGTGTTCGATCACCAGTTGGGCGATCTGAAGACGCCGGCGATCGAGCAGCCGGAGCCTGCTCCCGCGGCCGCCGTCGAAGTCCCCGCCACGTTCGCCGCCGGTCTGGCCGCCATTCTTTCCAATGCCGCTTCCGTACGCCAGGCGATCGTGCTCAGCGAGATCATCAACCGCCCGGAAGATCGCTGGGCATAAAGCGGTTCCACCCCCGAAAACACCGCTGAACGATTCCGCTTGACATTATTTGCATAATTGGCTAAATTTACAAATATAAGCGGCCGATTGATGTCGTTAGGGATCAAGCGGGGAACATTTTGCAGAAACAGGGTCGGTAGTTGTAAATTTCAGCGGCGCCAAAACTGGTTGTATGCACCTATGATTAGCGGCCGCTGGCGCGACGGCAAAAAACCAACGAACTTCTGTTTGGGGTGGCAGTTTAACTGCCGCCCCAACAATGGGCCGTCGGCGCGACGGCCGCTAAACGGCTGGATATTCATCAAGGCTTGAAATGAACCCAAAAATACGAGCGCAATTCGAGGCCCGGGCGAAAATCATCAAGGCGATGGCCCATCCCACCAGATTGTTTTTGGTTGATCACTTGGCGCAAAACGGACCGCGATGCGTTTGTGAATTGACCGAAATGGTCGGCGACGACATGTCGACCGTTTCCCGCCACCTGTCGGTTCTCAAACAAGCGGGCATCGTCGAGGACGAACGTCACGGAACTGAAATTCACTACAGTCTGCGGATGAAATGTGTGCTGAACTTCTTTAATTGCGTCGAGGCGGTCCTGGAGCGAGACGTTCGGGAAAGAATGAAACTGGCGGGATGCGGCAGATGAAACGGGAACTGTGGATATTTTTCGCTTTGGTCGCTGTGTTTTTGCTGGCGTATTTTCTGAATTTCGCCAGCCCGAAGATCGAGGGCGCCGTCATGGAGGCGCTCTTCATGCTCCAGTGGTACGTCCGCTATCACACGCTGGCCTGCGTCGTGCCGGCGATGTTCATTGCCGGGGCCATCGCCGTGTTTTTCTCGAAGGAGGCCGTGCTGCGCCACCTGGGGCCGAAGGCCAACAAGGTCGAGGCCTACAGCGTCGCGTCCACGTCCGGCACGGTGCTGGCCGTCTGCTCGTGCAGCGTGCTGCCGATGTTCGCCGGGATATATCGGGTCGGGGCGGGCCTCGGGCCGGCGTCGGCGTTTCTCTATTCCGGCCCGGCGATCAACGTGATGGCGATATTCCTCACCGCCCGGGTTTTGGGCTATGAGTTGGGCGTCGCGCGGATCGTCGGCTCGGTTCTGTTCGCGGTCATTATCGGGCTGCTGATGGCGGTGATTTTCCGCAAGGAGGACGCCGCCCGGACGGCCGCCGTAATGGCCCTGCCCGATCCGCCGAAGCCAAAGCGGCGATTGTGGCAGACAGCGCTCTTTTTCGTCTGCATGATTATTTTCTTGGTTTTCAGCGATTGGGCCAACCCGAGCCAGACGATCATCGATACGAAAGACGGCCGTCACCTTCACGTCACCGTCCTGCAACGCAGCGCCGAGACGTTGCTCGTGCAGCTCGAAGAGCCGTCGGGCGATGTGAAGAAAGGTGATAAAATCAAGCTCCCCGCTGGGGACATTCTGGCCGAAACCGACCATACGCCGGAAAATTATCACTGGGCCGCCTGGGTGTTTCATCATCGCTGGTGGTTCGCCGGCGCGTGTTTCCTGGCCGTGCTGGCGATGGCGTTCGCTTGGTTCGACCGGGCCGAACTCGGCGAATGGATGGGCCAGACTTGGAGCTTTTCGAAGTCGATCATTCCGCTGCTGTTCGGCGGAGTGCTGGCCACCGGATTCGTCGGGGCGTTGATACCCGAGCGAATCGTCGCCGGCTGGGTCGGCGACAACGGGATCATATCCAACCTGATCGCCTCGATGATCGGCGCGATGTGGTACTTCGCCACGCTGACCGAGATTCCGATCCTCGATGCGTTGCGGGGCTTGGGCATGGCGCGCGGGCCGATGCTCGCGCTGCTGCTGGCCGGTCCGGCCCTTTCGTTGCCCAGCATCGCCGTGATTTACAGCGTGATCGGTTTCAGAAAAACCGCCGTTTTCGTATTATTATTGACCGTATTGATGAGCACCATCGCCGGGCTGATGTTCGGATTGTTTTTCGCATAATGGAAAATGGAGAATATCGAATGAAACTGATACAAGTATTGGGAACCGGCTGCGCGAAATGCGACAAGCTGAAACAGAACGCCAAGGCGGCCGTCGCGCTGGCGGGCATCGAGGCGACGGTCGAGAAGATCGAGGACATCAACGTCATCGCCGGATTCGGCGTGATGATGACGCCCGCGCTGGCCGTCGACGGCGAGGTGAAAGTGGTGGGCAAAGTCCCGCCGCCGGAAGAGATCAGGAAGTTGATTGAATAAGAGCATGTTTTGAAATGAAAAATCAGTCCCTTCTCCTTCTCCTTTTCAGGGAAGGTTAGGCTGAGGGCTGCACGGCAGGACATCATTGGTTGTATTTGATGCAATACCAACCGCCCTCACCCCCGTCCCCTCTCCCAAATGGAGAGGGGAGATTTTCAAGGAGTATCGCAATGGAACTTAAAAAAGCCTTGGGCGTGTGCCTGATTTCCTTTTTTTCGGCGGCGATTGTGGTGTTGATCGCTCGATGGCTTGACGATCGGGCCGCCGAACGGCTCGAACCGCAGTTGGCCGCGATTGTCGATGAGCTTCGGGCGCTGCGCAACCAAGGCGGCCCGGTCGTCGCAAAAGAAACCGATACGTCGGACGCCGAACTAGTCGTCTACATGTTTCACGGCGAGCCTTGTCCGACCTGCCGATTGATCGAATCGAAGGCCCGCGCCGTGGTGGAGAATGATTACGGCGACCGATTGCGAAACGGTTCGCTGGTCTGGAAGGTGATCAACTACAATAAGCCGAGCGGCGCGGAACTGAAAACGAAGTTCGAGGTTCACGTGCCCGTCGTCGTGGTGGCGAAAATGAAGGACGGGGAAATCGAGCATTGGGAGCGACTCGACCGCGTAATGGCCCTATCCACCAGCGACCCCTCGGCGCTTGACGAGTATATCCGAAAGGGGATTGAAAACGTATTGAATCCCCCCGCGACACCTAAGATTCCCTTGCCGGGCGAACCGGCGTTTCCTGAATTCGGAGGCGATGAGCCATGAGTAATGTCAGACGTTTATTGTATGTTTTTGTGGCGTTTTCATGTGTGGCTTCGTTATACGGCGGCGAGACTGAGAAGTCTGAAAAGCCGGCCGAACAACCCGCCGAAAAGCCCGCCGCTGCGCCGGCCGATCGGGTCGTGGTGATGTATTTTCACCGCACGAAGCGTTGTCCGACCTGTCGGAAAATGGGCGGATACGCCGAGGAGGCCGTCGCCGGCGGTTTCGCCGATGAATTGAAAAAAGGGACGGTCGAGTTCCACTTCATCGACTTCCAAGACGAGAAAAACGCCGCTTTGGCGAAGAGCTACAAGGTCGGCGGACCTTCGCTGATCGCGGCCAAGGTGAAAGACGGCAAGGTCGCCGAATTCAAAAACATGGAAGAAATCTGGACGAAAGCCGGCGACAAGGAAGCGTTTTTCAAATACGTCCGGGAACAGATAAAAGAGTACCGGAAGTGACGGCCTATTTGCTGTATATCGGCGCGGCGTTGTACCTGGGCGTGTTGACTTCGATCAGCCCCTGCCCGCTGGCCACCAATATCGCGGCCGTCTCCTACGTCGGCCTCAAGGTGGGCGATTCGAGGGCGATCATCCACGCCGGGCTGCTCTACACGCTCGGACGCTGCCTGCTCTATCTGGCCTTGGCCGTGTTGTTGACCACCACGGCACTATCGATTCCCGCCGTGTCGGTCTTCCTGCAAAAATACATGCATCTGGTCTTGGGACCGATCTTTCTGCTGCTGGGCATGTTTCTGGTCGGCGTGATCTCTTTCGGCGGCAGTCCGTTGATGAACGACCGGCTCCAAAAGCGGATCGACGCGATGGGCGTCTGGGGTGCGCTGCCGTTGGGTATCCTCTTCGCCGTCTCGTTTTGTCCCATCTCGGCCACTTGGTTTTTCGGGCTGGTCAGCCTGATAATGGGCGCCGAGAGCGGCTCGATCGCCGCGGTCCTCGACGGGATCGGCATCGACCTGCCCTCGGCCGCGTTGGCTGGCGGAACGATTGTTTTGCCCGTGGTTTACGGCGTCGGCACGGCATTGCCGGTGATAGCGGTGGCGTTCGCCCTGGCCTACAGCGCCAAGGCGGTCGGCACGGCATATAACGTTCTTTCCAAGATCGAATGGTGGGCCAGACAACTCACCGGCTGGCTGTTCGTCGCGGCCGGCGTTTATTTCTCGCTCGGGTCCGTCTTCGAGGCGTTTTGAAGACGCTGGCAAACCGATGGACATCAAGTTTTTTGGCGGGCCGTTTCCCTCCGGGTCCGCACTCGGCAACCGACGCATATTCTCCTCAAATCTCTACGACGCATTATGCCGGCCATGTGGGTTATGACGAATGTTCGCATTATGAGAGGGCGAGAAATACTCGCAAGACGGCCGAAACCGTCCAGCACGAGTTCGCCGTATGTCGATTATCAACATGACGCTTCTCGTGGGGGTAGTGTCGGAAATACGACATGGGGGGAAAAAAAGAACCTTCCAAATCCTGACATCCGGGGAGGTGGCCGTGCGTTCGACGGCTTCGATATTGATTCGGGGCATTGCTCTTGCAATGGTCGGTTTCCACGCGGGAACATTCCTCTTGGCGCAAGACCTGCGCCCCGCTCCGTCGCCGCCGGGCGCCGAGGCCGAGGGACGGACCGACAAGGCCGGCGGAGCGGACCCCGAGCTTAAAAAACTTCTCGATCTCGACCTGGAAACATTGGGTAAAGTCACGGTCAAGGAGCCGACTTTCACCGATCCGCTCGTCGAGGCGGTCTCGAAAACCGTGGAAAAGGCCTCCGAGGCGCCGGGCATCGTCGACGTGATCACTGCCCAGGACATCGCCGAATTCGGGGCGAAGAACCTCTACGAAGCGCTCGAGTGGGCCACCAGCGTCTACATGACCGGCAGCTTCATGTATCCGCGCAACATCGCCTCGATCCGCGGCGATCTCGCCACCCACGAGGCTAACCACGTGTTGGTGTTGATCAACGGACGCCCCAGCCGAGAAATACTCAGCGGCGGCTTGTATTCGTCGATCTACACCGCGTTTCCCATCCACATGATCGAGCGGATCGAGGTGATTCGCGGCCCCGGATCGGTCCTCTACGGCACCAACGCCTTTACCGGAGTGATCAACGTCGTCACCAAAAACCCCAAAGAGCCGACGCTGCACGCCTCCGTCCTCGGCGGCTCCTACGCCTGGCAGTCGTATTCGCTGGCTGCGGGCAACGGAAACGACTGCCGGGGATACTACGCCGGGGCGATGTACAATCGCTCCAAGGGTTGGCCCTTTGCCGCCACGCTGGAAGACATGCAGACCGACACGGGCCTCTACGGCGAGGACAACACCGGCGTGTTCGCCATGTATCGCGACAACAACTTCGCGGCCAATCTATACGTCGCCCGACCGCTTGTGGATATCGTGGGCACGGCCCCCGCCTGGCCCCTAATTCAATCGATCAACACGCGCGTCTTCACCGATTTCGGATATCTTCACGAAATCGACGAACGCCGCAGCCTGGACCTGCATTTCACCTACAATTACCAGGGCGGTTCGATGCCGAGCGTCATTCCGGACATCGACTTCGTAAGCACGTCGCACAGCTTCCTCTTCGAGGGGACCTACAGGTCGGAGTTGTGGGACGGCATGGATATGACGATCGGCGGCGTGGTCGACGGCCATGCCGGCAGCGCCGTGATGGGGCCTTTCTCGCCCGTTTCCTGGTTCCGCGAAATTTGGTACAGCGCCTACATGCAACTCGACTACCGGGTGAACGACTGGTTGAAGCTGGTCGGCGGGGCGCAGGGCAACATGCCCGGCGTCGTTCCCGGAGGCATCGTGCCGCGGGCGGGCGTTGTCCTCTCGCCAAGCGACAAATGGACGCTGAAGTTTCTCTATGGGCAGGCGTTCCGCTCGCCTTATTACCCCGAACGGTACATCAACGTGCCGGGCGTCGTAATGGGCAATCCCAACCTCGTGCCGGAGGTTATCCAGACCTTCGACGCCCAGATCGCCTACCGCACCGAGGACTATCGCCTGGCGGCCACTTATTTCCACAGCGACTACTTCGACTCGATCGTGAGGACTGGCACGTTCCCGGAAACATACGTCAACCTTGGCGGCCTGAAGTTCCAGGGGGTGGAACTGGAAAACGAGTGGCGTCTCAACGGGCAATGGCGATGGGTCGGATCGGCCACCTACCAAAACAACACCTATGAGGGCCGGTGCAACGTGACCGCCGCCCCGCTGTGGATGGCAAAGATGGGCGCGGTTTATCACAACGACCGCGGGCTGAAACTCGCCCTGATGGACGTCTTCTACGGCACGCGACCCGAACCCGCCGCGGCCCTGCCCGTCAATCCCGCCGCCGCCGCATACCATCTGGCCAGCCTCAACACGACCCTCGATCTGAACCGCCGCTTCAACTGGAACATGGACCGGCAAATGACCCTTCAGTTCCTGATCCAAAATCTGTTCAACGAGCCGCTCAACCACGTCGAGTTCCAGCGGGGCGTGATCAACACGATCCCGGCCGGCCCCGGCCGGACCTTCTACGGCGGCTTCACGATGGCGTATTGAATGGCCGTCTTTCCCCTCTCACGCCGTGCGGGAAAGACGTCGGGGGTGAGGGTAGTGGGATGAAGGGCAAGTATTATAGGCCGGATTGAAGCCCGGCGATCGTTTTTGCCGGGTCGCAAACCGGCCTTCTTGTTTCGTCCGTGCCGCCCGCCGACGCGGGCAACGGCATCAGAGGGGACTGTACGAAAATTCATTCTCGTCATTCCCCCGCCCCCAAACCCCGACCCCTACATCCGTTTAACTGCCTCGAAGCGACAAACCTCGAAACAACGTCCGCACTTGATGCAACGCGCCTGGTTGATCTCGTGCGGCTCTTTCCGCTCGCCGGAGATGCACGACACCGGACAGTATCGGGCGCAGACGGTGCATCCGACGCATTTCTCCGGATCGATTTCGTAGTGGATCAACGCCGTGCACTTGTGGGCCGGACAACGCCGCTCGACTACGTGTGCCTCGTACTCTTCGCGGTAGTGCTCCAATGTGCTGAGGACCGGGTTGGCGGCCGCCCGACCCAAGCCGCAGAGCGACGCCTTCTTCATCAACAACCCGAGCCGCTTCAGCTTATCGAGGTCTTCCGGCTCGCCGCGGCCGGTGGTGATCCGTTCGAGGATTTCCAGCATCCGTGTGGTGCCTTCGCGGCAGGGGGTGCATTTGCCGCACGACTCGTCCTGCGAGAAGGTCATAAAATACTTGGCGATATCTACCATGCAGTCGTCTTCGTCCAGCACGATCATTCCGCCGCTGCCCATGATCGAGCCGGCCTGCGTCAGTGTGTCGTAATCGACGGGCAGATCGACCTGCGAGGCGGGTATGCATCCGCCGGCCGGGCCGCCGGTTTGGATCGCTTTGAGCTTTTTTCCGCCGGCCACGCCGCCGCCGATTTCCTCGACGACCGTCCGCAGCGTCGTGCCCATCGGCACCTCGACCAGGCCGGTGTGGCGGACCTTTCCGGCCAGGGCGAAGACCTTGGTGCCGCCACTTTTCTCGCTGCCGATGCGGGCGAACCAGTCGGCCCCGTAGTTGATGATCGCCGTGACATTGGCGAACGTCTCGACGTTGTTTATCACGGTCGGCCGGCCCCAGAGGCCGCGCTCGGTCGGATACGGCGGGCGGACGCGCGGTTGTCCCCGTTCGCCCTCGATCGAATGGATCAGGGCCGTCTCCTCGCCGCAGACGAAGGCCCCCGCGCCGAGGCGTATTTCCAGATCGAAATCGAAGCCCGAGCCGAGGATGTCCTTGCCCAGCAGGCCCCACTGGTGACACTCGTCGATCGCCTTTTGTATCCGCTCGATGGCCAACGGGTACTCGGCCCGGACGTAGAAAAATCCCTGGTGCGCGCCGATGGCGAAGCCGCCGATAATCATCCCCTCGACGACGTTCAGCGGATCGCTCTCCAACATGCTGCGGTCCATGAACGCGCCGGGGTCGCCTTCGTCGGCGTTGCAGATGAGGTATTTGATTTTATCCTTGGCGTCGCGGCCCATCCGCCATTTCTTGCCGGTCGGATAGCCGCCGCCGCCGCGTCCGCGGAGCTTCGAGCGGGTGATTTCCTCGATCAGCCACTGCGGGTCGTTCTTTTCCAGCACGGTGGTCAATGCCCGGAAGCCGTGGTAGTGGAAATACTCCTCGACGCTCTCCGGGTCGATCACGCCGTTGTGGCGCAACGCCACTCGGCTCTGGCGGTTGAAGAACGATACGTCGCCGTAGAGTTCAAGGAAGTTGCGTCCGACCGTGTTGCCGGGCGCGAGCAACCGCTCGACGGGCTTTCCACCAATCAGATGTTCCCGGATGATCTCATCGAGTTGGTCGTTGCTCTCGACCCGATAGAACACGCGGTCGGGCTGAATCATCAGGTGCGAATAGTGGCCCGCTTCCTTTGTGTTGCAGGCGCCGAAGCAATGTGCCTGGGTGACGTGTATCTGCTCGTCGGTCAGCCCGGCGGCGAGGAGCTTTTCTTCCAGTATTTCCTTGAACGGCTTGGGACCTTTCCATCCGCAGCGGACGCTGCCACAGATGAGCGCTTCGCGCCGCGAGAGGTCGCCGAGCGGGCCGTCCAGCACGCGATCCAAGATCGGTTGGCCTTGTAGAATGTGTTGGGTGAATATCTCATGGGCGAGTTGGCGATCCACCCGCTCGTACTTGACCGGCAATTGACCGGGGATGAAAACGCCGACGATAGGCTCGCGGCTGCACCGGCCCGTGCAACCGGTGCGGTGTAGGACGAGGTCGTCTCGGGCGGAGGCGGCGATGTGTTTTTGGAACTCGTCGAGCACGTCGCGGCTTCCGGCGGCGTGTTCGCAGGTGGCCGATCCGACCTGGATGCGGATTTTATCGCCGGCGGCCTGTTGCTTGAGTGTTTCCGCCGCGCGGAGCGCCAAGGCCTCGTATTGTTTGAAGATTTTTGTTGTCACGAACGCCCCCGGTGAGTGTTGGTCGAGAAAAACCGCATTGCATATCTACCCCCGCGACCGCAGTCGCGGGGCTTTTTGTCGAGAAAAAGAAAATACCGTCGGCTATTTCAACAGAAACCGTTCAAACTGTAAAGCCGAGCTTCAATTCCGTGTTGGGGTGGCAGTTCAACTGCCACCCCAACAGAATGTTACGGCGGGGGGATTTCCTCGACCGCCTCGGCGGGGCGGTCGATCGACGCAATGCCGACAATCGTCAGACAAACCCCCAGCAACAGCCACGCGGTGGGCGGCTCGGCGAACAGCGCCAATCCCGCCACGGCCGCCATCGCCACCTGCGAGGCGTTCACCGCGTTGGCGTGAAAGACGGCCGTCCGCTGCAAGCCGTGGATGAGCGCCAAGAAGGCGACGAGATTGAACGCCCCGGCGGCAATCATCAATGCGAATTGTTCGACGGGCGTATCCATCATGGTCGGGAGGCCGAGCCGATAAAGACATATCGGTCCCAGGCCGACTACGCCCATCAGTGTGACCAGGAATGCCACTGCCGCCGGAGACGTATTGCCGGTAACGCTGCGGCGGATTGTCGCGCTGAGCAGCGCATATACCGCGCCGGCCAGCCCGGCGGCTGCCACGCCAAGGACCATCAGCAGCGGATCTGGGGCGATGGATTTCGCCGTGGCGATTGAGCGGCCCGACGCCTCCGCCCCGACTCCCAGCAGCGCCAGCGAACCGAGCAGCACGGCAATGGCGACGATCGAACGGGTCGAGACGCGTTCTTTGAGCCAAACCCTTCCGATAATCGCCCCGCAGGTAATCATCGCGCCGAACATGGCGGGAATCGTCACCGCCAGCCCCACCACACCGAGCGACCATTGCACGCAAACATTGCCGGCCAATTGGATCAACAGGCCCACGGCCAGCAGCAGGCCCAGCTCGCGTCCTTTCGGCAGCGCGTTTCGACCCCGGGCCGCTTGCCAGAGGAGCCACAGTCCGACGAAGACCGGCGTGACCAGTTCGCGATTGAAGACCGCCCAGAACGGGTCGCAATCACCCGTGGTCAACTGGCGCATAAAGACGTTCGAGGCGGAGTATCCCAGCGCCGAGACGAGGCAAAAGGCGACGCCCGAAAGTGAACCACGGTTGGATGTTGTGGGCGCCAAAGGTTTTGAGGGGTCGGGGATCAGGGTTCAAGGGGTAGGGATCAAGGAAAAAGTTTAGCCCCCGCGTCCACGCGGGGCAAGGGCCGCGTGGATTTGCGATGGTGTGGCAGTTGAACTGCCACACCAACATTGTGTGCTGAAACAAGGCCGACGTACCGTAGGCCGCAAAACATAGAGCGTCGCGCCCCCCTCGTCAAAATTCGCTCCGCCCGGTAAGATCAACCGTCGCGGGGGCATCGTGCCAATGCAAACACCCCTTGCATCGTTCGAGCAAGGACTGTATACATATACACAAGTTCATGTATTGTGTCCACCCCTAGTATGCAATAAGCGAGATAACCGATGGCCAAGAAAAGCACGCAAACGATGCGAAAAGCCGCCGGCAAAAGCGGCGCGGCGACAATCCTCGACGACCATCCGCGGCTGAAAGACACCGTCGCCCAGATCGAAAAGGAGTTCGGCGAGGGGGCCATCATGCCGCTGGGCGTGGACACGGCCGCCCCGATTAAGGGCATTCCGACCGGCAGCCTCTCGTTGGACATCGCCCTGGGCGGTCAGGGGATTCCCTGCGGCCGGGTGGTGGAAATCTTCGGACCGGAATCGAGCGGCAAGACGACCCTTGCCCTGCACGTGATCGCCAGCGCCCAGCGCCGAGGCGGCATCGCCGCCTTTATCGATGCCGAGCACGCCCTGGACCCAACCTGGGCAAAAAAACTCGGCGTCGAACTGGAAAATCTGCTGGTCAGCCAGCCGGGCAGCGGCGAAGAGGCGATGCACATCACCGAACTGCTCATCAGAAGCAACTCCGTGGACGTGGCCGTGGTCGACTCGGTGGCGGCCCTCGTCCCCAAGAAGGAGCTTGACGGAGAGATCGGCGATTCGCACGTCGGCTTGCAAGCCCGGCTGATGAGCCAGTCGATGCGCAAGCTGACTGGCGCGATCTCGAAGTCGAAGACCTCGGTGATCTTCATCAACCAGATCCGCGAGAAGATCGGCGTGATGTTCGGCAATCCGGAAACGACACCCGGCGGCCGGGCGCTGAAGTTCTACGCCTCCTGCCGGATCGACGTCCGACGGATCAGCCAGATCAAGGAGGGCGACCAGGTGACGGGCCAGCGGGTGCGGGCGAAAGTTGTCAAGAACAAGGTGGCCCCGCCGTTCCGCGTCGCCGAGTTCGACATGATGCACGACAGCGGCATCAGCTACGAGGCGGACATACTAGACCTGGCTTTGGCGAATAAGCTGGTCGGCCGCGTGGGGGCATGGTTTCGCTACGGAGACGTGCAGCTCGGCCAAGGACGCGAGAAGGTCCGCGAATATCTCAAGGAGAATCCCAAACTGGTCGAGGAGTTGCGGCAAAAAGTCCTCGTCGCCGTCGGCATGGCCGCGCCGGATGAAGCGGATGAAGCGGCGGATAACACGGTTGAAGAGTCATAAAGCCGCTTGGTATTGGTCACGACGATCCCATATAGCCACGACCGTTGGTCGCGCCCCGGCGGAGGGGGCACGAGGGAAGGGAGAAGAGTGAATCGAAACGCCCGCGACTGCCGTCGCGGGGAAAGGCGTAAAACGTTTATTGACTCCCGGGATAGTTATGTCGCAATTGCTGCGTATATTGAAAGGTAAACGCACGAAGACAACGGAAAAATGAAGTTTGCAACACGCACGACCTCTCATCATGTTGCCTTTATGCTAGTATTGTTCGCCGCAGGGCTATTGCCGTTGCATTTTTTCGTTTCCTGCGACATCAGCGGTCAACTCATGTGGGCTGGTCTTGCATTTTCGTCCGTTGTTGCCACAATAGAGATGCTGCTCTTCCTGCTAGGCAACACTCGTTCAATTGGATGGCTAGCGACGAATGTATTCGTTTTTCTGCTGACAGCCATGTTGGCGCATTAATTAGTCGCAAAAGAGATGCAATGGTCCTCAATAGCACCCTCGTGATCGACCAAACGACCATCGCCCGCGCGGCGGAAATGCTGCGGCAGGCCGCCGATCCGGAGAGGATCATTCTTTTCGGCTCCTATGCCCGCAATGGCGCCGACGCCGGCAGCGATCTGGACTTGCTGGTGGTCGAGCGTGACGTGACGGACGCGGCCGCGGAAATGGTCCGTTTGATGCGAGTGCTTAGCCCGTTGCGTCTGCCGGCCGACGTGTTGGTGGTCAGCCGTTAAGACTTCGCCGACTGGTCGGATACCCCGGGCCACATCCTGTTTGAGGCAGCCACGGAAGGAGTCGTTCTCTATGAAGCGGCATGAACAGGCAAGGTTGTTGTATGCCAAGGGTTGCCAGGACGAAGCGCTCGTTGACGAGGTGTTGGCGTCCGAACAGATAAGTGACGAGATTGTCGGCTTTCACTGTCAGAGCGTGTTTTGAAAATCTCCCCTCTCCCCTTTGGGAGAGGGGGCTAATTTTTCAATTTCAAAACACGTTCTCAGCAGGCAGCCGAGAAGTATCTGAAAGCCGTGCTGTCGGAAGTCGGAACGCTTTTTCACCGCACCCACAACTTGCGGCAGTTGATGGACCTGCTGTCCGACGCTGGACACGCCGTGCCAGCCGATCTCGACCAGTTGGACGTGCTGACTCCATTCGGCACCACGTTTCGTTACGACATGTTGCCGATGCCGCCGGATTTCGAGCGCCGGAGTGCTCGGGACATGGTGTGTCGGCTGCGAAAGTGGGCCGAACAGCAGTTGCGCAAAGATGAATGACGCCTCTACGTAAACCCGCGCGGAAGAATTTAGCGGCTGTGTTACATTGGTTCTGCGGCGGAGTCGGCGTTTTGCGGTGGAACGTCGCCGCAATCGAGGAATATATTCCCCTTCGTGACGGCCGCCCGCCAAAGCCCCGCTTGGCTCTCCCGAACCACCCGCCGGCAACGCTCGAAGACGTTGTTTAGATAGAGGTTCCTCGGCGGATTGCCTTGTCGGTCGGGATGGAGCGACAAGGCAGCACGGCCCTGCTCGTTGAAGCCGAAAAAGCGGTTGCCGATCAGGTTCCATCGGCCGCAAATCTCGACCGCTTGTTCGACGCCCGTTTCATCGCCGCGAGTGAGTTGGTTGTTTTGGAAGACGGTGGTCGGACTGCCGTAGCAGTCCAACACCGCCGGGCGGAGGCAATTTGTGATGACGTTGTCGTGGATTGCCCAATCGGCGCCGCCGGGCGGATAGACCTCGAAGCGGTCGCCCGGCCGCATCTCCCGCGGTTCGCGGAGCGTGAAGCGGCGAGTCGTTCGATCGAAGGACTCGATGACAGACGCGCCGTCCGGCCGCTCGTCTTTTATCCAGACGATGTTCCAGCCGCGGTAGCCGTGCGAGTCGTCGCGGACCAGCGGCAGGGCGATGGACAGCCAGTGGCCGCCGCGAATGAAGGTCTTTTGGTCGATCACTTGCCCGATGGAAGACGTCAGCCGCCCGGCGACGAAGCCCGCGACGCAGTTGCGGATCAGGTTGTCGTGGACGATGACGTTTCGGGCCGGTTCGAGAACAATTATCCCGGTAAGCGCCGGATCGCGTCGGCCGCGAACGTAAATCTGGTTGTCAGCCGCTATGGTGTCGGAGGCACTAATCTTTATGGCGTGCCGAGCAGCCGGTTTTCGACCGACGCTGGTCATGTCAAAACTGTTTCCCAGCACCGCCGCGTTGGAGCTGGGGAAGTGCTGATCGCCGGTCTGGGAAAGCATTTCCACGCCGGATGAGTTGAAGTTGACGAAGTGGTTGTTGCTGACGATGACTTGCGTGGCGCCGGCGGATGCCCGCACCGCGCAGCCGCCGTAGCAAATGCTGCTCTCGAAGGTGTTGCCGGCGACGACGTGCTGGCCAGCGCCGAGCTTATCGAAGGAGGCGTCGCGGTTTGCCACGCCGAGGTTTCCGATGGCCACGGTGCCGGCGTTGCGGACGTAGTTGCCCGTAAAGCGGATGAACCGCGAGGCACCCTCCCAAGTGCATCCGCCCACGTCGACGATGCGGCATTGGATGACGTTCGTGTTTTCCGGGCCGCAGGTGACGTCGTTGAAGGCGTTCCGCGCCGAGTCCGTAACCGAGCAGCGCAGATAGGTGGTCGAGATGGTGTGTCCGCCGTGCGGATTGACTTTCCAGACGAGCGAGTAATCTTCGTCGGCTGTTGATTCGTCTTGCGGCCGGGATGGTTTTATTCCCCGTCCCGGACAAGCTGAGACGAAGCACTCGCCGGACATCCGGCTGGCGTGGCAGTTTTCCACCAGCACTCGTTCCGTGCCGCCGATGGTCACGCCGTTGCAGAGGTCGAGAAAGAAGCCCCAGATGGCCTCGGCGCCGCGCGTGGGGATGCGTCCGGCCTGATCGCGGCGGTCAAAACCCATAAAACCGACGAAGCGCAAGTTGCGGACTGTTACTTCACGGCCGCCGCTGAGCACTAGGCAAGGCCCTTGACCATCGCTGATGTCGAAGGTTGTAGTGGCGGCGTTTTCGCCCTCGATGGTGATTCCCTCGGGATTGCGAACCATTACGCGGCGGTCGAGGCGGTAGCGGCCGGCGGGAATCCAAACGTTGCGTTTCCGCTTGATCGCCGTTTCGATCGCGGCGCACAAGGCCCGGTCGTCGCAATGGCGAAGCGTCGCTTTTACGCTCGTTCGGTTGGGAGCGTCGCGGAGCGTCACGACGGTGCCGTCGATCTTTTCGATGACGGTTGTAAGCATATTCTCGGCGGCGAAGGATATGACGTATCCTTTATTCCAATCGCGCGGATTCAGTTTGACCTCGACTCCGTTGCCCAATGGATGCCAGTCGTGGTTGATTTCCACGGTTTCGTGCCACGAACGCCCCAGGTCGTCGGTCCAGCGGAACACCGGCTTGGAAGAAGGAGCGATGTCGAGCAGATAGACGACGCGTCGACCGCGGGCGCCGTCGTAGCCGCGGACCTCGACCGAGCCGTCGAGCGGTTTCGAGTTGTCGTAAGGCGGTCCGCCGCTCCAGAGTTGCGGCGCGGTGTGTCGGACGTGTCCGCCGACGACGGTCACGCCCTGACCGGGCTGGAAATCGCCCGGATCGGCCACGGTGATTTGCCGCGAGCCGGCCGTGGTGGATGCCGTGGTCTCATACTCGGATCCCGAAGCGCCGAAGTCGGCGACGTTCAGCCAACCTGGCCGGGGCTGTTCGGCGGCTAACGCAGGGCCGACGCAGAAAACCAAAATCGAGACGCCGATTAGCGACATTAGGCAACGACGCGGTTTGGTGGAGGTGTCCATTAGTACAAACGGACGCGGATTGTCCGGGCGGTGCGTTCCCATGCGGAGCATGGGAACAAGGATGGTGTGATGACTAGAAGCTGTTTGCGTCGATTACATAGCCGTCTTTTCGGTTGGCCAGCCGATCGTGCGTAATTGGGTCGATCGAGTAGCTGATCATCCGCACCGAGCCGTCGCACATCGCCATGTGGATGCCGGTTGAATGGGCGCTGCCGAAGCCGAGCGTATCCACGCCCGGCTGGTCCTGGCAGGGGAGGTGCGTCGCTTCGGGTATCGTCGAACCGTCGGGGATTATACTGACCGTTTGCGCAAAGGAGCCGCGGCCGTCCCCCGTGTACACGGGAAACGCGTCTTGCGGGGCAAGGCCGTCCAGGTAATGGTCTGGATTGACGCTTCGCTCGCCGACCATGTACGTGTTGCTGGCGCCGTCGCTGATGTCCGACATTCGCACTTCGCTGCGCTGATAGCAAACGCCGTTGAAGTTGACCTCGTCGGCGTTAAACCAGGGGAAAGAAGGCGAGTCGCCCAGTGTAAGCCCCGCGGTCCCGGCGGTGCGGGGAACGTGGCCGGCAAAATCGCCGATCGAAAATGTGCGCGTCCCGGCGCAGGCGGCGTAGTCGGTCCGGGCCGCGTAGGCGGGCGTATTGGCGTTGTAGAGAATGTGCGGGCCGTTGTAGACGTAAGGATACGTGGTGACCGCCCGTCGCGAAGGACAATACAGGAACGACAGCGGCGTTTCGACCAGTATTTTCGCGCCGGCCCTTTGTTGATCGGTCACCTCTTTGGCGTCGCCGTCGGCCGGAAGCATGAAGAGGGCTTCCGACTCGATGAACGGCAGGATGGTGTATGTCCAGCCGCCGGTTTGTTCCTTGCCGAATCCGCGGTCGGGATCGCCCACCCAATAGCAACCCCAGCCGCCGGTCGGGAAGAAGCCGTGCTGGTCGTGATGATTGTGGAAGGCCAGCCCGATCTGCTTGAGGTGGTTTTGGCACTGCAACCTTCTGGCGGCCTCGCGGGCCGCCTGCACGGCCGGTAGCAGCAGCGCGATCAAGATGCCGATGATCGTGATTACAACAAGGAGTTCCACCAAAGTGAAACCAGGTCGAAGCGGGGATTCGGGAAACGTCTCGCGACTGCGGTCGCGGCGGGAAACGCTTTTCCGCCGTGTAATTATTTTGCCGCTAATTGTTAAATATGATTTCATGACATTAGTCCATTATATGCAACCAATCGGTCCTTGTCGCTTTCGTTTGTGTAAAATACGAATTAGCGATCCCATGAACGCCATACTCAAAAAAAGCACCGCCAACAACGTCAGCGACGACGGCTCGGGCACGATGAACTCGTTGGCGAAGCGGATTCCCAGATTGACTTGCCCTTCGGTACCGTAATGGCCCGTGTAAACGACTTGCAGGTCGTCGGTGTTGATCCACGAGGCGTCGCCGACGATGCCCGGCACGGCTTCCTGGGCGGTGCGGACCAACGCCATGTCGGCCTCGGTCCCCCATGCATAGACGTTGGTAATCCGTCCGACGACGAATTGCATTTCCGGCGCGGAGAAATCGCTCCGCACGGTGTTGATCAAGCTGGCCAGATTCGTTCCGTACAGCGGCGCGTACGTGGAATTATGGGCATCGCTTTCGCCCTGCATCCAGATCATGCCGGCGACCACCGGGTCGCGGCCGTTGTTGGAAAGGTTCTGCAAGGCGGCGTTGACCGTCGATTTGAAGGTGTTGTAACATGTTCCGCCGCCGGGGTTCCAATCGACGGCCAGATTCGCGCCACTGACGGCGTATTTGACCAGATAAATGTCGTCGTCGGGAAAGAGTTCGTTCAACCGATACCCGAAAGTCACTTCCGGGCCGAACTCGGTGGATTGGTATCCGAAGCCGGGGCGCAGGTCGGTCCAGGCGTTGTTGTACCAGAATTGCACGTCCGGTTGGGCTACGTTGTACGGTGCCGGCATGGCTGGTTCGGGCGGAATGGTTTCGCCGTTGATCATCCCGCCTGGATATCCACCCACGCCCGCCATGTTCGATTGGCCGCCGAGCAGGAAGACCTTCGCGGCCGCCTCGGCCTGCGCCGCCGACAGGGCAAGGCCGAGCATTAAGACGACGGTGAAAAGTGCGTTTTTCATGGGTGTCGATTACGCGAAATCTACCTCTTCCGAATGAAAACATTAGGGCGAGGGCGGCGTTCGGCGCGTCGCTTGCGCCGCCAACCGCCCTCACCCCCGGCTATATTTGTTGGGGTGGCATTTGAAATGTCACCCCAAAATCTTTGTCCCCTCTCCCGCGAGCGGGGGAGGGGAGGTGTTTTTACTTGCGTTTCCTCCAAGCGTAGGCCAACAGCCCGATCAGTCCGGCGGCGAGCAACGCCAAGGTGGACGGCTCGGGGATGGGATTGGCGACCAACGCCATGTCGTTGGCGGCGGACACGTCGGTGCCGGCGTCGTAAACGTAGGTCAGCGTGTAGTACGAGCCGTCGCCGAAGGTGTGGACGGTGTCGCCTTCGCCGTAGCTGGCGAACGTGCCCGAGATGGCGTCGGCGCCGTAGTTGTCGATCAGCAGGATGTCGTTGACGGCCGAGGACATGGCGGACAGGTCGAACGACAGCGCGGCGGCGGCGTTGATGGTCAGCGTGCCGGCCGCGTAGTCGAGGGCGATGTCGCTGACTCCGCCGGCCGAGGCGACGTAAGAGAGCGTGCCGTTGGCCCCGATCGTCGCCGAGCCGTTCCAGCTAATCATGGCGGTTACGTCTTCGACCTCGAACTTGCCGGTACCTGTACTGGTGCCAATATAGACGTAGTCGTCAACCGATAGCGAGCCGCCGGAGATGTTGTACTCGCCGACGCCTTTATAGCCGACGTACAGGTGGTCGCTGATCGTCATGGATCCGCCGCTTTGGTTTACGTAACCCTCGGATTCGGCGGTTGTGCCGTAGTCATAGCCGCTCGGAGGCAGATAACCGATCACATCGCCGGCAACCCATAGGTTTTTGTTAACTGTTACCGCTCCCGTTTCGGAGAGGTTGAATTCACCGTATCCGCAGATCCCGACCACGAGGCCGCGCCCGCCTTTAACGTCCAGCGAACCGCCGCTCATGTTGTAATAACCGGCGTCGCCGTTGCCCCAACCGAGGGCCGTCATCCTCGCGGATAGGGTGGACGTCTGGGAAACCTCGCCGCCGGATTGATAGACGGTACCGGTTGCGTCGCCCCAATCGAACTGAATTCGTCCGATTCTGTAATCGTTCGCCATCGTCAGAGTTCCGCCGGTGATGTAGAGGGTGCCGGTCCCGCCGTGACCGACTGTAACACCAGTAGCCACCTCGCCGGATTGCGTGACGTAGCAGGTGGCCGGATTGTAAATGTAACCGGGTTCAAGACTGCCGATGGAGGCATAATCGCTCGCCGTGGGCTCCGCATCGTCGGTCCAGTTGGCTGCTGTTCCCCAGTCGCCCGAGCTTACGTCAAACCAACTGTGCGCTTGGGCTGCCACCGTCATCGAGAGGACTACTCCGATCACAAACAGCGCGGTGAAAAGTTTTTTGAATAACATTGATACATCTCCTCGAAAAAAGGTGTTAAATAAACATCACTTCGTCTGGATTTATGCGGGCGGCCGGTCCGCCCAAAACGCCTCGCACCGTTCCGACGCACGTCACTTCATAAGTCACGCCTCCTTTTTGCATGTGGGGCAGGTTGTCAACCTGTCCTACTACGGTTTCTCGATCGGCTCCAATTTCAAGACGGGATCGCCGAATAGCACCCAGTCGGCCGCTTGGCCGTCGCCGCCGTCGGCGACGGCCAAGGTGAGGAAGCGATCCGTCGCTTTCAGTTCCACGTCGATCCGAGCGGTTCCGTCCTGTCGCGTCATGCCCAACCGCTTAAATCGCGGCTGTCCATCGACGATCACCCAGAGGTCGATCATTCCGTCGAAGGGGTCAGCGAAATCGACCCGGTCGCCCAAGCCGGCGACTGTTTGCAGCCGAACGGGCCGAGCCGCTTTGTACATCTTTCGCACTGCCGCCAGGTCAAACGTCCAGCCCACGTTCGGGCAGACGCCGATCATCCCCAGCCGCTGGGGCATGAATTGTTCGCTCCGTTCGATTTCGTATATCCAGCCTCGGCGTTCGGAGGCCGGATCGGTTTCGGCCGCCCGCGGCCAGATCGACCCCCAGGTGCTGCCGGAGGTCGCGCGGAATCCGTCGAACGCGCCGCCGGTCGAATCGATTTGCATCGGTCCGTTGCCCGGAATGAACACGCCGTCGATCAGTCGATGCCAAGAAACCGGATGATATTTCCCGTCGCCGATACGCTCGCCCAGGACGAACAACGGGTCTTCCATGCCGGTGGTCGGATCGAGTCCCCGTTCGCGGCGCCGACTCATTCCGTCGCCGCCGGCGATTACATCCAACAGATCGAGTTGCTCGATCGGCCGAACCAATGTGCGGACGAACGTCGGCACGGCCGCGGGCTTGGTGAAACGCATCTTTTTGGCGACGTCCTTGGTCACGAGAACCGACTCGCCCGCGCTCAACATTGCCAGAGCGCCGCCCAGCGTCTCAACTTTCACCGTTCCTTGGAAAACGTGCGCGGTTGTGTCGCCGTTTTCGCCGACAGCGACACCGAACTCGGTGCCGAGGTCGATAACGGCGGCGGTGGGAGTCTTGACGGCAAATACCGCTTGCGGTTTGGCGCCATCCGCCGAAGCGGCCGACCCTTGATGCTCAATCCGGGCCGTCAACTTTCCGTGTTTCAGAAAACCGCCGGAGGAAGACTCAATTTTGTACGCACACGGCCCTTCGAGGATTACTCGCGAGCCGCTTTTATAGGTTATTTCCAGACATCCCGAGGCCAGCACGTATTCGCGCTCCAGCGGCGTCGACGCGCCGATGAAAGTCTTCGTCCCTGAATCTGCCCACCGGCAATCGTACATTCCAGTTATTCTGCCCACGTAAGCAGGGTGTTCTTGCGTCTGATAAGTCGCGGCATAAGGGCGGGAAGGGGCGTGAGAGATTTTATAGGCCCAACCGCCGAGCAACATCATGCATAAAATCACCGTGGCGGCCATGTACGAAAAGAGCGGACTGCCGACAAATGTATGGGAGAGGGGAGAGCGGGGAGGGAAGAGGGAAGAAACCGCAAACGGCGGCTCAACGGACTCAAACGCACCATCTCCCGTTTCTTTGTCGAAAATCTCTCCGGGGCGATGAAGACTGCAACTCAGCCGGGCGTGCAAATCGAGATATTCCACGTATTGGCGGCGGACATCGGCGTCGGCGCAGATCAGCCTGTCGAGCCGCCGCAACTCGTCGGGCAAGATGGTCTCGTCGCAAAGCGCGGCGAGCAGTTCGGCGGTGGTGCGATCGGGGGCCGGCATGAGGTCTATTTGCTCCGCTCTTCAGTGATGGTTTGATGGACGCAATCCAGCAGCGCCTGTCGGATCAGCCCCAGGCGCTTGTAAAGTTGCGAGGGTTCCACGCCCTGTTGACGGGCGACTTCGCGGATCGATATGTCTTTGTCGTAGCGTTTGGCGAGCAGTCCGCGGTCGGCGTCGGCGAGCTTCTCGACGCACCGTTGCAGGATGCGGTCGCGGTCGGCCGCCTCGGACTCGAACTCCGCCCGATCCGCCGCCAACGCGCTGAGCGCTTCGTCGCTGAGCGCGACGACATGCCGGTGCCGCCGCGCCTGGTACATGCGAAACTTGCGGACCTGAAACCAGGCGAAGCGGGCCGCCCAGGGCATGAACGGCTCCTCCATCCGATACTCATCCGCCTTGCCCCACAGCGCTATCGCCGTTTCTTGGAGTATGTCTTGGGCGTCGGCGATGTTCGGAACCAGCGTGAGGATATAGGCGTACAAATCCTGCTGGGCACGGACGAAACGCCGCAAAAATTCGTCGTTGGCGCGTGGAGCGGTCACGAGGTCTTCCCGCAAGAGTTCTCTCGAAAAGGGATACTCCTTCTATGGTAATTAACACTTGCTAGGAGTTTTTTTCCGAACGCCGGTCGGAATTTGCCGCGGGTAGACGTAAGTCGCTGTGGGACAATGGAAAAGGAACGCGGGGGCGGCAGAGGATTTTTTCCGGCGGGTGTTATATAACGGGAGAAAACTCGCCTCAACTGAAGGCCCAAGCTGAAGGAATTGTGGTAGCCGTCCTTTAGGGCTATACTTGTGCGGGCATGGCAATGCAGCTCGGGAGGGGGTCGCGTTGTCCGATCCTTTTACAATGGCTCTTATCTTATTTGTACTGGTCGCGTTGCTGTGTGTGATATTGGGGGTGTTGATCTCCGTTAAGGGCCGGCAGGAGAGCGATTACCAAGACCTATCGCGGCGGCTCGATCGAGTCGAATGGAACGCGCAACGCGCGCTCGGCCTGTTGCGCGAACGGGAAAAAGCTCCCACCGAAGAACCGGCAATTGCGCGGCCGCCGGCCGAAAGCACTGGCGCGACGCCGGCGCCACGCGTCGAGGAGCCGATCGAGGCGGAAGTGGTCGAGCCGGAGAAGCCGGCCGAACCCATTGGCGAGACGCCAGTGCCACCCCCGTTGCCGCCGCCGCTGACGCCGTTGCCGCCGCATGTCCCAACGGAAATCAAGCCGGCGGCGTATGCCTCTCAATCCACCGTCGAACCGAGCCAATTCGAGTCGGCCGCCAAGGAGACGCTGCGGAAGATCGGCCGCTGGATATTGGTCGGCGAGGACGAATTGCCCGAGGGGGTCTCGATCGAATACGCCGTCGCCCGCAACTGGCTGGTCCGCGTCGGCATCTTGATCGGAGTCGTCGGCGTGGCCCTTTTCCTGATGCACTCGATCAAGGAGGGCTGGATCGACGAGGTCGGACAAGTGATGCTCAGCGCGGCGGCCGGGTTGGTGATGCTGGTCGCCGGCACGCGGATGCTCGGACGGAGGTATCACTTGCTCGGCCAGGGCCTGATCGGCGGCGGCATCGCGGTTTTATATTTGACCGTCTACGCCGCCCACAGCTATTACAAATTGCCTTGGATGCCCCACCCGACGGCCTTCGCTTTGATGATCGGCATCACCTGTCTGGCCGGGGGAATCGCGGTCCGTTTTAACACGCTGCTGGTGGCCGTGCTTGGCATACTTGGCGGATACGCCACGCCGGTAATGCTGGAAACCCACACGGTAGCCTACGTCGCGCTGTATTCATATCTCTTGATCCTCGGGACAGGCGTACTGGGAATCAGCTACAAAAAGAACTGGCGCCTGCTGAATTATCTCAGCTTCGCCGGCACATACCTGTTGCTGTTCGCAACCATGCGGCGTTGGAACTACTGCCCGGAGAATTTCTGGCAGGTCATGCCGTTCCTGATCGCGTTTTTCGTGCTGTTCTCGACGATGAACTTCCTGTTCAACTTCGTCAACCGCAATAAGACGAGCCTTCTGGAGGTGTTGGCGTTGATCGTCAACGCGGGCATATTTTACGGGCTGAGCAACTGTATGATCCGCAATGCGTACGATTCGCGTTGGGTGGCCGCAGTGACGTTGTCGCTGTCGGCCTTCTACGCCGCGCATGTCTATTTCTTCCTCATTTGCCGGATGTTGGACCGCGAGCTGCTCCTCTCGTTCATCGGCTTGTCGGCCTTTTTCCTCGCGGTGACGATGCCGGTGTTGTTGTCCGAGCAGTGGGTGACGGCCAGTTGGGCCGTGCAGGCGCTGGTCATGTTCTGGATGGCCGGCAAGCTGCGAAGCGAGTTCCTCCGCAACGTCGCCTATTTGCTCTACGCGATCGTCCTGTTCCGCTTCGGGATAATCGATCTGAGGCAGCAGTATTTTAGCGACTCGTTTAAGGACTTGGAGACCGGGCGGTATTTGTGGCTGATGGTTGAACGGCTGGTGACTTTCGGCGTGCCGATCGCCTCGCTGGCCGGGGCCGGCTGGCTGATGCAGCGCTCGCCGCCGAAGGCCCTGTTGCCGGTCGGCGAGGGGAACGACGTTTCGTGGCGCTTCGGAGCGCGCGACGCCGTGGTTGCGATCACGGCGGCGGTGGCGGGCATGATCTTCCTTGCCTTGCATCTGGAGTTGAACCAGTCCGTAGCCTATTTCTACGAACCGCTGCGGCTGCCGATGCTCTCGTTGCTATGGGTCGCCATGTGCGCGTTCCTGCTGCTCGAATACCGAGCTTATCGCAACAACGCGCTGCTGGCGCTGTTGGTTTGCTTCGCCGCGGGCATGGTGATTAAGCTGTTTGCCTTCGACCTGCCGGCATGGCACATCGGCGGCAATTGGCGCTACGGCGGCGAATTCTACTCCTTCCGCGACGGCGGGCTGAGGCTGCTCGACTTCGGCGCGATGATCGCGTTGATGGTTTTCGCCTGGAATCTCCTGCGGCGACTGACCGTTTCGCCGACGGACGAGGCGGGCGTGAAATTTACGTCCAACCTGTTCGGCTCAGCCGCGTTGGCGATGCTGTTCGTCTTCCTGACGTTGGAGGCGAACACATTTTTGGACAACATGCTGCCCGAGTTGCGGGTCGGAGGGGTCTCGATCCTCTGGGCCTGCTTCGCGCTGGGGCTGGTCGTCGGCGGAATGTGGAAGGACGTCCGCGCGATCCGCTACGCGGGCTTGGCGCTGTTCGCCGTCGTGGCCTATAAAATACTCTTCCTGGACCTAGCCCGAGAGGAATCGTTGTATCGCGCGTTGGCTTGCGTGCTGGTTGGCGCGCTGGTCCTTTGCGGCGGGTTTGTCTACATCAAGTGTCGCCCGCTGGTGGCGGCGAGAAACAAGGAAGGCGAACAATGACGCGCATCCTCGCCCTATGTTTGTTGGCGGCCGCGGCGTCCCAGCCCGCGGCGGAGCGACATTCGTTCCGGTTCCACAAGGACGTGATACTTGCCCAGCCCGGCCGGGAAAGCATGGTTTCGGTGCTCTTCGACTCGCAAGTCTACGCGGCCGCGCGCGACGGATTGCCCGACGTCCGCCTGCTCGACGACACGGGGCGGCAAACGCCTTTTGCCATCGAGAAGGTCGTCGAGACGATCGAAAGCGAGGTCCGCCGACCGTTGCCGAGCAGGGTTTTCTCTCCGCCGAGCGAACAAGGCGACCGGGTGAAAGTGCTGCTGCGGCTCGACGGCGAAGCGCGAGGCGCCGACGGACTGAGTGTCTTCACGCCGCTCGAGAATTTCGAGTATCGCGTCAGGGTCTACGGCAGCGACAACGGTTTGACCTGGCTGCCGCTGGAGGAAAACGGACGGGTATTCGATTACTCGCGCTTAATGGATATTTCCAACCGCGACGTGCGTCTGCCGAAGAACGAGCAGCGGCTCTACGCCGTGGAGATTATCGGCGTGGGCGAGGTCGAGCAGTCGCTGTTTCGGGAAATGACCCGCAAGTATCACGACAAAGAAGAGGTGGAGCGGATCGAAAAGACGGTCCTCCGGCGACGGCCGTTCCGCCTGGAGCGGATCGAGTTCTGGAAGGACCGCAAGGAAACGCTCCAGCGCCGCGACGAGAAAACCGACTATTACGCATCCATCGCCAAGATCAACGAAGACCTCGACGAACGCGCGACCAAGATGTTGATCGACGCGAAGCGGCAGCCGATCACCGAGTTGACGATCGAAACGGCGAGCCGCAATTTCGTTCGCCCGGCGGAGGTGTATGTAAAAACCGCCGCCGGCCGCCGGGCGGAAATGAATTGCATTGCGCGAAACAAGATTTCACTGATCGAGTTCGGAGCATTCGACCGGCGGTCGCTGACGATTTCTTTTCCCGAGCAACGCGCCAAACAATATCTTGTCGTAATCCACAACGGCGACAATCAGCCGCTGAAGATAACCGGCGTCTCGGCCCATGGGAACGTTTATCGGGCCGTGTTTCTGGCCAAAGCCGACCGAAAGTATCGCTTGGTCTATGGATCGCAGATCGCCGAGCGGCCGGACTACGACGCGGCGGCCGTTTTGGCCCCGCTCCGCGCCGAAGGCCATCGGCCCATCGAGGCGAAGCTCGGCCAGGAAGTGGAGGACTCGCCCGCTGGCCAGCCCCTTTCGGTGGACAGCGTTCTCAATAATCCATTGTTGCTCGGCTCCGCGATTGTCGTATTGGTGTTGTTGCTTGCCTGGGCGCTATGCACCGCCGCCCGCCGCGTCGACGGCCTGCCTCGCGGCTGACCGGCACTGCTTGCCGTACAGGCCGTGAATTTCTATATTACAGGTTGCGACTTGCGCCGCGTGGACGTAGCGGCTAAACTTTTTTGTCTATAACACCTCCCGCATATTGAGATGCCATGTTTCCCACCACCAGACTTCGACGGCTTCGCTATCACCCGGCGGTTCGTGAACTGACGCGCGAGACGCGGCTTTCGTCGAGCAATTTTATTCTCCCCTTGTTCGTTCGGCCGGGTAAAAACCTGCGGGAGCCGATCGCGGCCATGCCCGGCCACGATCAGATGTCGCCCGACCTGTTGGTCGAAAAAATCCGCGAGGCGGCCGAGTTGGGCGTCGGCGGGGTGATCCTGTTCGGCATCCCGGCCGAAAAAGACGCCCGGGGGAGCGACGCGATGAGCGACGAGGGGATCATCGCCCAGGCCGTCCGCGCGGCGAAACAGGCGGCCCCCGGTATGCTGATTATTACCGACGTCTGCTGCTGCGAATACACCGACCATGGCCATTGCGGGATAATCGGCGACTCGACCGGGCGGATGGACGTGGAAAACGACCCCACGCTGGAGCTTTTGGCCCGGCAGGCGTTGGTCCAGGCCCGGGCCGGGGCGGACATGGTCGCCCCGAGCGGGATGATCGACGGCATGGTCGGCGCGATCCGCGAGGCGCTCGACGGGGCCGGCTTCTCGCACCTGCCGATCATGAGCTACGCGGCCAAATACGCCAGCGCGTTTTACGGCCCGTTCCGCGAGGCGGCCGAGAGCGCGCCGCAGTTCGGCAATCGGCGCGGCTACCAGATGGACCCGGCCGCGGCCGCGGGCCAGGCGATGCGCGAGATCGAGTTGGACCTGATTGAAGGGGCTGACATCGTGATGGTCAAGCCGGCGTTGCCCTATTTGGACATTATTCGCATGGCCGGCGAGCGGTTTCCCGGCGTGCCGCTGGCCGCCTACAACGTCTCGGGCGAATACAGCATGGTCAAGGCGGCTGCCGAGCGGGGTTGGATCGACGAGAAGCAGGTTGCCGTCGAATCATTGACAGCCATCCGCCGCGCGGGGGCGGGGATCATTTTGACCTATTGGGCGCTGGACGCCGCCCGATGGCTAGCCGAGATATAAAATGTTGGGGTGGCAGTATAACTGCCACCCCATCGTGAATTGAGAACGTGTACCGCAAACATGAGCCGCAAGCGACCCGGCTAAGCGGCCTACTTCTTGCTGGGCTTTTTGGCGGCTTCTTTCTTCGCGTCCTTCTTGGCCGCGTCGGCCGGAGCGGCGGCGGCGCTTTCAGCCCCCTCGCCTTCCTCTTCCTTCTTTTTCTTTTTCTTCCTGACGGCCAGTTTATAAACGCGCACCTTGGCCAGGCCGAAAGGACTGTCGCCTTCCTGCCAGCGCTCGGCTTCCTTGAGCCGCTGAATTCGTTCGGCCCGGTTCAACACGCTCCGCGCGCGCACCAAGCCCGCGCGGACCTTCAAGCTCTTGTCCATAGTCATTGCAATGACTCTCCCGCGTAAGTATAAGTCTAGCCGGCGGGCAAGCCCGCCGGCCGAACAATTTCCACGCAAGCTATTCCTCTTCCGCCCGCAGCTTGGCCAGGACGCTGTAGTCCTCCAGGGTCGAGGTGTCTCCGACCGTCTCGCGGCCGGCGGCGATGTCGCGCAGCAGCCGCCGCATGATTTTTCCGCTACGGGTCTTCGGCAGCGAAGTGGTGAAGTGGATGTCGTCAGGCACGGCCAAGGCGCCGATTTCCTTGCGGACGTGTCCTTTCAACTCCTTGCGCAAGTTCTCGGAGGGATCGAATCCGCCGGCCAGGGTGACGAAGACTGCGACGGCCTCGCCCTTCAACTCGTGCGGTCGTCCGACCGCGGCCGCCTCGGCCACGGCGTCGTGGCTGACCAGCGCGCTCTCGATCTCGATCGTGCTCAGGCGGTGGCCGGAGACGTTCAACACGTCGTCGATCCGGCCCATGATCCAATAATATCCATCCTCGTCGCAACGCGCGTTGTCTCCGCAAAGATACTTGCCCGGCACGTCGGACCAATACTGTGCTTTGTAGCGCTCGTCGTCGCCCCAGATTCCCCGCAGCATTCCGGGCCAGGGCTTGGCGATGGTGAGCCATCCGCCCGCCCCGACGGGGACTGGCTTGCGGTCCTCGCCGACGATATCGGGGACGATGCCCGGCAGCGGCTTGGTGCAGCTTCCCGGCTTGGTGGGGATGGCGCCGGGCAGCGGCGTCATCATAATACCGCCCGTCTCCGTCTGCCACCAGGTGTCGACGATCGGGCAGCGCTCGCCGCCGATGGTCCGATGATACCACATCCAGGCCTCGGGGTTGATCCCTTCGCCGACGGTGCCCAGCAGGCGGAGGCTGCTCAGGTCGTGTTTGGTGATCCACTCGTCGCCCCACTTGATGAACGTGCGGATGGCCGTCGGGGCGGTGTAAAGGATGTTGATCTTGTACTTCTCGATCAGCTCCCACCAGCGGTCCTGTTGCGGCGTGTCGGGCGCGCCCTCGTACATGAAGCCGGTCACGCCGGCGGTCAGCGGGCCGTAGACGATGTACGTGTGGCCGGTGATCCAGCCGATGTCGGCCGTGCACCAGTAAACGTCCTCGTCGCGGACGTCGAACACCCACTCGGTCGTCTTCTTGGCGTAGAGGTTGTATCCGGCCGTGGAGTGCTTGATTCCCTTCGGCTTGCCGGTCGAGCCGGAAGTGTAGAGGATAAACAGCGGGGCCTCGCTGTCCATCGGCTCGGCGGGGCAGTCGTCCGAGGCGTCAGCCATCAGGTCGTGCCACCAGAAATCGCGTCCCTCCTTCATCGTTACCTCGGCGCCGGTCCGCTTGTAGACGATGCATTTCTCGACCGTCGGCGACTTCTCCATCGCCGCGTCGGCGTTGGCCTTCAGCGGGATTTGCTTGCCGCGCCGCCAGCCGGCGTCGGCCGTGATGATCATTTTCGCCGACGCGTCGTTGTTCCGGTCGGCGATCGCCTCGGCCGCGAAACCGCCGAAGACCACCGAATGGACCGCGCCGATCCGGGCACAGGCCAGCATGGCGATGGCCAACTCGGGGATCATGGGCATGTACATCGTGACCACGTCGCCTTTCTTGATCCCCAACTTTTTCAGCACGTTGGCGAATTTGCAGACTTCCTTGTGCAGTTCGGCGAAGGTGTATTTCCGCACGTCGCCCGGCTCGCCTTCCCAAATTATGGCTGTCTTGTTTTCCCGCGGGGTACCCAGGTGGGCGTCGAGACAGTTGTAGGAGACGTTCGTCTGGCCGTTGACGAACCATTTGGCGAACGGCTCGTTCCACTCCAAAACCTTCGTGTATGGCTTGAACCAATGAAGCTCACCCCCCATTTTCCCCCAGAAGCCCTCGATGTCGGCGAAGGATTCGTTCCACATTTTTTCGTATTGTTCCATCGAACCGATGCGGGCCTTTTTGGCAAACTCCTTCGGCGGGGGGAACATTCGCCCCTCTTTCATCACATTCACGATTTGCCCGGTTTTGTCCTCTGCCATCTGTAACGTCCTCCAAACGGAAAATAGGGGTGTAGTGCAACGGCCGAGCGGCAAAACCCAGCCCGCGGCCATACGAAGCGATAGAATCCCATATTCTACCCGCCCCGGCCCGCAAGTCAACACGCCAAAAATACGGTGTGAAGGCCCGGTTTGGACCCGGCTAAATGGGCCGCCTGGTTGCAACCCGGCCTACGCTTTGGGCGCCGTTGGCTTTGCCGGTGTTTTACCGATTGTGCGGAGACGCTTTAGTCTGTCGCTCTTTCTTTCGTAAAACTCTGCATGAAAAAACGCCCGGAGACCGGAGTCTCGGGCGTTAGGTGCTCGTCTATGGTTATGTAATTCGGCGAGGTGGCAGCGCAACTGCCGCCCCAACATCCTGTTCGTTGGCAAACCGCCCTCACCCCCAACCCCTCTCCCAAAGGGCGAGGAGAGTTTTTTCGCCCTCGCCCACTCTCCCGAAAGGAGGCAGTCCCCGTTCCTCAGAACGCGTTTTGAAATGTATCACAGCCGCCTTCGGCTGTGCGAAAAACCGTCAATTCCCCATCACAGCCGAGGGCGGCTGTGCAACATTTATGGTTTTCAAAACACGTTTTCAGTCGAGCGCTTGGTCGACGGCCCGCTGTAGGCGGTTCTTCGGCTGCACGCCGACGAAACGCTCGGCGATCTCGCCGCCCTTGAACAACATGATGGTTGGAATGGCGCTGATCCCCAAACCAGCCGCCGTGTTGGGGCTGTCGTCGATATTCATCTTGGCCACTTTCAGCTTGCCGGGGTAGTCGCGGGCCAACTCCTCGACGATCGGCCCGACCATCCGACAGGGACCACACCAAGGGGCCCAGAAGTCGACCATGACCGGCATTTCCGAGTTGATCACTTCGGCCTCGAAATTGTGGTCCGTTATTTCTTTGATGTGGTCCATGCTACCGATCTCCCTTCTGTGGCCGCGACTTTAAGGCGACAGCAATTTTGTTGATTGAAAGACAATACACGGCGGTACCGCACGCCGCCGTTAATTATACGGCCCCGTCGGAGAGCGTCAATCGGCGGGGCAAATTACCCGTTGTAGGATACTGCGATTTCACGCCGTTACCGGGTTCGGCTTGTCGGGATCGAGACCGAGGGTTTTGATCGCGGCGGAGAGTTTTTCTTGGGGGTATTTGCCCTCGCGGGCCAATTCGACCAACGCGGCCAGGGCGATGTTCTCGGCGTCAACCTCGAAGAAACGCCGCAACTCCTTGCGCGCTTCGCTGCGGCCGAAGCCGTCGGCGCCGAGGACGACGAATGACGAAGCGCCGGTTGCCCTCACCCCTGGCCCCTCTTCCAAAGGGCGAGGGGGGGTAGTAACCCAAGGTGAAATCGAAAACCCCACGGCCGAGACGTAATCAAGCGCCGCGACGACCGGACCCGATCCGTCGGCCAACACCTGGGAAACAAAAGGCTTGCAAGGCTCTTCGGTCGGGTGCAGTCGGTTCCAACGGTCGCACTCGCGGCCGTCGTAATAGAGGCTCTTGTAGCTGGTCACACTGAACACGTCGCTGCCGACGAGGAACTTATCGGCCAACAATTCCTGCGCGCGCAGCGATTCCCGCAGGATCGCCCCGGAGCCAAAGAGCCTTACGTGCGGCGTTTTTTGACCGAGTTCGCGCGAAGAGAGCTTATAGATGCCCCGAGTGATGCCCTCGGTCGAGCCTTGCGGCAGGATCGGCATGGCGTAATTTTCGTTCATCAGCGTGATGTAATAGAAGCAGTCCTCCTCCTCGAAAAACATCCGCCGCAGCCCGTCCAGCACGATTACCGCCATCTCGTAGGCATAGCAGGGATCGTAGGCATGGCAGTTGGGGAAGGCCATTGCATTCAGGTGGCTGTTGCCGTCCTGGTGTTGGAGACCTTCGCCTGCCAGTGTGGTCCGTCCGGCGGTGCCGCCGAGGACGAAGCCGCGGGAGCGCATGTCGCCGGCCGCCCAAAGCAGGTCGCCGATCCGCTGGAAGCCAAACATCGAATAGTAGATGAAGAACGGAATCATGCTGATTCCGTGGCTGCTGTGGGCGGTGCCGGCGGCGATGAACGACGCCATCGAGCCGGCCTCGGTAATTCCCTCCTCGAGAATTTGCCCGTCGGTCGCCTCGCGATAGTACATGATCGCGTCGGAATCGACCGGCTCGTAGAGTTGCCCGGCGTGGGAATAAATGCCGAATTGGCGAAACAGCGCCTCCATGCCGAAGGTGCGGGCCTCGTCGGGGACGATGGGCACGACGAACCGCCCGATCTGCTTGTCGCGCATCAGGTGCGAGAGCAGCCGGACGAAGGCCATCGTGGTCGAGACCTCGCGGCCGTCGCTGCCGGCGAAGAACTCGGCCAAATCTTCCCACTTGGGCGGCTTGAGCTTCACGGTTGGCGCCCGGCGTCCGGGCACGAAGCCGCTCAGCGCCTTGCGATGGCCGAGGAGATATTGCATTTCGGGGCTGTCGGTCGGCGGCTTGTAGAACTCGGCCCGACGGGCGGCGTCCTCGGAGATTGGGATGTTGAACCGGCCGCGAAAGGCGACCAGTTCATCCTCGTTGAGCTTCTTTTGCTGGTGGGTGATGTTGCGTCCTTCGCCGGCCTCGCCCAGTCCGTAGCCTTTGATCGTCTGCGCGAGGATGACGGTCGGCGCGCAGCGGTGTTCGACGGCCGCCTTCATCGCGGCGTAGACCTTGGCCGGGTCGTGTCCGCCGCGGGAAAGACGATGCAGTTGCTCGTTGCTCATCTCGGCGACCATCGCCTCGAACCGCGGATCGACGCCGAAGAAGTGCCTGCGAATATATTCGCCGCCGGCGACGACGTATTTCTGATACTCGCCGTCGACCACCTCACCCATCCGGCGGACCAACAGTCCGTCTTGATCGCGGGCCAGCAGCGGGTCCCAGTCGGATCCCCAGACGACTTTTATCACGTTCCATCCGGCGCCGCGGAAGGCCCCTTCCAATTCCTGGATGATTTTACCGTTGCCGCGAACCGGTCCGTCGAGCCGCTGTAGGTTGCAGTTGACGACGAATATCAAGTTGTCGAGTTTTTCGCGGGCGGCTAGTGTGATCGCCCCGAGCGTCTCCGGCTCGTCGCACTCGCCGTCGCCGAGGAACGCCCAAACGCGCGACGCCTGGGCGTCGGGCTTGATGCCCCGATCGACCAGGTAGTGATTGAAGCGGGCCTGGTAGATCGCCATGATCGGCCCCAAACCCATTGACACGGTGGGGAATTCCCAGAAGTCGGGCATCAACCAAGGATGCGGATACGACGAAAGCCCCGGCTCGAGTTGCAGTTCGCGGCGGAAGTTTTTCAAGTGGTCTTCATTGAGCCGACCGAGCAGGTACGCCCGGGCGTAGATGCCCGGCGCGGCGTGGCCCTGGAAAAAGACCTGATCGGGTGGATGCTTTCCTTCCTTGCCGTGGAGGAAGTGGTTAAAGGCCACTTCGTAGAGCGTGGCCGCCGAAGCGTAGGTCGATATGTGTCCGCCGATGCCGGGGCTGTGCTTATTCGCCCGGACGACCATCGCCATCGCGTTCCAGCGGATGATGTGCTTGATGCGGCGCTCGATTTCCCTGTCGCCGGGATACGCGGGCTGTTCGGCGGCGGGGATCGTGTTGACGTAGGGCGTGGTCGATACGCCGGCCGGGCAAACGCCGCGGTTGAAGGCGTGCTGCTTCAGCCGGGAGAGCAGATACTCAGCCCGGTCGCGGCCGCCGGAAGCAATTACGTATTCGAGCGCGTCGATCCACTCGGCGGTTTCCTGGGGATCGGCGTCGGGAGCATGGGAAGTCTTATTTGATTGGTCCATTGTAATAGGCCGTTGTGTTTTAAGGATTATTTTGAACAGGAGAAAACGGAAGCAACAGAGATAAGACGTTGCCGGCGTGCTCCGTTTCTTCCGTTTCCTCCTGTTCGATAAACAATCGACTGTTCAATTTTACGACGTGCCGCGTGGCGGTCAAACCCTCAAGGATTGTGATTATATCGTCGGAATGATAAAATCGGTTGTAAAGTCCACGCTCTTCTTTTCGGAGGCAAGGCCATGAAAATACCGGCCCATTGGGCGAAAGCCACGGCAAGGGACACGGATAGAAAAGGAAAAGAATACGAGGCATCCTGCTGGCGGTCGTCGGACGTTAGCCGCGAGGACGCCCGCGAGTCCGCGCTGGCCGCCGCCAAGCGGGCCTTGACGAGGATAATCGGCGGCGAACGACTCGATCGCTACGGTTACGGCGCGACGCCGCTGCGGGAAGAGGTCATCGAGCGGCACAACGGCGCGGACGGTCGATTGACGGCCGCCGTGACGCGAAACTCATACGGGGCCTTGGTCTTGAACACCTCTCGGGCGATGTTCATCGACCTCGATTTTGTCACTCCCACCGTCGGAGAAAAGCTGAAGCACTCTTTCGTTAGACTGTTCAACAAATCGGTCCCGTCTCCCGAACAACGTGCCGCGCAAGAGGCGACCCGGCGGTTGGAGGCGTTTATCGGCGAACATCGCGACTGGGGTCTTCGGTTGTATCGCACCCGGGCCGGGTTGCGCTGCCTTGCGACCCACGATCTGTTCGACCCTTCGGCCGAGGCGACCTTGGAATTGCTCCGCTCGGTCGGGGCTGATCCGCTTTACGTCAGGCTCTGCAAGGCGCAGGAATGTTTCCGCGCCCGGCTGACGCCGAAGCCGTGGCGCTGCCGCGCCCCGCGGCTTGCCGTCAAGTGGCCCCGCGACGAGGACGAACAGAGGAAATTCGATTCTTGGCTTGCCGGATACGAGTCCCGCTGTTCGGCATACGCGACCTGTCGGCTGCTCGGCACGCTGGGCGTTGCGGCGGTCCACCCAGAAATCGAAAAGATCATTGGCGTGCACGATTCCATAACGAAGTGCAACGAAGAGTTGGATTTGGCATAAAACTTTTCAGCCTAAAAAGTATACGATGAAAAACACTACAGCAATTATAATTTTTGCCATTATGCTCTCGTCCGTGTCCTTGGCAGCGGCTGTCGAGGGCCGGATTGAGAAAAGACCAAAACGGCCAAACATCCTTTTTCTGATGGCAGATCAATTCCGCGGCGACTGTCTGGGAGCGGACGGCAACCGGGCGATCATCACGCCGAACCTCGACCGACTGGCCGCCGAGGGGGCGCAGTTCCGCTCGGCCTATTCCTCAACCCCCTCTTGCACGCCCGCCCGGGCCGGGATACTCAACGGACTCTCGCCCTGGCATCACGGGATGCTCGGCTACGACCAGGTGGCCGAGCGCTATCCACGCGAACTGCCGCGGATGATCCGCGACGCCGGGTACTATACGCAAGGCATCGGCAAGATGCACTTCCATCCGCAGCGCAACACCCACGGCTACCACAAGACGATCCTCGACGAGGAGGGACGGGTCGAATCGCCCGGCTTCCAGAGCGATTATCGTCGCTGGTTCAAGTTAGAGGCCCCGGACATGGACCCTGACGCGACGGGCATCGGCTGGAACGACCATCGCGCTCGGCCCTATGTCCTGCCCGAGTGGCTCCACCCTACCCGTTGGACCGGCGACGAGGCGGTGAAGTTCATCGAGCAATACCAGGGCGATTTGCCGTTTCTGCTGAAGGTGTCGTTCGCCCGGCCGCACAGCCCCTACGACCCGCCGCAGCGCTGGTGGGACCGCTATGAAGGGGTCGAATTGCCCGGGGCGGTCGTGGGTGATTGGGCCGAGCGGCACGCTCAACGATGCAAACCACACAAATCCGATCTGTGGCAAGGCGACCTTAGCCCCAAAAAAGTCCGCGGCGCCCGCCGCGGATATTACGGCAACGTCTCCTTCGTCGACGAGCAGATCGGCCGGATTCTCGCGGCGCTGGAAAAACGCGGCTGGCTGGAAAACACCTTCATTATCTTCTTCGCCGACCACGGCGACATGCTCGGCGACCATTACCTGTGGCGTAAAACATACGCCTTAGAACCATCGGCGCGGATACCGATGCTGATACGCTGGCCGAAGGGAATGCTCGACGCGCGGCGCGGTCGGGTTATCCACGCGCCGGTCGAGCTGCGCGACGTGCTGCCAACGCTTCTGGAGGCGGCCGGCGCGGAGTACGATCCGGAATGGTTCGACGGCCGCAGCATGTTGCAGTTGATCCGCGGCAACCGTCAAGGTTGGCGGCCCTGGATCGACCTCGAACATGCCACCTGTTACGACAAAACGAACGTTTGGACGGCCCTGACCGACGGGCGGATCAAGTACATTTACCATGCCTACGACGGCCGTGAACAGTTGTTCGACCTGGAAAACGATCCCGGCGAGACCCGCGATCTCGCCCCGCTGGATGAATATAAAACACTCCTTGAAACTTGGCGGGGACGGATGATCGAGCACCTTTCGGAGCGGGGCGAGCCATTCGTGGTCGACGGCAAGTTGGGCATCCGACGGAAGAAGATGTTGCACAGCCCGAAATACCCCTCGCACTAAAAATTGAAATCAACTTATGCCGGCCTGTAACCCGGCGCGGACGCTTATGTCTAAAAAGCTGCAACGAGTCGTCGTCGTCGGCGCCAGCCCGAATCCGGAACGTTACTCGAACCGCGCCGTGCGAATGTTGCTCGAATGCGGACACGAGGCGGTCCCGGTCCATCCGGCCGTCAAGGAAATCGAGGGCATCCCGGTGGTGAAATCCATCGCCGAAGTCGCCGGCCAGATCGACACGGTCACGCTTTATGTCTCGTCGGCCAGATCGAGCGGCATGCAAGAGGAACTATTGAAACTGAAGCCGCGAAGGGTCATATTCAATCCCGGCGCCGAGAACCCCGCCCTGCGCGACGCGCTGGAAAACGCCGGCGTTGGCACCCAAGAGGCCTGCACGCTCGTCCTTTTAAGGACCGGACAATTTTAATTACTAGGTCGGGTACTCTGTTCCCGTCCCGCGGAAGCATTAGACATGACCGAACCGATTATCACCGTTTCCGGATTGCGGGGGATCGTGGGCGAGACGCTCACTGCCGAAGTGGCCGCGCGCTATGCGGCGGCCTTCGCCGCCGAGGCGCCGCCGGGCGAGGTGCTCGTCGCCCGCGACAGTCGCCCCTCCGGAGAAATGCTGGCCCGGACAATACACGCCGCGCTGCGGGTAGCCGGCCGAGATACAATCGACGCCGGCATCGCCGCCACGCCGACCGTCGGCGTACTGGTGCGAAGCCGCAAGGCGGCCGGGGCCGTGCAAATCACCGCCAGCCACAACCCGCCGCGTTACAACGGCATGAAGCTCTTCTCGGACCAAGGGCGAGTCATTTCCGCCGGGCCGGGACAAATAGTCCTCGAACGATACCGAAGTTGTGCCGCCGCCGGCTTGCCCGGCTGTGACGCCGACTCTATTGACGGCATCCCATCCTGCGACGATACGATCGGCGAGCACCTCCGGGCGGTGTTGGATACCGTCGATGTCGAACGGATCCGAAGCCGCCGTTTCCGCGTATTGCTCGACAGCAACCACGGGGCCGGAGGCATACTGGGAAGGCGGTTGCTCGGCGAACTCGGCTGTCGGGCGACGGTCCTCGGCGGGGAACCCAACGGCCGGTTTGCGCATCCCGCCGAGCCGACCGCCGAAAACCTCGCCGGCGTGCTGGAAAGCGTCGTCGAGCACAACGCGGAGATCGGCTTCTGCCAAGACCCTGACGCCGATCGCCTGGCGGTGATCGACGCCTCAGGTCGATACTTGGGCGAAGAATATACGCTGGCAATGTGCGTGGAGCATGTGTTGCGGCAAAGAGGACGGTCCCATTTTTGCGGCGAAAAAACCGCCGTGAACGGCGATGTTTCTCCCGCCGCAAAAATTGAGGCGGTCCCCGCGATCGTCGCCAATTGCGCCAGCAGCCGCATGTCGCAAGACATCGCCATCCGGCACGGCGCTGCGTTTTTCCGGTCGGCCGTCGGCGAGGCGAACGTGGCCGACGCGATGATCGAACGCGGGGCCGTCTTCGGCGGCGAAGGCAATGGCGGACCGATCGACCCGCGAGTCGGCTACGTCCGCGACAGCTTCGTCGGCATGGCGCTGCTGCTCAGCGCAATGGCCGCCCGAGAGACGTCGGTCGCCCAACTGGCCGACGAGTTGCCGCGCTACGAGATCGTAAAGACGAAAATGTCTTTTCCGACGGAAAAACTGCCGGCCCTGTTTGATTCGTTGGAAAAACGCTTTGCCGACGCGACGGCCGACCGGCTCGACGGCCTGCGGCTCGACTGGCCGGACCGCTGGCTGCTGGTCCGCGGCAGCAACACGGAGCCGATCGTCCGGGCGATTGCCGAGGCCCCGACCGAGGCGGAGGCCGCTCGGTTGTGCGAAGAGGTCGCGGGACTCATTTCATAAAGCCGCGACTGTTGGTCGCGCTGAAAGATGGGGGGGCGGTTAAACTGCCACCCTATCCATTGAACGCGTATTTGTCGCGGCTATAGGACGCGGCTTTTCATCGTCGATTGGGCTAATTGACTTTGCCAAGGCAATCAGATAGGCTTGATAAATTCAACCGAAGAAAAAATGTGAATACCAAGCACCGATGAACCACACCGCCCACCTGATTCCCGCCACGCAAATTCCTTGTTACTGGTTCGAGCAAAACGAGGACGTATCCCGCCACGTCGCCCGGATCATCGCCGACGCGATCCGCCAGCGCAATTCGTTCGGCCACGACGCAGTGCTGGGGTTGCCCACCGGCTCGACTCCGGTGGGCATCTATCGCGAGTTGATTCGTTTGCACCGCGAAGAGGGCTTGGATTTTTCCCGCGTCGTCACCTTCAACCTGGACGAATACTACGGGCTGCGTTCCGACAGGTTGCAGAGCTACCACCGTTGGATGTTCGAGATGTTCTTCGACCACGTGAACGTGCCGCGGGAGAACATCCATCTGCTCGACGGCGACACGCCCGGCGATCAGGTCGAGGAACACTGCCGGCGGTACGAGGACCAAATTCGGCGTGCGGGCGGCATCGACGTGCTGCTGCTGGGCATTGGACGCGACGGCCACATCGCCTTCAACGAACCGTTCTCGGTCCGCAACAGCCGCACCCGCCTGGTCACGCTCGATCCGGTCACGCGGAAGGACGCGGCCAGCGACTTCTTCCACGAAGACAACGTGCCCGCCCAGGCGCTGACCATGGGCATCGCCACGATTTTCGAGGCCCGGCAAATCATCCTGCTGGCCTTCGGCGAACACAAGGCCCATATTATCCGCGAGGCGGTCGAGGAGCCGATGACCGACCGCGTGCCGGCCAGCTTCCTCCGCGAACATCCCAACGCCTCCTTCATCCTCGACGACGCCTCGGCCGCCGAACTGACCGGCGTGGCCACGCCCTGGGTCTTAGGCAACGTCGAATGGACCGACAAGCTTATCAAGCGGGCGGTGCTCTGGCTGTGCGCGAAAACGGAAAAGGCCCTGCTGAAGCTCGACGGCAACGACTTCCGCCAACACAATCTCCATCAACTGCTCCGCCACCACGGCCCCTCGGCCCGGCTGGCCCATCGCGTCTTCCGCTGGATGTCCGAGACGATCGAGTATCACCCGGGCGGCAAGGAGCCGCGACGGATACTCTGTTTCAGCCCCCACCCGGACGACGACGTAATCAGCATGGGCGGCACGTTGATCCGGCTGGTCGAGGACGGGCACGACGTGCATGTGGCCTACATGACCAGCGGCAACATCGCCGTCTTCGACCACGACGCCCGGCGAATCGCCGACATGATGACCGAGCTGAACCGCATCTTCGAGATCGACGCCGAGAAGACGCCCCATCTGGAGGCCGCCGTCGCCGAGGCCCTGAACGCGAAGACGGCCGGCGACCCGGACCGGCCCGAAGTGCTGCGAATAAAAACGCTCATCCGTTGGACCGAGGCCAAGATCGCCGCCGGCGTCTGCGGCTGCAAGGAGGAAAACCTCCATTTCCTCGATTTGCCCTTCTACCAGACCGGCACGATCAGCAAGCGGCCGATCGCCGAGGACGACGTGCGGATCGTCCGCGAATTGATCGAGCGGATCAAGCCCGATCAGATTTACGTCGCTGGCGACCTGTCCGACCCGCACGGCACCCATCGGCTTTGCGCCCAGGCGGTTTATCGGGCCTTGGAGGAAATGGAACAGCCCGAAGTGCTGCTCTATCGCGGGGCGTGGCAGGAATGGCCCTTGCATCAGATCGACATCGCCGTGCCGTTAAGCCCGGACGACATCGAGCGGAAGCGAACGGCCATCTTTCGCCACCAATCGCAAAAGGATACGGCGTTGTTTCCCGGCCCGGACGATCCTCGCGAGTTTTGGGAGCGGGCCGAGGACCGCAACCGTCGCACGGCCGACCTCTACAACCGCATCGGCCTGCCCGAGTATTACGCCATGGAGGCGTTCGTCCGCCGCGAGGCCAAGTAGCAATGGCAGAAGCTGTCAGCGTTCAGACTGATGGCGATAGGCCGTAGGCTGTAGGTGAACCGCCCCCCCAACGAGAAATTGCCGATTTCTGACTACCGACCACCGGCCACCGACCACTGCCGCCAGTTGGTCAGCAACTTTTGAATTTTCCAATCTTAGCACCCCCCGCTCCCCCTCCGCGGAAGCAGTCGGCCTTCTGAAAACTGATAAAGTATGTTGGGATGGCGGTATGGTAACCGTTCACAGGGGACTGTCCCCCTCGGCGGTGAAGGGGACAGGCACATTTTTCGCCCTTGAAAGGGCGAAAAAATGAGCCAGT
>JAFGLH010000117.1 GCA_016928165.1 Pirellulales bacterium | reverse complement strand
CTGGACAGAAACGGCCAATGGCGTCAAGTCTGGCCAAACGCCCGCCCCGTCACGACTTAAGGCCGCCCAGAACGCTGGTCACACACCGTCCTCTCTCCCGCTTGCACGCCGGGCGGTTGTCTGTCATATTGCGAGTTTCGCCATGGCGTCCGTCGGACGGTAACCGTTGCTAGGCCGGGGACAGGCCCATTTTCGCGGTGAACCGCGAAAATCGGGACAGTCTCCTGTGAACGATTATGTCGGACGCGAAGGGTGGGAAGAGTGTGGAATTGGGCTTTGCGTTCCCCCCGTCATAAGGGAAAATCGGGACTTCCATCGAAAATTCCGGTCCAACGGGCCGTTCGCCATTCCAACAACGATAGTGATTTACTCCGAGGGAGCTTTTCATGTCCAAACACGCAGTCGATCAAATCAGAAACGTAGCCTTCTGCGGACACGGATCGGCCGGCAAGACCACGCTGGTCGATCGCATCCTCAACCACACCGGTGCGATCAACCGCACCGCCAGCGTGGACGACGGCACGAGCGTCTGCGATTTCGACGAGGAAGAGAAACAACACAAATACTCGATCGAGGCCAGCCTGGTCCGTTGCGAACACGGGGGAAAGCTGTTCAACCTGATCGACACGCCCGGCTATCCCGACTTCATCGGCCAGGCGATCGGGGCCATGCGGGGCGTGGACACCGTGGCAATCGTCATCAACGCCCAAGCTGGAATCGAGGTCAACACCCGGCGGGTGTTCAACGAGGCCAAGAAGGCCGGGCTGGGAAAGATGATCGTCATCAACAAGATGGACGCCGACAACATCGACTTCCCGGCGCTGATGGACAACATCCGCGAGTTGTTCGGACCGGCGTGCGTGTTGTTGAACGTGCCGCTGGGCCACGGGTCCAACTTCAGCGGCGTGGCCGGCACTTTGAAGCCGCCCGCCGAGGCCCCCGGCGCGCTGGTCGATCCCAAGAAAATCAGCCAGCCGCTGCTGGAGTCGATCATCGAGGCCGACGAGGCGGTGATGGAGCGATACTTCGAGGGTGCTCCGCCGACGGACGAGGAAATTGCCCAGCTGATCGTTAAGGCCGTCGCCCAAGAGACGTTGGTCCCCGTGGTCTGCGCGTCCGGCAAGACGGGCGTCGGGCTGCCGGAGTTGATCGACGCGCTGGCGTTGTGCGGACTGCCGCCCGACGCGATTGCCCGCACGGCGAGAAACTCCGCCAGCGAGGAGGTCGCGGTGAAGGCCGATCCGGCCGGCCCGCTGGTCGCCCAGGTGTTCAAGACCCGCATCGACCCGTTCGTGCAGAAGCTGAACTTCATCCGCGTCTTTTCCGGCACGCTGAAGAAGGACACAACAATTCCGGTGGTCGGCGTGCGGAAACCCGTAAAGATCGGCCCGTTGTTGCGGGTGCAGGCGGAGGAAACCGAACCGACCGACGCGGCCGGCCCGGGCGAGATAGTGGCCGTGGCTAAGGTCGAAGAGTTGCACACCGGCTCATCGCTCGGCGAGTTGGCGATGCCGCCGATCTCCTTCCCCACGCCGATGGTCGGTTTGGCCGTCAGCCCAAAAAGCCGCGGCGACGAGACAAAACTTTCCGGCGCGTTGCAGAAAATATGCGAGGAGGACTCCACCTTCCGCCGCGAGTTGGACATGCAGACCAAGGAGATGGTCGTCACCGGCATGAGCGAACTGCACTTGCAGATCATCCGCGAGCGTCTCAAGCGCCGCGACAAGGTCGAAGTCGAGACCCGCGAGCCGAAAATCCCCTATCGCGAGACGATCCAGGCGAACGCCGAGGGGATGTACCGCCACAAAAAGCAGACCGGCGGCCGCGGCCAGTTCGGCGAGGTCCACATCCGCATGTTTCCCCTGCCGAAGGACGTGAACGTCGAGGAGTGGGCCACGAAGGCGCGTTTCGCTTCGATGAAGGAGCCGCACTACGACGAGGAGAACAACTTCCTTTGGATCGACTCGGTCGTCGGCGGCACGATCCCCGGCAACTTCATGCCGGCCGTGGAGAAGGGTTTCCGCGACCGGCTGGAACGGGGCGTAATCGCCGGATTCAAGGTGCAGGACATCTGCATCGAGGTCCACTTCGGCAAGCACCACCCGGTCGACAGCTCCGAGCAGGCGTTCAAGACGGCCGCCTCGATGGCCTTCCGCAACGTCTTCCAGCAGGCCAAGCCGGCCCTCTTGGAGCCGATCGTGCGGATCGAGGTTACCGCCCCGATGGGCAATATCGGCGACATCAACAGCGACATGTCCGGCCGCCGCGGCCGGGTGCTGAGCATGGACTCGGCCGGCGGCGACCTGCAAACCGTGATCGCCGAAGTCCCCTTGGCCGAGGTGACCACCTACTCCCGCAGCCTGTCGAGCATCACCGGCGGCCGGGGCAGCTACTCGATCGAGTTCAGCCACTACGACATCGTCCCCGGCAACGTCCAGCAGGAGATCATCGCCAAGGCCCAGATGAAGGATGAGGAAGAAGAATAGTGGTTAGTGGATAGCGGATAGTGGAAAGTGAGAAGCGCGGCGGCCGCTTGCGGCTTCGCATCGAACTTTCAAGTGGTAGGCCGGATTGCAAACCCGGCAATGGTTGGGCCGTGGACTGCAATATTGTAACCTTTTCTTCATTACGGAGAGTCCGCATGATCGCTCGCTACAACAACAAGAGCCTGCTTTTTGGCATTCCCGGCATCATTCTTCAAATTACAGGAAGAGTCGGTTCGCTCCCTGGTGCGGAATCGGAAAGCAGTGGTCTTTTCCTGCTTGTAATGCTTGCCGGCACCATTCTTCTGCTGATCGGACTGGCGTATTACGCAATGGCCAAAGGACGACATGCAGCTTGGTGTCTGTTCGCGTTTCTTTCGATTATCGGTTTGATTGTTCTGGCCTGCCTGAAAGATAAAGCGACTTGAGTTCATATCCCCGCCGGGTTTTCAACCCGGCCTATGACTTCGTCGCCGTAGCCCGATCTTAATGTTGCATTTTGCAATATCAAGTGCGTAACTTCTTTTCGGGTATTAGCATACGCCTACAGCGGCACTCGTGTACTCGTAGACTAACAAACCGCTTCAATATCCTCGGCCGGTTCGCTAATGGCATACAATACCTCGGGACATATATCATCCGCGCCGTTGCTCCATTCGATGGTGTCGAAGCAAACCCGCACCGAGCGGAAAAGTGATTCGTCGGCCAACGCCGCGAACACACCTTTGCTCAAGAAAGGCTTCACGTCAAATATCCGGCGCTCGGAATTGTCGAACGTCAGCAGCAATCTGTAATCGGATAAGGGAACAACCGATTTGACCTTGGCATACACGGTTCTTCTCTTCTACCTGCGATTTGCTTGTGTTAGCAAGCAATTATTCAGAACATGTAATATCAGTAGTTCCAAATTTGGCTATGTGTGACAATGTGCCGTAAGTCGTTCATAGGTACGACGATCGAGTCCGAGAGTTTTGCTGGCT
>JAFGLH010000116.1 GCA_016928165.1 Pirellulales bacterium | reverse complement strand
TGCTTGCACGCACCTTATTTCGCGGCAAAACCAAGCTGGTGCGTGCAAGCACGCACCCTACAGTGGTTTTCCGCAACAGAAACTATTCAGGGTATGCTCAGCACGCCTGCATGGATGTTGACATTAATTCGTCTTGTGAGTCGGACCTGTCACTCAAGTTCGTCGAGTTGCTGTTTTTGTAACCGTTCACGAGCCAGTCCCCTTCACCGCCCGCGAAAATCGGGACAGTCCCCTCACCCGTTCCGCAGCTTGCCGAAGACCAGCACGCCGTTGTGGCCGCCGAAGCCGAAACTGTTGGACATCGCCGCCGAGATGTCTTGCTGCTTGGGCTGGTTGGGCGTGTAGTCGAGATCGCATTCCGGATCGGGCGTCTCGTAGTTGATCGTCGGCGGCACCACGCCGTCGCGGATCGCCAACAGGCTGAGGATCAATTCCACGCCGCCGCTGGCGCCGAGCAGATGGCCGAGTTGGCTCTTGGTGCTGGAGATGCTGACCTTTCGGGCATGGTCGCCGAAGACGGTCTTGATGGCGTTGGTTTCGGCCGCGTCGTTCAGCGGGGTGCTGGTGCCGTGGGCGTTGATGTAGTCGATGTCCTCGGGCGTTAGTCCGGCGTCCTTGATCGCCCGGGACATGGCGTAGGAGGCGGCCGTGCCGTTTTTATCGGGGGCGGTGATGTGGCCGGCGTCGCAACTGACGCCGTAGCCGTAGATCTCGCCGTGGACGTGCGCGCCGCGGGCCTTGGCGTGTTCCAGTTCTTCGAGGACCAACATTCCGGCCCCCTCGCTGAGGATGAAGCCGTCGCGGTCGCGGTCGAAGGGCCGGCTGGCGTGCTGTGGATCGTCGTTGCGCTCGGACAGCGCCCGCATGGCGGCGAAGGCGCTCAGGCCGATGTGGGTCAGGGCGGCCTCGCTGCCGCCGGTTATCATTACGTCGACTTCGTCGTCGCGGATCAGTTTGTAGGCGTCTCCGATGGCGTTGGTGGCGCTGGCGCAGGCGGTGACGACCACCTGGTTCGGTCCCCGCAGGCCGTATTGGATGGCCAACTGCGCGCTGGCCGCGTTGCCGATCAATTTTGGAATGGTGAAGGCGGAGACCTTGCTCGGTCCCTTGCCCAACAGGCGTTCGTGCTGGATTTCGATGGTTTCCAGTCCGCCGATGCCGGAGCCGATGACGACGCCGCACCGCCAAGGGACGTCTTTGGAGAAGTCGATGCCCGAGTCGGCCACGGCGTTTACGCCCGCGACTTGGGCGAATTGCACGAAGCGATCGAAGCGTTTAGTGTCCTTCGCTTCGATGTATCCCTCGACGGACCAGTCGCGGATCTCGCCGCCGATGCGGACGCGGTAGTTGGAGACGTTCAACCGTTGCAACGAGCAGACCCCGCTCTCGCCTCTCAAGACGCGAGTCCAAAGCTCGTCCACCTTGCAACCGAGCGAGGTGACGGCGCCGATGCCGGTGACGACGACGCGGCGTTTCATGCGAACTAATCAGGCAGAGGATGCTTCGGTGTTTTCGACGGCTTTTTCGATATGGTCGATGGCTTGCCCGACCGTTTGGATCTTCTCCGCCACGTCGTCGGGGATGTTGATGTCGAACTCTTCTTCGAGTTCCATCACCAGTTCGACCGTATCCAGGCTGTCGGCGCCCAGATCGTTGACGAACGAGGTTTCGCGGGTGATCTGGTCCTTGCTGACGCCAAGTTGCTCGGCAACGATATCGATGACTCGCTCTTGAACTGAGGCCACCTTATAAGTCCTCCTGCTACGACATAAATAGTATTTCTTGGGGGATGCATTCCGACGGCACCCCCGACCTTGAAGTCCGATAATTATCCGCCAGGGCGTATGCTCCCCCCGCTTTGCCCGGCTTCCCAGCTAATCCCGCAAGGTATACCGGTTTTTTTCGTCCATGTCCAGCCCTGGTCTTTATTTTGGGGTTAGAGACCTGGGGCAGAGTACAGAGAACAGGAGCCAGAGAACAGAAATTGAGTTTACCTCGCTTACACAACGATCGATTGGCTTATCTTGTCGCCCTCTTTACCCTAGTTTCACAACTCCTGACCTCTGATCTCTGTCCTCTCCCTCAAACAGTCAGTCCTCCGTCGATCGCCAAAACGTGGCCGGTGATGAAGGAGGCGGCCTCGCTGGCCAGAAAGAGGACGGCGTCGGCCACGTCCTGGGGGTCTCCAAGCCGACCCAGGGGGATTTCCTTGCGGACTTGTTCGAGGATTTCCTCTCCCAAGGCGGTTGTCATGTCGGTGGCGATGAATCCGGGAGCGACGGCGTTGACGGTCACGTTCCGGCCGGCCAGTTCGCGGGCGACGGTGCGGGTAAGCCCGATCACGCCCGCCTTCGAGGCCGAATAGTTCGCCTGGCCCGGATTGCCCATCAACCCCGAGACGCTGGCGACGTTGATGATCCGCCCGCGGCGGGCCTTCATCATCGGCTTCGCGGCCGCGCGGGTGAAGAGGAACGTGCCGCGGAGGTTGATGTTTATCACCGCGTCCCACTGCTCGTCCTTCATCCGCACGATGACGTTGTCGCGGGTGATGCCGGCGTTGTTGACCAGGATGTCCAGTTTGCCCCAGCGTTTGAGTACGTCGGCGACCGTTTCGGCGACTCCGCCAGCGTCGGTCACGTCGCAGGCCATCGAGACGGCCGTTCCGCCGACGCCGCTGATGGCGGCCACGGTGTCGGTCAGGCTCTCGGCGTTCACGTCGACGCAGGCGACTTGCGCGCCGGCCGCGGCCAGCGACTGGGCGATGCAGCGGCCCAGCCCCCGCGCGGCCCCGGTTACGATTGCGGTTTGTCCGCCCAGGTCACAGTTAATTCGGTTGGTCACGGTTGAGTTCTCGGTTGTCGGTTGTCAGTATTATTTACTTAAATATCACGCCGTTTCAATGACGCTTGTTTCCAAAAAACAAAAGCAAATGGAGCTAAAAAAGAACATAATATAAATGCAACGCACCAAAGTATTTTGTCGTGCTTCCCTGGAAAATCGGCGTCGGACATCAACATTAAAACAATGAATTCATGACACCAAAAGTACAACAAGGCGAGGACTATAATGATTAGAAAAAGCGTAGTAGGCACCATTATATCGCCCTCCAGATTCGTATTATTTTGAGCCTCCGGTCTACATCACACTTCCACGCATTGGCATGACATGCCGCGATCGATCCGCCGCAGCAGGCCGCGCAGAACTCGGCCCGGGCCGACCTCGTAGTACTGGTCCAATCCATCCGCGATCATGTATCGCATCGATTCTTCCCAGAGGACCGGCTGAAGTATCTGGCGAATGAGGATTTGGCGGATTTCCTCGGGGTCTTCGTGGGGCCGGGCGTCAACGTTCGAGACGACCGGGATGCGCGGCTTTCGCATCTTCACCTTGGAAAGCACCTCGGCGCAGCGCTGGTCGGCCGGGCGCATGATTTCGGTGTGAAACGCGCCGGCGACGGCCAGGGGGACGGCCTTCATCGCGCCCTGGGCGCGGGCCATCTCCGCCGCCCGCTCGCAGGCGGCCAGGCTGCCCGAGATCACCACGTTGCCCGGACAAAGCAGGTTGGCGATTTTCAGCGTTTCGCCCTTTCGGGCCTTCTCGCAAAGTGCCTCGACCTCGACCGTTTCCAGTCCGAGGATGCTGACCATTCCGCCGCTGGTGGCGTCGGCCGCTTCCTGCATGGCCGCTCCGCGGCGCTGCACGACCATCAGCGCGTCCTCGAACTCCATCACGCCGGCGAAGACCAGGGCCGTATATTCGCCGAGGCTCAGTCCGGCGGTCGCCTCGCAGGCGAGCGCCACGTCCGGCGATTCGGCCCGCAGCGATTCCAACGCCGCAAGGCTGGTGACGAAGATCGCCGGCTGGCTGCAAACGGTGGAGTCCAATTCCTCGGCCGGCCCCTCGAAGCAGAGCTTTGCCAGGTCGTAGCCGAGCGCTTCGGCGGCGCGATCGTAGAGACGTTGCGCGGCGGGCAGCGACTCGGCCAGCCGCTTGCCCATGCCCACCGTCTGTGCGCCTTGTCCTGGAAAGAGGAATGCGATTCTGCTCAAGACTCGGTCTCGACGACTTTTCGACCCATGTAATGCCCGCACTTCGGGCAAACCGTGTGCGTGGGCAAGGCCGTGCTGCACTGCTCGCAGTAGGATAGTTGCCTTGGTTTTTTGGCGTCGTGCGAGCGGCGTTTGCCGGTGCGGGAGTTGCTCTGCCTGCGTTTCGGAACGGCCATGCTGATATACCTCTAAAGGCTTATCTGTCGGTGAAACCTAAAATCCTAAACAACTTGGGCGGGGCTGTCAACCGAAGGGATGGGCCGAGAGTGAAACAAACTTGCTTGAAACGCAACGAATAATAGGGGTATTTACATGATTCCACCTGATTCAAGCCGTAGCAGTTTGCACGATTAAATGTCCACAATATCTAGTGGGTGGTGGAGTCAAGTAAATACCCCTATTAAACGATAAGACCGTCTAATGTCCAGTATTCCGAAGGCGATGTTTATTGTAGCAACATTATATATCGCGTCAAAGATACTTTCGAGATATTATTTGATGCTACAATATCATTATGACTCCTAAACGCGGACGCCCATACAAACCTCCGCACGAACGAAAATCCTCCGAGTTGCGGATTCGTTTAACTGCGGCGGATCGGGAATTGCTCGACAGAATTGCGGGAGGACACACCTCTACGTGGGCGCGAAATATTCTTATTAAAGAGGCGAAAAAATCATAATCCGGTGGATGCCCCCGAGATCGAACCGTGTCGGAGACGTTTACATGGTGAAATACAACATGGGGGGCATCTTGGGACTAGGGGGCGCAATTTCTTTCAGTAGCAGGCCGCTTCACGAGCGATTTCTAGTTGTTTGGCCTGCAGATTTTCAGCGGGGGTAAGGGCGATGTTCGGCTTTCCAAAACTGAATAAACGGGCGGCGTTCTTCCGACGGGGAGAGCATGTCACCGTCCGGGGACTGGATGAAATCCTCGCCACGCTCGACGAAGAGGGCCGGTTCGACGGACTCCCATTCATGCCTGAGATGGTTCCCTGCTGCGGAAACACGTATCGTGTTCATCGCCGGGCGGAACGGACGTGCGTGGAAGGGACCGGCATGCGCGCCATGCGCGACACCGTTTTCCTCGAGGGGATCCGCTGCGACGGCTCCGCCCACGACGGCTGCCAGCGCGGCTGTTTGTTCTTCTGGAAAGAAATCTGGTTGAAACCGTCGTGCAACACGGCCGACCTTGGACGCGAACAAGAACCGGCACGGCCGGGGGCGGCCGTGTCGCACCTGCCGACCGCCAAGGGCGACCGCTTCTATTGCCAGTCCACCGAACTGGCCGCGGCCACCACCGATTTGAACCAGGGCAAGTTGCGATCGTACCTTCACGATATTCGGATCGGAGAACTTTCGCTTCGCCGCTTCGGCTACTTTCTCTGGATGGCGGCGGCAAACCGCTTCTGCCGGCTGCTATTCGGCCGATATTGCCATCAAATCGCCGGCGAACAAAAAAGGACGTCAACCGAGGAACTTGATCTTCAACCGGGGGAACTGGTTGAAATCAAGAGCCGCGCGGAGATCGAAGCCACGCTCGACGCCCAAGGGCGCAATCGGGGGTTGACGTTCGAGCCGGAGATGGCCCTGCACTGCGGACGCCGTTACCGCGTGGCCGGTCCGTTGCGAAAAATAATCCTGGAAAGAAACGGAAAAATGGCAATGCTCTCCAACACGGTAGTCCTCGAAGGGGTGGTTTGCCAGGGCATCTGCGTCCATAATTGCCCTCGGGCGAACCACCTCTACTGGCGTGAAATTTGGCTCCATCGCGTTTAACCCCCCTTGCAGCACCCCCTATTTTGTATATCATGGATAGTTTACCTCCGCGCCTAACGGGCGACCATCTTCCATCCACTACCCACTATCCAATAATGAGCACATCAGAGCAGGAAAAAGTTTACGTCCATTGGCACGAGCACGCCGTGTCTCGCAAAGAGAGGGAACAACTCAACAAACACTCCGGCTGCGTAATCTGGTTTACCGGACTCAGCGCTTGCGGAAAAAGCACCGTCGCCAACCTCTTGGACCACCGGCTGCACTCGCGGGGCATGCACAGTTTCGTGCTCGACGGCGACAATGTCCGCCACGGCTTGAACTCCCCCCCGGCAATGCTCAAGGAGCGCCACGGCGAAGAGTTCGCCAAACGGTTCGGGTTGGGATTCTCGGCCCAAGACCGGGAAGAGAACATCCGCCGGATCGGCGCGGTTGCGAAACTCTTTTGCGACGCCGGACTTATCGCCATCACGGCCTTCATCAGCCCCTATCGGATCGACCGCGATCGGGTCCGCGCCGCCTTGGACGAGGGGGATTTCATCGAGATTTTCGTCGACGCGCCTCTCGATGTCTGCGAGGCCAGGGATCCCAAAGGGTTATATAAGAAAGCGCGGGCCGGAGAGCTTAGGGGGTTTACGGGAATCGACGACCCCTACGAACCCCCGCTGAAGCCGGAACTGGTCTTGGACGCCGGCGCTAAACCGCCCGAAACGCTGGCCGATGAAGTGCTAGCATTCTTGAAGACGGCGGGCAAAATATCCGGGTAGAAAATCCGCAAACATGTGCCGCCCCCCAAGCTCGTGGGCTTGACTTTTTCGACGACAAGCGGAAAATTAGTGAAACGTTGTCGGACCGTCTATACGGCGCGGCGATGGATCGTGAATGGGGCGAACCATCTCGGTCGCTGCTTTTCGTTGGTCGTCGTCCCATCAGGGGAAAGGGAAAGGATTCGTCCGCCGCTCGGATGTGGCGGTCGGCGCTCTGGAATCCCGAATGTCTGGAACTTGTGCGATGTTTGCATCTGCCGTCGATCAATTGCAGCCCCGCGCCCAAGCGGCTTTGAGCAATAGTCCGTTCTACGAATTGCGCGAACTCCAGGTTGAACAGTGCCAAGACGAATTGTGCATATCCGGTTGTGTTTCCAGCTTCTATCACAAACAACTCGCACAGGAGGTGGTTCGTTCCGTATCGGCGGACGCCAAAGTGATCAACACGATCCGCGTTAAAGCCGAGGAAAATGCACGGTAAATCGGCATCGACCAGATTTACGATTGTTTGTTTCAGGGGGAAGAGCATGGGAAAACGCGGCGCCCCGTGGGAACAAGGAGGTTCCTAACGCTCAATCCGTCGCCGTTGAGGTAAGGAGGCAGAGGCTCGTTCGGCGGTCGACGAAGGAGAGCATCATGGAATATCCTGGAGTATGGGCAAGCACGAAGCGGACATTGGACGACGTGCTCCCGGAAACGTTGGAGGAAGCCGAGGAGTTGGCCGCCTCGATCGAAAGGGCCGTGCAACGCGAGACCGGCCGGGCGGTGGCCGGCTTGACCGTCGAGGTCGGCCCGTTGGGCGTGCGGCTCAAAGGCCGTTGCGACACCTATTACACAAAGCAACTAGCTCAACACGCGGCCATGAGCATCCCCGGCGGAGACCGGCTCGTCAACAACATCGAAGTGTCATAAACGCCGGGCGAGACGTCCTTCTCGCCGGCGATAAGTCGTTTGCGCCGCACGGTTGATCTACTTCGCCGCTTCGTTAGCGCCGGGGGCGACCTTCTCGATGTTCGGTTCGACGTCCGGGCCGGCCTTGCGAGTCGCCCAATCAATGCCGCCGAGGAGGATTTGCTTGAACGTCGGGTTGTCCCAATTCCGAGGGCCGTGGCCCAAGGCGGTGTAAAACACGCGCCCCTTGCCGTGCATCCGCGCCCAAACGGCCGGATAAGGCGGACGCCGGTACATCTTTCCCTCCATCCCCTCGGTCCGCTGCAAGAGAATTACGTGCATGTCCTTGGGGAACTTGTTCTGGGCGTACCATTCGTCGTGGATCGTGAACTCCTCGTCCAGTCCTTCCATGCCGGGAAACTCGGGCGAGACGACCTTCAGCACCGCCTCTTGTTGCCGGCCGTGAGTGATGAACTCGCCGCCGATCATGGCGATGTACGGATCGATCCCGTCGCTGTGAAACGTATCGGTGGCCGAGTGGATGCCGACGAAGCCCTTGCCGTCGCGGACGGCTTCGAGCAGTTTTTTCTTTCCCTCTGCCGACATCGGCCCGCCCGGCTGCGGCTGGCGGGTCTTGCCGGTCAGATCGCCGGAAGTGTAAAACACGAAGGCGTCGTACTGGTCGAGGTCGCCGTCGAACAGCGCGCCGTCCTTGCCGCAAACCACCTCGTAGCCTTTTGCCTTCCCCCATTCGACGAGCTGTTTTTCCGCCGAACTCAATTCCTTTCCCTTCCGCGCGATCGGCGGGTGTTCGAAGCCGGCGCTGCGGCTGAAAAAGAGTATCTTCGCTTTCTTTTCCTTTTCTTCTTCGGCGAAGGAAAAGCGGGCCGACAGCCCGACAACGGCCGCTCCGGCGGCGATTAGCATTTCGCGGCGTCTCATGGTTATAATCTCCTGTCGAAGGTGGGAATTGTGTAATCAGTCATGCAGAAACTGTAGATTGTGTACGAAAGTGTCGAAAGCGGCTCGCATCGCGCGGCGCGGCCTGCGATGCAAAAAACCGAATAAAAACGGCGGCCAAAGTAAGTGAACCACTTGCATCATCTGAAAAGTCTGCCAGCGGACGGCCGGATTGTCGCTATCGACCACGAATTGCCGAATTACGACGTAACCGACAATTATCGCCGCCAACCCCAGCGCCTGGCAAACAAAGCCCAGCACCGACAAAATCCGCATCGACGGGACGGACAAGACATAATGCACCCGCGTCGTCTCGGCGGTCAGGGGCACGAACCTCATCTGCCCGCTGAAAACGAGCCGAGCCGGCTGTTCGGCGGCGTTTTCGGCCTCCGCTCCAAAGACCACGCGTTCGTCGGTCCGTTCGGTTATTCTAACGCCCTTTTCGGCCAACATGGCGGTTGCCCTTTGGGACAACTCAGCCGCCGCCCCCTCGATTTCGGCCGATCCGTAAAGCAGATTGCGCGAAGTCGCCGCGTCCCGCGTCGTTTCCTCCGCGTCTTGATTTTTTTCGCTTCGGACCGAGAGCATCAAAAACCGCAATCCGAATACCCAAACTACTATCGCCGCGACGGCGATTATGTTAAGCGCCAAATTAGCTGTATCGGCGTCCATGAGACGTATTCCTTCCAACTCTTGCTCAAAGAGAGCCGTCGCGCCTTTCAATGTTATCATTATCGCGGATATTTTCCACCGAGGGAAGCCGTTAGTGTGTGACCAGCGTTCTGGGCGGCCTTAAGTCGTGACGGGGCGGGCGTTTGGCCAGACTTGACGCCATTGGCCGTTTCTGTCCAG
>JAFGLH010000115.1 GCA_016928165.1 Pirellulales bacterium | reverse complement strand
CTGGACAGAAACGGCCAATGGCGTCAAGTCTGGCCAAACGCCCGCCCCGTCACGACTTAAGGCCGCCCAGAACGCTGGTCACACACTCCTCTTTTGCTGTTCTAGGCGCGGGCGGACAAGAGGCTATAATACCGGCCATATTTCGCTGCCGGTCGAGAGGGGAAGCGTCTGCCTCGGGGCACGCCGGGGGCCTTCGGTGAGTTTTCATACGATCAATGAGGCGGCGTCGGGCCGAAATGTCGCGGGGCATCCGGCCCTCGAATACGCTCCGCGGTCGCCCGCGGCGAAGGGCAATGGCTCCGGCGGCTTGCCTGGCGCTGGCGGCGGTCCTGACGGCCGTTCGAGGGGACGCCGCCGTTATTGTCTCTTGCGGCTTTGAGCCGTTCGGCGATACCTGGTCGACGGCCAATTCGGGCGGCGGATTCCTCAATACCGATCCCGGCGGCAACGACTCCCCGAACGGGCAGAGAATTCTCGGCGGGACCGGCTCTTGGTCCGTCAACAATTCCACCTCGCACCTGGTTTTCTCGGAGGTGTTTCTCTCCGGCTGGACGAACCTTTCCATTCGATACCACGTCTCTTCCACCGTTTACGGCGGAGACGGCGGACACACGCCCGACGATTACGTGGCCGCGTATGTAGCCACGGCAACATACGACGACGGAGCGGATCCCGCTTACGGCCCGAAAGCCGACGTCACTCTGCAAGGTTACGGCGGCGGCGCGGTGTGGGGCTTCGACCACACGGCGCCAGTGGAGAAAGAAATCGAATGGGGCGGAGTCGTCTCGCCCCAGGGCGAGGGCGTTCGCGCCGATGACGGCTACAACGATTTCACCATACGGATTCCCAACTCGCTGCGACCGCGGTCGCTCGCGTTCAAGCTGTCCATAAAAAACATCGGACCCGAAAAGTATTGGAACATCGACGACGTGGGCCTGGAGGGAACTCCGACCATTAGCCGCGACCTCTGGTGGAACGGGGGCCACAACGAACTGTGGGACAACTCCGACGCCCTTCGTTGGGATGCGAGCCGGGATGGAACAAGCGACTCGCCCTGGGACGGCGCCAACGGCGACAACGCCTACTTCGCCGGCTCGGGTGAAACGGTGAAAATCGCCTCTGCTGCGACGGTCGCCGCCCGCAGCCTGACATTCGCCGCCGATGGATGTACGATCGAGGGCGGCGATTCCAAGTCACGTTTGGTCCTGACCGCCGGAGGGAGCGGCGGAGCGGGAGCGAACGCCATCGAGGTCGTCGATGCGGACCACACGGCCACGATCGACGCCGTCGTGGCGGGCAATCCCGGCGCCGGCCTGATAAAAACCGGGGCGGGAACGCTCGTGCTGGCCAAAGCCAACAACTACAAAGGACAAACGACAATCAAAGAGGGCACGCTCCGCATCTCGCGAGACAACCAACTCAGCACGACCGGCGCGGGCGTTGTTTTCGACGGTGGAACGCTGCAATTCGGCGCGGCGATCGGCATCCGAGAAGACCGCCCGGTGACGTTCCTGGCCGGCGGCGGAGCCATCGACACGCGGCAATTCGACTGCGCGGCGGCGACGACCACATGGAGCGGCGAGGGCGCGTTGACCAAGCTAGGCTCCGGAACGCTCGGCCTGTCGGGCGCAAACGACGCCTTCGGAGGCGAGGTACACGTCCGGGAGGGAATCCTGCGGCTGGAAAACAACGGCGTGCTGGACGCTTGCCCAACCATCAACGTCGCCGCCGAGGCGACGCTCGACCTGAGCGGTGTCGCCGAAGGGTATCGGTTCGGATCGGCCGGCGGCCAGACCCTGCAAGGATCGGGCAACGTCCTCGGCAATCTGGAGATCGGACGGCTCGGCGTTCACGACCTCGGACTCAGCCCCGGCGTTCAATACGTCGAGGGCGATTACTCGATGAACGGATTGTTGCACATCGAGGTCGGCGGGCCGACGCCCGGCGCGGCCGGATACGATCAGGTCCGAATCTCCGGTCGGACGCACGACGTCTCGCTCGGCGGCGCGCTGGCGTTGGCGTTTAGCGGCAGCGGCTGGGCGGCGCCGGGCGACGAGCTGTGGATCATCCGCAACGAGACCGACGGCGCGCTAACGGGCACGTTTCTCGGCTTGGACGACGGAGCCGTGGTCGGTGTTTACGACGGCTTTCTGTGGCAAATCCGCTATGGCGACCAGTCCGGCGGCGGAAACGACGTGCTGCTGGTGGCCGTCGAGACGGTGCCCGAGCCAGGCTCGTTGGGGCTGCTGCTGATAGCCCTCGGCGCATGGCGCATAGGCCGAAAAGTCGTTCGCGGGGCTTGCCATCCGACGGCTATGTGATAGGCTTATCTTACGGGTTTACGGTGGCTGTAGCTCAGTTGGTTAGAGCGCCAGATTGTGGATCTGGAAGTCGTGGGTTCGAGTCCCATCAGCCACCCTTCGAGCGGTTATTCCGTTTTTTTCAAGCCTTCCGGCAACATTCCCCCCTCGACGCCGAGGACGAACCAACCGGTTTTTTCTCCGGGGGTCTTTGGCCGCGCCACCCTCACCGAGACGAAGAACGATTTTCGCTCGCCCTCCTCGTCGTAGGTGACGGCGTAAAGTTGTTCGACTAGATCAAGGTCGTCGGCGCGGACTTGTTCGGTCGTGTCGTAAAAGCGGGTGTTCGCCCGGGGCCCCAACGCCAGCAGGGCGCGCACCGCGGGGTTGCTCGTATAACCTTTCAGCGCTTCGCGGGATCGGGGATTGTTGCGGTAGAAGTCCCAGAGCCGGTCGTCGAACGGCTGCCGCTGCCGCGGCGGGACGGCCAATTGGTGGGCCTTGTGCGGCGCCTCGTCGCGAATACAGCGGAACCACAGCTCGGCGCATTGCCGGGCCTCGCCTCGCATCCAACCGCGGTAGACCAACCATTCGGTTGGAGCGGCCGCTGCGAACAGCAGGGAAACCGCCAGGCCGGCCGTCGCCAGGCCGCGCCCGGCGAGCGACGCGGCGTCGCCCTTGATCCGCCGAACCGCCCAGCAGGAGAAGAAGGCGCCCAAGGCGGGCACGATCCAGAACAGCGGATCGAGCAGCGCCAGGGGGGAAAGGAGGCCGAATATCAAGCCCGCCACGGCCTGGCCCGGAACGGCGCGATACGAAGCCAGGGCCGCGTCTCTTTGATCGCTGATGTGAACGTCGGGTACGTTTGGTCGCATCATTCCTTGATTATCTGCTACCTTACGCGGAGCGAGTTGTTTTTTTTAATGTGTTCTTCCAGGTTCGAGCGGCGCGTTTCGTAGGTGTTGATGAACTTCGAGGAAGGACCGAAGGGGCGCGGCGCGGCGCGGGAAAACACGCCCTTCGACGTCCTTTTCATCAGCCCCAGCCATTGCCGGTCGGGGCCTAGCCCCATGATCATCCGCTCCTGCGGCCGAAAACCCTCCCACAGAAAAGTGCGGCTCAGCGGCGCCGTGTGCAAGGTCATCATCGTGAAGCAGATCATTACCCAACCGATGGCCACCGACAGCACTCCGCTGCCGATCCGATCGGCGATCTTCAGAAAGCGGACCTTCACCCGGGAAAGGGTGTCGGTCAGCAGGCGGAAGATCAACATGGACAGGGCGAACAATCCCCACAGGGACAAAAAGTCCCAGATGTAAGTATACGTGGGCTGCCAGCCCTCCAGCCATTTGGCCAGCGGCTCGAAAAAGTTCACCGCCAAAATGGTTGCGGTGATAATGTTGATCAGCATGATCGCGTTGCTCCACGTCCCTTCCGAATAGCACGTCGCCACGCAGGCCACGAAGATCAACAACATCAACAGGGGCAATATCCAGGACATGGTTGGCGGATGGTGTTTGGCGGCTAGAGGGCGGTTTTTTTGGCTACTAGCCACTGTTTCTATTGTTTCAACACGCGCATCAACTCCGGCAGCGAGGTAATACCCTTCGCGACCAACAACACGCCCTCTTCTTGCAGGCTTTTCATGCCGTCTTTTCGCGCGGCCTGGCGGAGCGGGTCCAACTTCGGGTTGGTGGTCAAGACCCTGCGGACGTTGTCTCCGACGATCAACAGCTCGAAGATCGCCGTCCTTCCGTAGTAGCCGATCCCGCCGCAGCGTTCGCAGGGTTCGCGGCGTTCGTCGGGACTCGGCTGCGGCGGTCGATAGAAGGCCTGCACGCGGCCCTCGGGGATGCCGAGTTGCTGGAGAATCTGCGGCGTCGGGGCATACGGCTCCTTGCACGACTCGCACAGCCTGCGGACCAATCGCTGCCCGACCACGGCGTTGACGGAGCGGGCGAACTCGTCCGGCGCCACTCCCAGGGCCAGCACCCGCAGCAACGCCTCGGCGGTGTCTTTCGCCCGAATGGTGCCGATTATCAACCGCTCGTCTTCGATTTCCTCGCAGATCAAGGACACCGTCTCGGCGTCGACCAGGTCACGGATCACCGCCACGTTCGGTTCGGTGCGGAAGAATTTCGGCAGCACGTCGGCGGGCGATCGCACCTCGGAGGCCTTGTAGGTCGTCACCGGCACGTTTTCCACTTCCTCGTAGCG
>JAFGLH010000114.1 GCA_016928165.1 Pirellulales bacterium | reverse complement strand
GTGCCTGTCCCCTTCACCACCGAGGGGGACAGTCCCATTTTCGCGGTGAACCGCGAAAATCGGGACAGTCCCCTGTGAACGATTACCAAAGTAGCCGTGCGATACAAGGAAGCCGCGAGGTAGCTCTCCTTGACGACGACCGTCGGAATTCGACGCGTTTTATCGAATTGCATCCGCAACTCGGCTGAAGCGTCGCCGCGGCCGCCTCCGGAAATCAGCGGAAAGAAACGATAGTTTCCGTCATTGCCGACAAATCCCCAAACGTTCAGCCTCCAAGGTAGGAACTGATATTCGTAGGCGTTTGTCACCCGGGCCGAACAGAGCGTGTTGTCGAATTGCTGCGTGTCGAGCGGCGTCCATTCCTGATTCGACGTAAACCATTTTCCCTGCAAGTGAACGCCGCTTGAAGGGCCGGGTTCCTCGACGTTCGTCCACGAAAGCGTCGCGGGAGCGTCTAAGATCGAGGCAAAATGATGTTCCGGGACCTGTGACCATATTGTCGCTTGGAGAACCAAGCCCGTCGCGACAAATAATCCTATGCCGATACAGGATCCCAGCAGAACTGTCCAATACCACCGCATTTATCTTTAGCCGAATCTGGACGAAGACCGGATCGTGGCCCCGCGCTCATTTCAAGGCGTGCCGTAACCCAAAAACACGTTGCTATGTCGCCTACTGCTGGTTCTGCTTGGCGTAAAAGCATTCCGGGCAGCAGTTAGGCATGCCCGCGCGAATGTTCTCGATGGCGTGGCGCATCCGCTTGCGGTTGCCGACGAACACGTCGACTGACGGATCGTTCTGCGACATTAGCGCGTCGGCAAAGCGAAAAGCGTCCTCCAAGGCAAAATCGTTCATGGCGTCGTAGACGCAGCCGTGCTCCTCGCATTTTTCCAGCAGCCCGACTTTCAGGGCGATTTCCATCGCCACCGCACGCTTCGCATCCTGCTCCGTCCCGATTTCTTTTGTCGTATCCATGATCTTCTTCCCCCTCGTAAGATAAGAGTGTGTTGGAAGCCTGGAATGGAAATATCAGACAGGATGTCGTTCTTCTCGGCCGATGATCTCCTTATGTTTCGTCGCTGCAAGACCCCCTGTTCGGCGACTCGTTCTACCCACTATGATAGCAGATTGACCGGCGCCACGCAACTCCGCCGAAAGCGGCGCAGGAACGATGTTGGGGAGGCAGTATAACAGCCCACCCCAACCACGGCGGTGTTATTACCGCTTCCTGAACTCGGCCCGATGCACCGGATCGCCCGCCTTCCGCACGCGGCGCTCGAAGTGAGTGCGGTAATCCATGTCGTGCTCGGCGGGCGTTTCCGGCGTGGGCAGCGGACCGTGCAAAGACGTGTGCGCTGCGATCAAATTCAATGCGGTCTGAAAATACTCGGCCACGTCGGTCCAGAAATGCAGCGAGCCGTTCGGGACGAGCGTTCTTTCCACGTCGCGGAGAAACGCCTCGCACATCACGCGCCGCCGCCGGTGCCGTTTCTTCCACCAGGGGTCTGGGAAATAGACGTGGACCGCCGCCAGCGAGAGGTCCGGCAGCAACTCGCCGAAGACGCGCAGCGCGTCGCCGTGAACGACCAGCGCGTTTTGCAGGCCGGCCTTGATTAGTCCCGCCGCGGCGAATCGGGCGTATCTGCCGGCGACTTCGATGCCCAGGAAATCGGTCGCCGGCCTCTCGGCGGCGGCGCGGCGGAGATACAATCCCTTGCCCGAGCCGACCTCGACCTCCAATGGCACCCGGCGTCCGAACAGCGCGGCGGCGTCCCAGGGCCGCGGCAACTGGTCGATGGTCCTCAGGCGTCCGCTCAGGTCGAGCGTTGGATCGATCTTCCTCAGCGCGCGGCGTCCCATCGGCAATTTTATATTTTATATTTCGTCTTTATCGCGGCGGCAAGGGATGGACCTGATGGCCGCCGACGCCCTCGGGCGCGGGAATCGTCTCTGGAGCGGGCGGCTGCGCGGCGGCCGCCGAAGCCGATTGGACCCCGCGGCGAAGCGCCTCGCCGCGCGAAAGCAACTGCTCGGTGGGCACGACCGCCTGCGGCCTGAGTTGATAGTCCAATACCCGCTGATCGCGGATCTGACCGGGGACAAAATTCTCCGCCACGAAATCCAACGGCGGAAACTCGTACCACGGCGGCGGTATGTCCTGCATCACGGTGAGCGTTTCGTAGCCGTCCTTGACCAGGCGGATTTTTCGCTTTCCGTAATATGTGAAACTAGTCGAGACGGGCGTGGTCCCGATCTCGTAATCGTCCACGTAGAGCAACGCGCCGGGCGGATTGGTCCGCACCGTCATCCGCCGATGCACGCAGCCGCTGAAAAGGACGGCGCACGCCGCCAGCCCGAGCAGCATAAAACCGTAAAATCGTCCGTTGGGTTCTTTCAACATGGCGGAGAAACCCGATTTAGGCATATCATATAGCCGGACCGCTCGCGGCCCGCAGCCTGCCACGACAATACAATCGCCTACCATCGAGGGGCGGGAGTATAATCGGCAACCCGGGTCGCGGCTAGGCCGAAATTCCAAAATTCAGCCCCCCAACCGGACTGGTTGTCCCCCAAACTCACAGCTATACTTGCAAATATGGAACCTACCACGGACATCTGGAGCCATTGCCTCGAAAAGGCCGCGCTGAGCGACATAGGTCTGCGCCGGGCGAACAACCAAGATTCGTACTGCATGGCGCCGGCCGGCGATCAAGGGGATTTCGACCGGCGGGGACATTTGTTCATAGTTGCTGATGGAATGGGCGCACACGCCGCCGGAGAGTTTGCCAGCAAGATCGCCACCGACGTGGTTTCGTTGACCTACCGGAAACTGCTCGATCAATCGCCGCCGGAGGCGATCCTCTCGGCCGTTCTGGAGGCCAACCGCCAGATTCACACCCGCGGCCAGGCAACGCCCGATTTCCACGGGATGGGCACGACCACCACGGCCTTGCTGCTTTTGCCCGCCGGCGCGTTGGTCGCCCACGTCGGCGACAGCCGCGCCTATCGGCTCCGCGGCAACCGGATCGAACAGTTGACCTTCGACCACAGCCTGGTCTGGGAGATGCAGGCGTCGGGTAATTTACCCAAGGCGGAGGCCGCCGGTTACGTCTCGAAAAACATTATCACCCGTTCGCTCGGTCCCAGTCCCACGGTGGAGGTCGATCTCGAAGGGCCGTTCCAAGTCGAGACGGGCGACACATTCTTGTTGTGCAGCGACGGGCTGTCGAACCAGGTGAAAGACGACGAAATCGGCATGGTGCTCGCCTCTCTTCCGCCGGCCGACGCGGCGCAAACGTTGATCGACCTAGCCTGCCTCCGCGGCGGGCCGGACAACATTACGGCCGTCGTGGCAAGGGTTCTCGGCCCGCAGGTGGCGCAAGCCGGCGCGGCCGATCAGACCGCGTCGTCGGCCGCGCAGAACCTTCGCCCAATCCATCCGCTGCTCTGGACCTTATTGGGCGCCTCTTCGCTGGCGGCCGTCGGGCTGATGGCGATGGGATACAGGGCGGCCGCGTTGGCTTGTTTCTTTGCCGCGGTCGGATCGGGCGCGGCGGCGCTGGTGCAACGCTACGGCGGCGGGAAAAAAAACGAGGTCGATCGGCGGCGATTCGGGCGCGGACCGTACGTCAAGAGCGACTGCGCGCCAAACCAAGACCTGTTGACCCGGCTGGCCGAGATCGTCCGCCAGCTTCGCGACGCCTCGCTGAGCGAGAACTGGAAGGTCGATTGGAGTGGGTTCGACGGGTTGTTGGCCCAGGCAGCAGCCGCCGCCGGGTCGGGGGACATGGCCGCCGCCGCCCGGGCCAATCTCAGGGCCATCTCGTCGATAATGGCCCAGTTGCGCAAGCAGCGCCCCGCCGCCGGCGACAGCGGCGTGTTTGCCTTTTAAGGCCGAGAGGATCGCGGAGCGATACGTAGGCTATTCGGGCGCAGTGCCCACACCGCCGATCACCGTGGTCGCGTCGCACGATGGCGGAAAGTCCGATCGTGCCGCGTTAATGCCGACTGTTATTCCGATTCGGCTCTCGGGCGTTTTAGAAATCCGTGCCAGACGTCCGCCCCGTCGGTGTAGACGACGCCGGCCAATTCCCACCCTTCCCGGCCCGCTTCCCGTAATTCATCGTTGAGGGATTCGGCGGCCGGGGCCTCCAGACGGAGGTATTCCCATTGCTGTTGCGATCGGATAAACTCACCCACGTGGTCTGACATTGCGATCTCCCTTTTTTCGTTGGCGTCCATTTGCCCCGAAGCGCCCCGGAGCCACTATTCCATATATTATATAGCCATATTCTTATATATCGTCCACCTTGGTTTCTCGAATAAGCCGGCGGGGCGCGTTCATATTGGCCTTGACCGTTACATTAACGGATCGTTATATTAAAATTACATTTACGCAACACCGGCAGCACGGACATTTATCGCGACGAGACTTTGTAAAGGTCGTTGTCCAGTTGTGGAAACCATGATCGATGCCGACCCAAACATTGATTGGAAAAAGCGCGCGCAATTGTTGCGCGTCATGGCGCACCCGGTGCGTTTGGTAATTCTTGACGCGCTTTGCGGGCGGCCCCGCTGCGTCAAGGACATCAATTCACTGGTGCCGCTCGAACAGGCGCACCTTTCGCAGCACATGGGCGCTTTGCGAAAAGCGGGCCTGATCGACTGCCACGTGTGCGGTCCGTTGCGCTGCTACTACGTCGTCCGGCCGACGCTGGTCAAGAAAATACTTCAGGTCCTCGGCGAAGACCACCCGATCCGGCTTAGGCCCAGCGGTTCGGTGGTCCGCGCCTCGCGTCAGAAGACCGACTAGCGACGTGGCCGTCTACTTCACCACGAAGTTTACCATCCGGCCGGGCACGACGATCGCTTTCACCACCGTCTTGCCGGCCAGCAGCTCGGCGATTTTCGGCTCGGCCCGGGCGGCCGACTCCATCGTCTCCTTGTCGGCTCCGGCCGGAACCTCGATCCGCCCGCGCAGCTTCCCGCAAATCTGGACCGGCACTTCGATCGTCTCTTCCTTGATCGCCGTTTCGTCGTACTTCGGCCACGGCTCGTAGGCCAACGATCCGGTGCGTCCCAATAAGCTCCAAAGCTCCTCGGCCAGGTGCGGGGCAAACGGCGAGAGCAGCAGCAAGAGTTTTTCCATCGCCGCCCGAGGCCGCGACTCTTCCTTCAGAAAGAAGTTCGCGAACTCCATCATCCGCGAGATGGCCGTGTTGAACGACATCTGTTCCAGGTCGCGCGTCACCGCCTTGATGGTCTTGTGCAACATGCGATTTTGCGCGGCGGTCGGCTCGACGTCTGTTACGGCCGGGTTGATTGCCATTTCCTCGGCCCGTTCATCGACTATCATCCGCCACACGCGGTCGAGAAAACCGCGGACGCCTGTCACCCCGTCCATGCTCCAAGGCTTGACCGCCTCCAGCGGTCCCATGAACATCTCGTAGAGCCGCAGCGAGTCGGCCCCGTACTCCGCGACGACCTCGTCCGGGTTGACCACGTTGCCGCGGCTTTTGGACATCTTTTCGTTGTTCTCGCCAAGGATCATTCCCTGGTTGACCAGCTTGATGAACGGCTCGTCGCCGCCGACGTGTCCGCGGTCGTAGAGGACTTTGTGCCAGAAGCGGGCGTAGAGCAGATGCAGCACGGCGTGCTCTGCTCCGCCGACGTAGAGATCGACCGGCATCCACGCCCGCTCGATCTCCGGATCGACCATCGCTCGATCGTTCTTCGGATCGAGAAACCGCAGATAGTACCAGCAGGAGCCGGCCCATTGAGGCATTGTGTTCGTCTCGCGCTTGTAGCGCTTGCCGTCGCGCGCGACGTAGAGCCAATCGTCGGGGGCCATTTCCAGCGGCGGCTCGGGGCGGTCGTGCGTGGCGTCGAAAACCATTTCTTTCGGCAAATTTAGCGGCAATTCGCTCGGTTCCAGCGGTGCGATTCGCCCGGTCGGCCGTCCGGCGTCGTCCAATTCGTGCAGCAGCGGGAACGGCTCGCCCCAGAAATGTTGCCGACTGAAGAGCCAGTCGCGGAGTTTGTAGTTGACCGCCGCCCGGCCGATGCCTTGCGCGGTCAAGTCTTCGGCGATTTTTTGTTTGAACTCCGCCGTCGGCCATCCGTTGTACGGTCCGGAGTTGATCGCCACTCCCTCGGCAATAAAGGCTTCGGATCGGGACTCCTTATTCTGGTCGCCGGCCACTGACCGCTGGCCGCTATCCCCTGGATCAACGACCGGAATGATCGGTAGATTAAACCGTTTGGCGAACTCCCAGTCCCGCGTGTCGTGTGCCGGGACGGCCATGATCGCGCCGGTGCCGTAGCTGATCAATACGTAATCGGCCACCCAAATCGGGATCGACTCGCCGTTGACCGGATTGATCGCATGCGAGCCGGTCCAGACGCCGGTTTTCTCCTTGGCCAGATCGGTGCGGTCGAGGTCGCTCTTCCGCGCCGCCTGCTCGCAGTAGTCGCGGACCGCCTGTTGCTGATCGGGCGTGGTCAGCCGCTCGACGAACGGGTGTTCCGGCGCAATGACCATATAGGTGGCGCCGAAGAGCGTGTCGGCGCGGGTCGTGTAGATGCGCAACACCTCGTTGCCCGGCTTGCGGGGAAATCCGGATTTTGCGCGACTCTTTTTCCACGCTTCATATTCACCCGCAAGCGGCTTTCCCTCGTCCCCCGCCCCTCGACCCCCGCCCCCAATGTAGAAATCAACTTCCGCTCCGGTGCTGCGGCCGATCCAGTTGCGCTGCAGGAGTTTTATTCCCTCGGGCCAATCGAGCCTGTCGAGGTCTTTTTCCAGCCGGTCGGCGTAGGCGGTGATCCGCAGCATCCACTGGCGCAACTTGGCGCGGACCACCGGATGCTCGCCCCGCTCGCTCACCCCGCCCACTACCTCCTCGTTGGCCAAGACGGTCCCCAGCGCCGGGCACCAATTCACCGGGGCCTCGATCTGATAGGCCAGCCGATGCTCGTCGCGGTATCGCTCGACGGCGCCCGCGCCCTGCTTTTCGATTTCACGGGGGATCGGCAACTCGGAGATCGGACGTCCGCGCCGCTCGGCCGGATCGAACCAGGTGTCGTAGAGAACCAAAAAAATCCACTGCGTCCAGCGAAAATAGTCCAAGTCGGTCGTGGCCACTTCCCGGTCCCAGTCGTAGGAAAAACCGAGCATCTTCAATTGGCGACGGAAATTGCCGATGTTCCGCTCGGTGGTCTCGCGGGGATGAGTGCCGGTCTTTTTGGCATGCAGTTCGGCGGGCAGACCAAAGGCGTCCCAGCCCATCGGATGCATTACACTAACCCCCTTCATCCGATTCCAACGGCACACGATATCCGTCGCCGTGTAACCCTCCGGGTGTCCAACGTGTAGCCCATCGCCGCTTGGATATGGAAACATATCCAAAACATATAATTTGCGCCCCTTGGGCAGTCTGGGGCAAGCAAACGTCCGGTGCTCGGCCCAGTATTTTTGCCATTTTGGCTCGATTACGGCCGGATTATAGCGTGGCATGGATATAACACTCCGAATACGTTTAGCCGCCGCTTGCGCTCGGCTAATGAAATGAACAGGCCGATTGTATCGACCGACGGCTTGAACGGCAAATGCAGATGCCGTTAAAAAAAGAGTCTTAATAGCCGTTCAATAATTACTCCCCTCTCCCGCAAGCGGGAGAGGGGCCGGGGGTGATGGCGGTTGGCGCGTGAAAAACCGAAGTTGTTTATGAACGGCCGCTTAGGTTAAGATTAAGAGCCTCAGGCAAGGCGGCCCGGAAAAAGTAACTGTTCCCCTCGGCGGTGACTGTGAACGGTCAAGCTGCGTTCTATTGACGAGCAGTCGGTGTCCCCGCCGGCCTTTTTCAGTCCAATTCATGCAACTCCTCGAGCCAGAGGCGGATTTCGTTGTCGTATTCGCTGGCCAGGTCGCCCTTGATGAGTTGGCGGTGAAAATTGGCGGCGCCCTCCTTGACCAGGTCGGCCGCCTCGGCGCTGGGGAAACGCCGCATTGGATCGGGGGCGATCAGCCCGCGGCAAAAACTCATCAACAACTCGTTGCAAACGACCTCGTGGGGAAGAATGGCGTGGAGCCGCTGAGCCAGGAACCGCTTAGCCTCCAACAGGTCGCGGTAATTCGTCAACCCGGCGAAGGGGGGCGAGCCGGAGAGCATTTCTATCAGAACGTATCCCAGTCCGGCAAGGTCGCTGCGCGGCGAGCTTTCTCCACCTTCGAGCACTTCGGGGGCGGCGTATGCCGGCGTGCAATTTCGCCGAGCGGGTGCGTTTGCCGGGTCGAAGGCCGAACCGAGATCGACGATCTTCGCGTTTCCGGTTCGCTTGAGCATAATGTTCGACGGCTTCAGGTCGCCGTGGACGATCCCATGGCGGTGCAAGGCCGCCAGGGCGGCCAGGCAATCGCGGATGATCGCCATTGCCACGCCCGGCTTCACGCGCGGCTGCATCGGACCGGCCGTGACGATCACCTGGTTGATGTAGCTCCAACGCTTCGCGCTAACGCGGCTTTCGAGCCGTTCGAGCATCCGCCCGGTCAACAGCCGGGAAAGGTCGAAGCCGTCCACCCATTCCATTTCCATCATGCGGATGCGGCTGCGGTCGACCCAGTTGTGTACGTCCAACAGGTTGTCTTGTTGGATTTGCGCCACCCGCGCGGCCACCTCGGCCATCCGGGCCATTGCCTCGTCGTAGGAGCGCTCGTTTTCGTAATGTTCGGGCGAGAAGATTTTCAAGGCGACCGGCAGGGTGAAGTTGTCCGTTCCGCGCCGCTCGGTGAGGTAGACCATTCCCTGGCCGCCGGAACCGAGCAGGCTGATCAGACGGTGGTGCGTCGTCCAGTTGAGCCGCTTTTCCTCGATGATCTTCCGATAGTGTTCGAGCAGTTCTCCGGGACATCGGTCAGTCGGTCGGCCGCCCCACGTGTGAGTGGCGCTGCGTTCGAGAAAGGTTGTGGTGGACATATAATTTTTCCCGGCGCCCCTGGTTTGATTGCTGGTGTGGCGGTTTAACTGCCGCCCCAACAGACTGGCGCCCCCGGTGCATGCCCCTAGGTCTGTTTGCGATCATCATAACTCTTACGGCGTGCGGAGGTAAAGAGGAGCTTACTCTACCCAGAGCGGGTATCGGCCGCCGCGAATGGGGAATCCCAGCCGTTTGTCGGAAAGGTAGTTGATCAACGGCTCTCCGGCGCTCCAACGCCGCAGATTGCGGCAAAACAAGTCGGTCATGTCGTCGATCCGCCGCCGGCTTTGCCCGCCGACGTGCGGAGTGATAATGACGTTCGGCAGGTTCCAAAGCCGGCTCTCCGGCGGCAGCGGCTCCGGGTCGGTCACGTCCATCACCGCCCCGGCGAGACGTCCGCCCTCGAGTGCGGCGATCAGATCGGCAGCGACCACCAGCGGCCCTCGGGCGACGTTGACCAGCAGGGCGTCGGGCTTCATGCGGGAAAGTTTCTCCGCGTCGATCATGCCGCGGGTGGAATCGTTCAGCGGCAGGCAGAGCGCCAAAAAATCGACCGCCGGCAGCAGTTCGTCCAACCCGTCGGCCGGCCATAGTGCATCGACGCACGCCGGCTTGTCGACCGGAAACATGTCGGTCGCCAGAATGCGCGCGTCAAAGGCGGCGAGCAACCTGGCCAAACGCCGCCCCACGCCGCCGAGGCCCACGACGCCGACCGTCGCGCGGGTCAGATCGCGGGTCGGTCGGCGAATGAACTCTTTCCTGGCCTGGGCGCGAAGAAACGTCGGCAAGGACCGGCACCAGCCCGTCATCAGCGCTATCGTGTGTTCCGCCACCTGGTCGGCCAGCACGCCCGAGGCGCTGGTCACCGCGATGTCCGACTCGATTACCGAGGGGGTCAGGCAGTGTTCCATGCCGGCGGCCGACGATTGCATCCATTGCAGACGGCCTTTTTTCACCACGCCGTCCCAATCGACAGGCACTTTGGCGTGGCCGCAGAAGACGTCGGCGTCGAAAAGCTCGTCGGCGACGCGTTCCTGCCCGGCATCGACGATCTCGGCCTCCGGCATCGCGGCGGCGATCCGCTCGACGTGTTTCGCTTCGACCGGGTAACAGAGGACGATTCGTATGGGCATGGTTTTTTGGAGATTAAGACGTTATTTTTACATTATCGTCGTCGCCGTTGCTAGTGCCCGATCGTGTAAGTGTGTGACCAGCGTTCTGGGCGGCCTTAAGTCGTGACGGGGCGGGCGTTTGGCCAGACTTGACGCCATTGGCCGTTTCTGTCCAG
>JAFGLH010000113.1 GCA_016928165.1 Pirellulales bacterium | reverse complement strand
CTTTCGTGATGGAAAGCGGTCCAGGCTACACCGCCCGGACCTGAGGAACCGCCATTTTCTATTTCAACTACGTCAGGGACAACCTCATTATTCTGCACAAAAACAACAATTTCTCGGGCGACCGTCAATCCAGCTTATTGATGAAGGGGATGTGACATTTCACGGCGAAGAATATCACCGCATGTTGTTTTCCGATGCATCTGGAAAAAAGGGGCCGATGCATATATGCGTGTATTGCTACAGAACCGGTGAATGGGCAATTACGGTTCAATGGATTTTTCCACAGCCAGCCAAAGAGAAACAGGTTCCAGACGAATTGTCCAAGTTCGATCAAGGCGTGAAAATTAATGGGAAATGAATTCGTTTGATCGTTCTCGACTACTCAGTTTGATGTCGTCAAAAAACTGTCTCAATTCGTCATCGTTTTTCAGTTCGATCCCTTCGCCTCGATCCAATCGGTCCAATGCCGGCTGGATTTCGCGTCTTAGCTCCTCGATTCGCCGGCGGCGCTGTTCGTGCAGCCGCAGCGCGTCACTGACCACTTCGGACTCGGTATTGCAACTGCCGCTGTCGATAACTTGATTGACGAACTGTTGAAATTCGGACGGGATTTCGACGGTTATGACACCAATCCTCCAGTAGTGAAATATACCACGACACGGGGGCTTGGTCAATGAATCGTCGCTCGGCGGACGGGTTTGATTTTCGGCAAGCGATTTGTCACAATGGGAATTGTTTGCGACAAGGCACTTCGGCCGCGAGCGGCCGGGCTAACCAATCCTGGCGCCGCGTGGACGCGGCGGCAGAACGGTAATTCATTTATCTCTAACCCCTCATCCCTTACCCCTCGCCCCTCGCCATGATCTGCGTCAGCATCGGCCGCGGCCGGCATCGACACGTAATCGCCGAGTATCGACACCTGGTCGACCAGGGCGCCAAGATGGTCGAACTCCGCCTGGACTACATCAACGGCGACGTGAACATCAAGCGGCTGGTCGCGGATCGGCCCTCTCCGGTGGTGATTTCCTGCCGCCGTTCGATCGACGGGGGGAAGTTCATCGGCAGCGAGGAGCAGCGGCTGCTGTTTCTTCGCTCGGCGATCGCCGAAGGGGTGGAGTACGTCGATTTGGAGGCCGACGTAGCCGGTTCGATTCCCCGCTTCGGCAAGACAAAACGCATCGTCAGCTATCACGACTTTCGCAAAACGCCCGACGACTTGGACGAAATACACCAGCGTTTGTGCCAGCTCGATCCGGACATCGTGAAAATATGCACGATGGCCAACCATCCAAGCGACAACCTGCGGATGCTCGCGCTGACCCGCCGCAGCAAAACGCCGATGATCGGACTGTGCATGGGCGACATTGGCGCGCCGACGCGGATTCTGGCCGGCAAGTTCGGCGCCCCGTTCAGCTACGCCACCTTCCATCACGAGCGGGTGTTGGCGCCGGGGCAGCTCAGCTTCCAGCAGATGACCGAGACGTATCATTACGACCGCATCGACGCCGAGACGGAGGTTTACGGGGTGATCGCCGACCCGGTGGGCCACAGCCTCAGCCCGCTGGTCCACAACGTGGCCTTCCGCCATCACGGCCTGAACAAGGTCTACATTCCCATCCGCGTGCCGCGCGAGGACCTTTTCCGCTTCATCGACGACGCGCCGCAGTTGGACATTCGCGGGCTGAGCGTCACCATCCCGCACAAAGAGGCCGTGATCAAGAAGCTCACCGAGGCGGACGCCGCCGCAGCGGCCATCGGATCGGCCAACACGGTGGTCTTCGACGGCAAGACCCGGCGGGGATACAACACCGACTATCGGGCGGCGATGGACAGCCTCGAAGCGGCCTTCGGCGGCCGCGACGAGGCGCAGCGGAAGCTCCGCGGCAAGACCGCCCTGGTGCTCGGCGCCGGCGGAGTGGGTAAGGCCGTCGCCTACGGATTGATCCGCCGCGGGGTGAACGTCGTGGTCGCCGACGGCGAGGCCCGGCAGGCCCTGCTGCTGGCCCAACGCTTCGACTGCCGTTCGGTCGAATGGTCGGCCAGACACTCCGTTTCGGCGGACATGTTGTTCAACTGCACTCCGGTCGGCATGCACCCGAACGTGGACGAAACGCCTTTCGAAAAACACGGCCTCCGCCCGTCCTCGCTGGTCTTCGACGCCGTCTACAACCCCGAGAACACGCTGCTTATCAAGGAGGCCCGCAGCCGAAATTGCCTCACCGTCACCGGCGTCGAGATGTTCGTTCGCCAAGCCTGCCGGCAATACCAGTTGTTCACCGGCCGGGAGGGGCCCGACGATCTGATGAGGGAGACGATTCGCCGGGCGATCGGCGCGGCCAAGTATTGACTGAACTTATGCAAATTTATCCCCTTTCCCTTTGGGAAAGGGGTCGGGGGCGAGGGCATGGGAAAATCGCGCAAACAAGTCAAGGCGGTTTATGGCCGCAAGCCCTCACCCTAGCCCTCTCCCGGAGGGAGAGGGGACTTTCGTTTTCGAATTTGCAAAAGTTCAGTATTGAGTCGGTCCGCGACGCGATAGGCGCGATCTGGGTTGCCGGGAATCGACGGCAACGGCTCGAGCACGCCCTCGGCGGCCAGCCGCTCGAAGACCTCCGGCTGGATGAAGTCGGTGAAGCCGTAGTTTCCCGGGCTGCGATAGCGGGCGATCTCGCTCCAGTTGACGAAAACGTAGGCCACGTTCCGCCGCCGCAGTTCCGCGCGGACCTCCTCCGCCGTCCTGCCCTTGACCGCTTGCTCAAAGACGCAATCGTCGAAGCAGGTGTTGTAGAGGACCGGTCGCCGGAGATCGAAAACCGCCGCGTCTCCGACGGCCAGCAGCCGGCCGTCGCCGATGCGGGTGTTGAACAAGCGGTGCCACTCGCCGATCCGGTCCGGATCGTCGCGCAGTTGGGTCAAGGGGACAAACCAGGCGTTGTAGCCGCCGACCGAGGCGGCCAGCAGGAAGTTTGCCGTCAAGCCGACAATCAAGAGACATCGCAACAGCCCCCGCCACCAGCGGTCCACCGACCAACATGCGCCCGCGCCGGCCAATAAGGCCGCGATCGGCAAGACGGGAATCCAAAAGCGGTCGATCCGGTGCGTGAACAACCACCAGGCGGCGATTACGAATAACGCATAGGCGGCGAGCATCAAGATTACCGACTGCGAAGCCGCAAGCGGCTTGTTTTTCGGAAAAATACCGATCAGCGCCAACGCCGCCAGGGGCCAGACCAGGGGACTGAGCCAATCGCTGGTCATCGTCACGCGGCCGAGGTCCTTACCGAGCGCCGCGGCGGAAAAGTCGCGGGGACGATGGACGTCGTTCCAGCGGTTGTTCTTTTCTTCGTTCCAGCTTGCCCCGCCGAAGGTTCCATAGAGCAGCGGATAGGCCGGGTTGCCGGTGAAGGCCCTGTTTTTTGCGAACCACGGCCCGCAGACGACGGCCGCCGCTAGCAGGAAAAACGCCAAGCGTTTCACAGCCTCTCGTCTGGAAATACTATTGAAAACGACCCATACTGCCAGCGGCAGCAAGACGAACAGCGCCGCCGGGTATTTCGTCGCCACGGCCGCGCCGGCGAACAGCCCGGCCAGCGCCGCGCCGGTGTCGGTGCGCAACAACAGTGCGTAAACCGCCAGGAGCAAGTAGCAGGCCGTGGCGCCCTCGATCAATCCGCTTGGCGAGAGACCTGTTATCCACGGGACCGAGATGTAGACCAGTGCGGCGACCGCGCCCGCGCCGGTCGAGAAAAATTTCCGCCCGGCGGCGAACAGTCCCAACACGCAGAGCGGCGTGAAGGCGGCGATGACGGTTTTGCCGGCCAGCGCGCCGAGCCACCAATCGCCCGCGATAACCATCGCCAGCAGGGCGAACATTTCGGCGCCCAGCGGCATGTTGGCGTAGACGTTGTGCGGCAGAAACGTGATTCGCCCCTGTTGAAAAAACTCCTTCGGCGCCTGGAGGTGATATTCGCGAACGTCGAAATCCACCGGCGGAAGCATGGCCGAAAGCAGAATCGCCGCCGCGAACGGCGCGGCCAGCCAGAGCCATTTCGTCCCCAACACGTCCACAAAGCCGCGACCGTCGGTCGCGTTTCGCGGTTCTAGTTGGGGCGGCGGTTTAACTGCCACCCCAACGGATGTTGCCAGCGTCAACAAGCCCGGAACAACAACGGTCCACGTCCGGTCGAGCACCCCGCAAAGCCCCATCAACAGCGTCCACGCGCTCAGCGCGGCCAGTCCGACGCCGAGCGAGAACACGAACGTTTCCAGTCGCGAGAAGGCTTCCTTTCGGGCGAAAAGCAGCCGCAATATCAGCCATCCGAGCACGACCGCCCAGAGGATGATCGCACCGGCCGTCAGCAACACGGGCAACCGATCCAAGAACGAGAATTGCGGGGGCGAGCCGAACCAGGCGGGAAACAGCCAAGTGTCCGGACTCAGCAGCGGCCGCCAGAACAGGTCGAATCGTCGCAGCGGTTTGCCCGCCTCGCCCGGCACTGGCGTCGGCAACAGGTAGAACGCCGCAACGTAAACGGCCAGCCCGACCATCACGGCGGCGTTGAGCAGCTTTTTCATTGTCGCTCGGGCAACACGTCCTCGATGCCGTATCCGGTCGCCAGCCAGCGATTTCCTTCGAGCCGCAAGTGGACGACGACGTCTTGGCCATAGGTGTTGTAGGGGACCTGCCCTTTTCGGTCGCGGCCGGCGCCGACTGCCTGAAAGCGGGCATCGGCCGTTGGCGGGCTGGTTAGCCGGTTGATTTCGATGCGCAGGTTGCGGATCCACGCCCGTTCCACGTCGAAGCGTTCCAGAATCCAATGCGATGCGCGGCGCGGCTCCTCCGCCGAGGGCGAGATGCAGGCCAGCAGCCGGTCAATGTCGTTGTCCTCGACGGCGTCGGCCGCTTCCTTTAATGTGTTGGTGATCGCCTCGCGGTCGGTGGTGACCAGCCT
>JAFGLH010000112.1 GCA_016928165.1 Pirellulales bacterium | reverse complement strand
CTACCTAGATAACGCCGTCGGAATAATCGGCAAAGTTGGCCCTAGACTTTGCCTCGATTTGCGGAAAAGCGTGCGATTGCCGCGTGTGGGTCTGGTACTCCGCACCCGACAAACATATACGCCGCAATGATTTGCGTCAGGCAAGGGGCGCCTGACCTACGGGATGATGTGGCCCATCTTGTCACGCTTGGTGGCGATATAGCGGCGGTTGTGTTCGTGGATCGGTCCGAGGATAGGGACTTGATCGACCACTTCCAAGTCGAACCCGCCGTATATGAAGGCGTCGGTCTTTTTGGGATTATTCGTCAACAGGCGGACTTTCGACAGTCCCAAATCCTTCAACACCTGTATGCCCACGCCGTAGTCGCGGCTGTCTGCCTGATGTCCGAGGGCGAGATTGGCCTCGACTGTGTCCATCCCCTGGTCTTGCAGGCCGTATGCCTTGATTTTCTCGATCAATCCGATGCCGCGTCCCTCCTGGGGCAGATAGACCAAAACGCCCGCTCCCTCGCGTCCGATCATCTCCATCGCCAACCGGAGTTGATCGCCGCAATCGCAGCGGAGCGAGGCGAGCAGATCGCCGGTGAAACAGGCCGAGTGGAGCCGAACCAAAGGTTCGGGGCGCTTGGACGGCTCGCCCATCACGAGGGCAATCGGCTGCTGGTCTTCGTATTTAACGCCGTAAGCAATGATTCTGCCCGTGCCGAAGTGGGTGGGCAGGTTGGCCTCGGCCAGGCGATAGACGAGTTTTTCGCTGCGGCGGCGGTGGCGGATCAGCGCCTCGATGGTGATGATTTCCAGCCCGAATTTGTCGGCCAGCGCAAAGAGCTCATCGCGGGTTGCCCGATCGCCTTCCTGTCCGAGGATTTCGATCAGCGCGCCGGCCGGCTTTAGTCCTGCCATGCGGACCAGGTCGACGGCGCACTCGGTGTGGCCCGCGCGGCGCAACACGCCGCCTTCCTTCGCCACCAACGGGTAGAGGTGTCCGGGGCGGACGAAGTCGGACGGCTTGCTCGACGGGTTGAGGATTTCCCGGATCGTCGTTGCCCGCTCGAAGGCGGTGATGCCGGTGCGGCAACTGCGATGATCGACCGGCACGGTGAATGCCGTTCCCAGCGGCGCGGTGTTGCTCTCGACGATCTGCGGCAGGTCGAGCCGCTCGGCCGTCTCGGGCAGGATGGGCATGCAAAGCTGGCCGCGGCCGTGGGTAATCATGAAGTTGACCATCTCGGGGGTGATTTTTTCGGCCGCGCAAATGAAATCGCCCTCGTTTTCCCGGTCCTCGGCGTCCATGACGACGACGACCTTGCCCGACGCTATGGCTTCGACGGCCGCTTCAATTGAAGAAAATCGCTCCGACACCGTTGTTGCTCCTTAGCTCAAATACATGACAGGTTGCCAACCTGTCCTACATATCCCTCTATTGTAACCAAATGGCGGCCGTTTGCCACCGAATCCCCTCTTGGAACCGGCTAATCATTGAAAACGGCCGCAACGTCCCGAGCGGAGTGCAATACTCTGACCACCTCGATTCCGGCCTCGACCGGCCGGTAGAATATCAGAAAATTCTCAAATCCTCGGACTTGCCAAACGCGGAGTTCGGCAAGCTCGGGTCGTTTGAACCGCTGCCGTTCGCCAAGTTCGGATTAGTCGCCAATAACTGAAATGATGATTCCGAAGCCTGAAGAAAACGAATTGCCGCCTCGGGGCTTTGTTTTTGAATATATGCGGCCAGATCGTCCAAATCCCGAAATACCGAATCACGTCGTAAAATGCGTCCGGTCATTTTTGTTTGTCTTCCGTCTGTCGTTGTTCAACTCGACTGTGCAATAGATTCCAATCATCGGCAGTCATTTCACGAGCTGGCCCGGAATTGATCCCCTCCATCAGCATCAATTCGAGCCGTTCCTGGGCGGACGCCTTTTGGTCCTCGCGGATTAGCTGGCGAATATATTCGCTGGCGGTGCTGTATCCGCCCTGGGACACCTTTTCATCGACGTAGGACCGCATCGATTCGGGCAGCGAGATGTTCAGCGTGGTCATGGTCGGTATACCCTCCTATTGGAAGCATACACTGAATGACAATATATGACAATATTTGCCAAAGCGCGACCAACGGACGCGGCTTTATGACATTAGCAGCTTCTCGATTTCCGCGCGGGCCGCATCGAGGGCCTCGGGGAGTTTCGCGGGGAGTTTGCCGCCGGCCTGGGCCATGTCGGGCCGACCGCCGCCGCCGCCGTCAACGATTTTAGCGACCGACCGTACCCACTTCACGGCGTCCAAGCCCCGCTCGACCAGATCGCGGCTCAGGCCACCGATCAGCGTGACCTTCTTCGCCTCTTCATCGCGATTGGCCAAAAGAACGGCCACCGGGGCCGATTTGCGGCGCAACTGATCGATCATCGCTCGCAGGTCGTTCGGCCCGCCGGGCACTTCGGCAACCACCACCTTCGCGCCGCCTATTTCCGTCGCCCCGGCGAGCAACTGCTCGACGCCGGGGCCTTCCGGCCGGGGACCGGCGGCGGCCTGCTTTTTCAACTGGCGGATTTCCTTGGCCAGCGATTCGATCCGCTGGGGCAATTCCTCCGGCGGGACTTTTACCACGCCCGCCGCGCTGCGCAAGATTGCTTGCACTTTCTGGATGCTCTCCAACGCGCGGAGTCCGGTCAGGGCGGTGATCCGCCGGGTGCCGGCGGCCACGCTCTCCTCGCTAATTATCTTGAACAGGCCGATGCCGGCGGTGTTGTCCAGGTGCGTGCCGCCGCAAAGCTCCTTGCTGAACCCGCCGGCCGAGACCACGCGGACCGTGTCGGGATATTTTTCGCCGAAGAGCATGGTGGCTCCGGTCTTGCGGGCCTCCTCCAGCGGCAGGTTTTCGCAGCCGATCGGCTCGCATTCCAAAACCTTGGCGTTCACTTCGTATTCGATGCGGGCAAGCTGCCCGAAATCGACGGCCGAGGGGTGGGCGAAATCGAACCGCAGCCAGTCCCGATCGACTTTCGAGCCTTGTTGCAGGGCGTGTTTGCCGAGGTGTTTTTGCAGGGCGAAGTGCAATAGGTGGGTGGCCGAATGGGCGCGGCGAATAGCCTGGCGACGCGCGGCGTCGACTTGGGCCGACACAATCATGCCCAACTCGATCTTGCCTTCGCGGAGGTGTCCGCTGTGAAGCGTGAAACCGCCGTCCATCTGCGAATCGACGACCTCGAAGTGCATGCCCGGCGAGAAAATCTCTCCGCTGTCGCCGACCTGTCCGCCCATTTCGCCGTAGAACGGGGTCTTGTCCAAAACGACGACGATCGGGTGTTCGTGATCCACTTCGTCCACGCGGTCGCAAAGGCGATCGTTTGCGACGATCGCCATGACCTTCGCCCCTTCGACTTCAAGCGTTTCGTAACCGAGGAACTGGCTGCCGTGCATGGCCTTTTTCAGTCCTTCGAGCGGATCGCGGCGGAACAGCTCTACCTTTCGCCCTCCACCCGATTCCAGCCCGTGCCGCTCCATCTCCTCCTCGAATCCGTCCCAGTCGAAGGCCAGATTGCGTTCGGCGGCCAGCGTCTCGAACAGCTCGGGCGGGAACCCGTAGGTCTGAAACATCTCGGCGGCGTCCGCGCCCGAGACGGTCCCGCGCCGCTGGTCCTTCATTTCGCGGAAAAGCCGTTCGATCCGATCCAGCCCCGTGTCGAGCACGTCGAGGAAGTTCGTTTCTTCCTGTTCGATCACTCCGGCCACGGCGGTGGTCGTTTTGCCCAGTTCGGGATACGGATTTTTCATCAGATCGGCGACCCGTGCGACGAGCTTATGGAGAAACGGCCGGCGGACGCCCATCTGCCGGCCGTCGAGCACCGCCCGGCGCAGCAGGCGGCGTATTACGTAGCCCTGCTTCTTGTTGCCCGGATAGACGTTCTCGTGGACGGCGAACGCGCAGGCGCGGACGTGATCGGCGATCCGCCGCAGCCGCCGTCCGTTCTCGTCGTCGGGGTTGTATTTCACCTTGCAGACCTCGCCGGCCGCCTCGACCAGCGGGCGGAGGACGTCGATGTGAAAGTTCGTCTCCACGCCTTGCAGCACGGCGGCCGTCCGCTCCAGGCCCATCCCGGTGTCGATGTTCTTGCTCGGCAGCGGCTTGAGATTGTCGGGCGGGTCGCCCGAGCGGTTGAATTGGGTAAAGACCAGGTTCCAGATTTCCACCTCGCCGAAGGGGGTGTGATAGTAGATTTCGCTGCACGGGCCGCAGACGCCGTCCGGCCCCTGGCTGGGGGCGTTGGCCGGCCAGAAGTTTTCGTCCTCGCCCATACGTTGCAGCCGCTCGGGCGGCAGCTTGATCTCGTCCAGCCACACGGCGGCCGCCTCGTCGTCGTCGAAATAGACGGTGGCCGAGAGCTTTTCGGGGTCCATACCGAGCCATTTCCGATCGGTCAGAAATTCCCATGCCCAATGGATCGCCTCGCGCTTGAAATAGTCGCCGAAGCTGAAGTTGCCCAGCATCTCGAAGAATGTGTGGTGATAGGCGGTCCGTCCGACGTTGTCGATGTCGCCCGTGCGGAGACATTTCTGGCAGCTCGTCGCGCGGGTGAACGCCAACTTGCAGCGGCCGAGGAAGTGGTCCTTGAACTGGTTCATGCCGGCCGGGGTGAACAGCACCGACGGGTCTCCGCGCGGCACCAACACGTCGCTGGGCCGGCGGACGCAGCCCTTGTTCTCGAAGAAGGCCAGATATTTTTCGCGGAGTTCGTCGGTTTTCATGGCGTTTTTTGTCGTCGTGGCGGTTGCGGCCGAGTCGGCCGCTAAACGTACCGATGTATTGGAACCATATATGATATAGATCACTAGCCGCCGCGAAAAGCGGGACCGGCGGGGTCGAGTCGCCGATGGGAATCGACGATAATGTGTATATATGCAGGCGGAGAAGAAGGAGGGAATCAGATCATGGCCATAATGGTGCTCGAACCCGGCGTTGAACAGCGGCTTCTGGACGAGCGGCGCTCATGCGACGGCGACCAGTTCGGCGAAGTTTGGGAAGGAGTCTATGTCATGAGTCCATTGCCGTACAACGAACATCAACTGATTGTTTTCTGACTGACTACGGTTCTCGGGGATATTGTCAGCAAGGCCGGTCTCGGTTGGGTCTTTCCGGGCGTGAATCTGAGCGATCGCGACGACGGCTGGGAAAAGAACTGCCGCGAGCCGGACGTGGCCGCGTTTCTTAAAGACGGCAAGGCGATCAACCACGACACGCACTGGCAAGGGGCGGCCGACTCCTTGGTCGAGATCATCAACCCCGGCGAGCGGACCCACGACAAAATAACCTTCTATGGAAGGATCGGAGTGGTCGAGTTATTGGTGATCGACCGCGATCCCTGGACCATCGAGTTATTTCGGCAGAAGGACGACGGAATGGAGAAAGTCGGGCAAACGACACTCGACGCTCCCGAGACGCTGGAATGTCGTTCGGTCGGCTTGACCTTCCAACTGCTGCCCGGCAAGCAGCGCCCCATGATAAAGGCCGTCCATCCGCAATCCGGTCGGCAGTGGGAGTTTTAAGCATCGTAGGGTGCGTACTGGTCGCAATCGACTGCAAGAGATGCTCTAGTCCGCATTTCTCACCGTAGGGTGGGTCGAGGTCGCGCAAATTCTAGGTGGGGCCGCGCAAACCGATCAAACGTTGCACAAAGCATTGTGGTCTAACAAACCTATTGCCGCGACCGAAGCCCCACCAGGATTAAGCGGCCGTCCAATAATTACTCCCCTCACCCGCAAGCGGGAGAGGGGCCGGGGGTGAGGGCGGTTGGCGAATGAAAAACCGAAGTTGTTTTTGAACGGCGACTAAGGTTTGCTTGACCCACCCTGCGTATTGGCGAAAAATACGTAATCGTTCACGGACCGAGGACTGGCTCATTTTTTCGCCCTTTCAAGGGCGAAAAATGTGCCTGTCCCCTTCACCGCCGAGGGGGACAGTCCCATTTTCGCGGTG
>JAFGLH010000111.1 GCA_016928165.1 Pirellulales bacterium | reverse complement strand
TGCGTGCTTGCACGCACCTTATTTCGCGGCAAAACCAAGCTGGTGCGTGCAAGCACGCACCCTACAGTGGTTTTCCGCAACAGAAACAAATTATGGTAAATAGCGCGACCGACGGTCGCGGCGTTATATTTTATGTCAAAACCTCCCACTCGATGCCCGTTCGTTTCAGAGCGTAGCCGAACTCCTTCAGGTAATCGCCGTAGCAGGTCATCCAGTGGAAGCCGCGCGTCTTCTTGGCCAATTCGAGGCTGTCGCACTCGAAGGCGACGTCGATCTGGTCGCGGCAGATGGGCAGGAACGGGGCGTCGATGATCTTGCCCCGGAATCCGACGTAATGCTTGGCGTCGAAGTCGGCGATGACGTTCGTCACCACTTGGCCCTTGGGCATCTCGACCTTGGTGGCCGCGCCGTAGTCCGACTCGAAGTGGGTCACGATCCGCGTCGGCTCGTAGCGGCGGCCGTCCATTTTTCGCGGGCCGGTGCAGTGGGCCTGGGTGACCACGCCGTCGTGCGGATAGGTCGGGTCGTTGAGGAACGAAGGCTTGCCGGAAATGTTCGCCAGTAGGATGCCGGTCGGAATGACCACGAAATCCGATTCGCAAAATGCCGTGTAGCCGTCGTCGTTCAGCGTGCTCAGCGGCAGACAGGCGGTGGTTTCGGCCACCGGAATGATCGTGTCCATGCAATTATTGATGGTAATCGCCCGACAGCCGGTCTTTTTCAGCAGGCTGCGGAAAATCCGTTCCAGCAGAAAGGCGTTATCGACGAATATCCGCTCGGTCTCCAGCGTGGTGCCGGGTATTTTCAGGTAATTATCGGCGCGGCGGCGAGCCTCGTCGACGGCGGCGTTGTCCGCCCGGGCCTCTTTTATCAACTTGCCCAACTCGGCGTAGGAAACCGATTGAATATCGAGTTGAAATCTTTCCTTGGCCAACTGCGGCGCGGTGCGCGCGTGCGCCCAGCCTGCCGGACCGCCCACGGCCAAAACCTTGGCGCCGAGCGTGTTTTGCAGTCCGCACAATGCCCGCAGCCGCCAGAGAATATCGTCCTGCTTGTCAACAACCACGTCCTCGTCGTCCACGCCCTTGACGGCCAGATGGTCGGTGTGCTGGCGGAGGTATCGTGCGGAGATGATCTCGTACCAGAGATAAAGCGGCCCGGATTTGTGGCGGCAAAAGATGATCATGTTTTTCGCCGCGTCGTTGACGGACTCTAAAACTTGCCATCCGCCGGCGGCGTAGACGATCGCCGCGTCGGCCTCGGCAATCTCTTTTTTGGCCGGGGCGATTTCCTCGGCGTTGCGAGCCGCGGAGACGGGTAGGAACTTGAGGGGAAAATCGGCCGCCTTTTCCAGCGCCTTCAACTCGGCGTTGATACGCGACAACTCGTTCTCGAAGTCCTCCCTGGTTTGCACTCCGCCCCATTCGCGCCAAGAGGTTTGCGGGCGGCGCTGGGGCGAGTTGTAGCCGAGAACCGGCTTGACGACCAAAGGACGCCGCGGCGGGGCCTGGCCCACGTCCAGTTCCTCGGCGGCCAGGGCCGACCAGCTAAGGCCGGTCAGGGCGATACCCCCCAAGGCAGCCGCGCCGCCGAGAAATCCGCGCCGGCTTACTCCCAACCAATCCCCGCTGCCGCAAGGGCAACAATGGGCCCGGAACGCCTTCGCAGTTTTGTCGTTATGATGCATGAAGAATAGCTCCTTATGGAAGACAACATAGGGCATTGCGGGCAGGTATGAGCGGCAACCCCTTGGAAGGACCGTATCATTCTAGCAGCTTCGCGGCGATTGGACAAGTAGGCGAGTCAACTCGCGGCTGAACGCAAACCGGACCGGGTGCAAAAGGAATTGCCGATGCGTCTTTGACAGGTTATTATGTTAAAAATGCTTTGCTTAGCGCCAGGCGAGGAACCATGTCCGACAACGTCATAACCGCAGCGGGACAACGGATCGTGAAGTTGCTGGTGGGAAATCCGCCGCAAACGGTTGCCCAGTTGACCGACGCCACGGGCGTGACCCGCACCGCCGTTACCGAGCAACTCGGCGTCCTCCAGGCGGCGGGATACGTCGAGCGGGAGAAGATGCTGGCGAAGGGCCGCGGTCGGCCGTGCCACGCTTATCGCGCCACCGTCGATGCCCTGAAGCTGCTGTTCGTCGGCAACCAACACCTGCTGGTGCCGGCCATTTGGCAGGCGGTCAGCGATCTCGGCGGAGAGGAATTAGTGGAAAAGGTCGTCGATAAAGTGAGCCGCTCGCTGGCCGAACACTACAATGGCCGAATCACCGCCAAGCGGCCCCGCGCCCGGCTCCGCCAGTTGATCGGCCTCTTGAAGGAAGAGGGGAGGCTGGTCGACGTCGTCACGGAGAAGGGCGGGAAACTCATCCTTCACAAGCGGAGTTGCCCTTTTATCAGCATGGCCGATCCGCACTTCTACGTTTGTCAAATCGATCGGAAAATGCTCGCCGATGTTATCGGGCGTCCCGTCCGGCAGGTGGCCTGCCGCCACGAAGGCGCCCCCTGCTGCCAGTTCGAAATCTCGCTCCATTGATTGATCGTCGCCGCTCCCGACCAAGCAAATTTTCGGATCGTTGGGGTGGCCGTTTAACTGCCACTCCGGCATTATGCCTTAGCCAGGCAACGTAAGCGTCCGCAAGGCAAACACTTGCGCCAAGGGTTGCCAGTTTCGCTTCTTCCCTCTATCATGCGTCTACTGCTTCCTGAAGTTACGTGGGACAAGTCATGTCTACAGCATATCGAACCGACGCCGGCCGCGGCTCGGAACGGATCGGTTCCGAAATCCTCGATCGTCTGCCGCCGCATAATCTCGAGGCCGAGCGGGGCGTGATCGGCAGCCTGCTGTTGGACCCGAACCTCTGCGACGACGTGGCCCTGCTGCTGGCGGCCGACGATTTCTACGCCGATGCCAACCAGAAACTCTATGCCCATCTGCTAGCGATGCACGACGAGGGCAAGCGGATCGACGCCACGCTGCTGGTCGAGCGGCTCGATTCGGCCGGCGATCTGGAACTTGTCGGCGGCGCCGCCTATCTGGCCGAGGTGGTCCATTCGGTCCCCCACGCCGCCAACGCCGTCTACTACGCGCGGATTGTCCGCGACAAGGCGACGCTGCGGGCGTTGATCCACGCCGGCACCGAAATCCTCCGCGACGCCTACGAGCCGTCGCTGACCCCGGCGGAACTCGTCGGCCAGGCCGAGGAAAAAATCTTCGCCGTCCACGACAAACGGAGCAGCGACCAGATCACGCCCGTTCACGATCTGTTGGTCGAGGCCTTCGACCGAATCGACGCCCGACTGGAACACCGCGAGGGGGTGGGCGTGCCGACCGGATTCCAGGACCTCGACAATCTGACCGGCGGACTGCACGACTCGGAACTGGTCGTGTTGGCCTCGCGGCCGAGCATGGGCAAGACCGCCCTGGCCACAAACATCGCCGAGTACGTGACCATCGAGGCGGGCGTGCCCACCCTCTTCGTCAGCCTGGAGATGGCGCGGGTCGAGTTGGCCCAGCGGATGCTCTGCTCCCAGGGGCGGATCGACGCCAACAAGTTTCGCAGCGGGTTCATTTCCGGCGAGGACCGAAAGAAGCTGGTCGAGGCCTCGGCCAGGCTCTCCAAGGCGCCGCTGTGGGTCGACGACTCGCCGTTTCGAAGCTGCACCGAAATCGCTGCTTCCGCCCGGCGGCTGAAGCGAAAGCAAGACCTGGGCCTGATTGTGATCGACTACATGCAGTTGATCCAGCCGGACGACCCCCGCGACCCGCGCCAGGAGCAGGTGGCCAAAATGGCCCGGCGGCTCAAGGGCATCGCCCGCGAGTTGCAAATACCCGTCCTCTGCCTGGCCCAGTTGAACCGTCAGGTGGAGGCCGGCAAGGAGGGCCACCGCCCCCGGCTGAGCCATCTCCGCGAGTCGGGCGCCATCGAGCAGGACGCCGACGTGGTGATGTTCCTCCACCGCGAGGAATACTACCACACCCGCGAGCAGGCGATGGAGAAGGGCATCGCGGGCATCGCCGACGTGATCGTCGCCAAACAGCGCAACGGACCGACCGACGACGTGAAACTCGCCTGGATGGACAAATACACCCGCTTCGAGAACCTCGCCCAAAAGCCTTACGAGGAATTCGGAGAGTACGAGTACGAGGAGGATTTTTAGCAACCGTTCACGGGCCGGGGACTGGCTCGTTTTTTCGCCCTTTCAAGGGCGAATAATGTGCCTGTCCCCTTCACCGCCCGAATTGTATAGCCCGGAGCCAACGGCGACGGCGCGGTTGGGGCGGCAGTAAAACCTCCACCTCAACAAGTGAAAATTTATCAACGAAATGGTGCGTCGCGGACGCACCCCACGCGCGAACGACACCTTTTGACGCGGGAGGATGCAATGGGCGGAGTTTTCGGGGTCGCGGCGAAAAAAGACTGCACGGCCGATCTCTTCTACGGGACCGATTATCATTCGCACTTGGGTACCCGCCGCGGCGGAATGGCCGTCCGCAACCGCCGCGAGTTCTTCCGCTCGATCCACGACATCACCAACGCCCAGTTCCGCGGCAAGTTCGAGAGCGACCTGCGGCAGATGCACGGCCCGCTCGGCATCGGCGTGATAAGCGACTACGAGGACCAACCGCTGATTATCGGATCGCGGCTAGGCACCTACGCTCTGGCCACCGTGGGACGGATCGAAAACCTGAAAAAGCTGGCCGCCGCCACTTTCCGCGACGGCGCCACGCACTTCTCCGAAATGGGCGGCGACGGCGTCAACCCCACCGAACTGGTCGCCACGCTGATCAACAACGGCCGCAATTTCGCCGAAGGAATCGCCTTGGCCCAGGAGGCGATCGAAGGCTCCTGCTCGCTGTTGCTGATGACCCGCCGCGAAATCTACGCCGCCCGCGACAAGCTCGGCCGCACGCCGCTGATCCTCGGCCGCAAGCCCGACGCCCGCGCCGTGACGCTCGAAACCTGCGCTTTCCAGAACTTGGGATATGAGATCGATCGCTACCTTGGCCCCGGCGAAATCGTCCGCCTCGACCCCGACGGGTTCGAGACGCTCAAGCCGCCCGGCGAGCGGCTGCAAATCTGCGCTTTCCTCTGGGTTTATTACGGCTATCCGGCCTCGAATTACGAAGGAATCAACGTCGAGGTCGTCCGCAACCGCTGCGGCGCGGCCCTGGCCCGCGCCGACCGCTGCAAGGTGGACTACGTGGCGGGAATCCCCGACTCGGGCACGGGACACGCGATCGGCTATGCCAACGCCTCGGGCACGGCCTACGCCAGGCCCTTCGTCAAGTACACGCCCACCTGGCCGAGGAGCTTCATGCCCCAAGAGCAGCGCATCCGCGACCTGGTCGCGCGGATGAAGCTGATACCCATCCGCGAACTGATCGAAGGCAAGCGGCTCTTGTTCTGCGAGGATTCGATCGTCCGCGGCACGCAGTTGAAGGACACGATCCGACTGCTCTACGACAACGGCGCCCGCGAGGTCCACATGCGCCCGGCCTGTCCCCCGCTGCTCTACGGCTGCAAGTATCTGAACTTCTCCCGCTCGAAATCCGAGCTTGACCTGGCCGCGCGCCGGGCGATCGAAGCGCTGGGCGGCAAATCGAAAAAATCGTTGGAAAAGTTCGCCGATCCCGACTCCTCCTCATACAAGGAAATGGTCAAGCGGATCGAGAAGCGGTTGGGCCTTACCTCGTTGAAATATCAGCGCCTCGACGACCTGGTCGCCGCCATCGGTTTGCCCAAGGATAAACTTTGCACATATTGTTGGGACGGCTCGGAGGGGTGCGAGTCGCGTCCCGCGCGGGCAAAGCCCGCTCGTCGCATCGCGCAAAGGAACGGTTGATTGAACGGAAAAACTCCCCTCTCCCTTTGGGAGAGGGGCCGGGGGTGGCGTGATGAAAACGGGGACCGGCTCCGCAATCCCTTATATTGTTACGCAACGAAAACCACTACCGATTGCGGCGCCTGTCCCCGTTTTCATCAGTCCAGGCCGGGGGCAAGGGCGGCGCGAAATCAATTCAAGCGAGTATTTCCTATCGACCCGCCGCGCTGCCCCGGCGCGGCGTTTCGATTGCCACGTGCCCGTCGGCATAGATTCGCGTGGCGACGCGCGTGCCACGGCGGTCGTACTCGTCGCTGAAATCGACCACCGCCCCGTGGCGCGGATCGGCGTCGAGATAATCGGCCGGAAGCCCCGGCGGAACTTGATCGGGGACGATGTCGGCCGTAGGCTTTTCACTATTCAAGCGTTCCCATTTCAGAGGCTCGATGCAACTCGTGCGGATGTAGACGGGCAATCCGCAGCGGAACCAGACGACGGTCACTTCCGTCGGGCCGGGATCCCAGCGACGGTCGATTTGCGCGGCGGTCCGTTTCGCTCCTTGAATGTCTCCCTGCGCGGCTTGGATGACCGCCATGCGATGGAAGGCCCAGCTCTGCGCCGCCTCGCGGGCATCGGCGGCGAAATCGTCCGCCCTCGCGGTGGCAACTGCGGAAAACAGAATTACTGAAAGCGAAAATAATCGACGACCCGATCGGAGAATAGCCATGACCTTACGCCTTGAAAAGAGTCTCGCGGGGCCTACGTTCGTAGTTCCGGCTTTAGCCGGTGTTGTTTACTATCGCTACACATAGTGCCGGCTGAAGCCTGGACTACGAACAACGGGCCTCCGACTGATTAAGGAGCATGGAATCCAGCGTAATTACGGGCGTATTATTTGTCAAACAACCGCCCTTAAGCAACCCCGTCAAAGGGGTGGTTTGTGTGGTAATGGACTGTTCATAACATGGCACTGGCACAAATAAGTAATTCTCAGTAAACTTAAGCGACAAGGCTGGCGGGAGCCGGACTCCCAAAGACGGGGAGAGCGGATTTGGAGAAATGTGCATGAAATTCGACCGTATAACCGTTGATCCCACTGTATGCACCGGCAAACCGTGCATCCGTGAGTTGCGATTCCCGGTTTCCCGGCTGCTCGGACTTATGGCCTCCGGTGAGACCAAGGAATCGATCCTCAAGGCGTACCCATATCTGGAAGCGGCCGACATAGACGCCGCTCTGTCTTATGCCGCTTTTCTTGCCGAAGAGGAAACCGTGGAGTTCGCCCGGTGAAGTTTCTCGTCGATATGCCCTTATCGCCCGCATTGGCCGCGTGGCTCGGAAATCAAGGCCACGACGCACTGCACGCCTCGGAATTGGGTTTGTCCGCCGCCGCGGACGGCGAGATTCTCGAACGTGCGAGTGAAGAACGGCGGGTAATCGTAACGGCCGATTTGGATTTTCCACGGCTGTTGGCCCTCACACAATTGGACGAACCGGGCTTAGTGTTGTTTCGAGGGGGCAATTACAGCGAACTGGAAACCATCGATCGGTTGAAAAAATGTTTGGAATCTATTTCAATCGACGATTTCCCCCGTTCGATCATTGTCATTGAAAAAGAAAGAATCCGCCAAAGACATCTTCCTCTTTAACTTACCCGACCCCTCCCAATGCCAACTCCCAACGTACTGATCCTTCGAGCGCCCGGCACCAATTGCGACGCCGAAACCGCCTTCGCCTTCCAACGGGTCGGCGCGAAAACCGAAACCCTGCACGTCAACCGACTGCTCGAACGGCCCGCGCTGTTCGAGCAATTCCAAATCCTTTGCGTGCCCGGCGGATTCAGCTACGGCGACGACCTGGGCGCCGGGCGGATTCTCGGCAACCAGCTCCAACACCACCTGGCCGAACAGTTAAAGCGATTCAAAGACGATGAAAAGCTAATTCTAGGCATCTGCAACGGCTTTCAGGTGTTGTTGAAATCGAACGTGCTGCTGGAGACGAACGGCTCGGCCGCGCCCCCGGCGACGCTCTGCTGGAACGACTCGGGCAGATACTACGACGGTTGGGTGCGGCTGGAGGTGAAGGGAAATAAATCGGTTTTCCTGGCCGGCATCGAGCGGATGTATCTGCCGGTGGCCCACGCCGAGGGAAAGTTCGTCGCCCGGGACGAGCGAACGCTAGATGATTTGGACGCCGCCGGTCAACTGGCATTAAGATACGCGGCCGCGGACAACCCGAACGGCTCGATGGCCGACGTGGCGGGCGTTTGCGATTCGACCGGGCGGGTGTTGGGGCTGATGCCGCACCCCGAGCGGCACATCGACCCGACGCACCACCCCCGCTGGACCCGCGGCGAGGTTGGCCCCGAAGGCGACGGGCTGCGGATGTTCCGCAACGCGGTCGGGTATTTCGCGTAGGAAAGCTCAATCAACACCGGTTGCCGTAAGAATTATACCGTCCGCATTCGTTCTTGTCCCTTGCCAAGTTTCAATATCGTCGAACTCCATGATTGTAGCTACTTGGGAGATTGGTACTCTGAAGGTGCGGCCCGATGCCCGCCCCCAACCTTCGACTCCTTCACCGACCAAGCAGGGGATTCCTAGAAAAACCTCGCGGCGCAGGGATGTAATAATAACACCGCCTCCTGAAATCTTCGATGGAGAAGCGGTGTAAATGATAAATACTTTCTGCGGGTCAACGGTCGCGCCCTCTTTACTTGGCTCGTTGTCGGCGGCGGTCACGTTGATGGCGAGATAGGCCGCAAGTAGCACCAAAACAAGCGCGGACAGAATGGCTCGGCGTCTCATCTGAGATCTCCGTGTGAAAAAACAGTTGTTGTATACTCAATCGAAGATGCCCGCCCCGAAGTCCTTGTTGTGCAGCGCGGCGGTGGCGGTTTGCGGCTTCTCGGCCGGCGTTTTGTGCGGGCCGCGGGGCTTTTCCGCCGGCTGGATGCGGGTCGTCGGCGGCGCGTAATCGTCGGCGTCGAAATCGTCGTAGCTGGATACGTATCCGGGCATCTTCGCGTTGGCCTTTTCCTCCTCGAAGGCCCGGATCACGCGCTGCTGAATCATCTCGCGGCAGGCGGAGTTGATCGGATGCGCGATGTCGGCGTAGAGCTTTGCCCGGCCGTCGTCGTCCCGCGCGGCCGAAGGTTCCTTAAGCCGCTTGCCGCACTGGTTGCAGAAGCTCGCCCTGAGGTGGTTTTTGCATCCGCACTGCGGGCAGTGGGAGGTCAGCTTCCGGCTGGGCATGGCCACGAATGGTCCGGTGACGCCCTCGATGATTTTCAGGTCTCGGACCACGAAGGCGTCGTCGAAAGTGATCGAACAAAAGGCCTGGAGCCTTTCTCCAGGTTCTTCCATGAGTTTGACGCGAACCTCGGTGATATCCACGGCTAGTCTCCTTGCGCTGGCAGGCCGCGACCTACTCCCGTCACGCGACGGTCGTCGTCAACGACAGCTCCGCACGGTAAACACAACGTCCCATCTTTTCGCCCGCAATCGCCCCGCGCACCTCCGCGCGTGACGAGCGTTGCGACAAACCCCAAAGTACGACGTGCCGCTTCCGCTCATTCCGTGGCCGGCGAGGTCCAATTGCTTGAACGCCCGTTCCAGCCTATTCAATCCGGGCGATAATTTTTCGGCCGCCGGTTGCAGCCGATTGAACATTCGCCGCCCGGACAGTTTTCCATCTCCATTTATTAGTGCTTCGATCAACTCGTTGACCGATCGCGGACGTTCGGCCGCCCGGCAGGCGGCGTACACTGCCGCGGTGGCCAATCCGTCCGGCGGTCGGACAAGAACGAAGTTCATGTTCCCTAACCCGCCGACCAGCGTCACCCGTTCTCCCCGCCCCCGGCAGACCGCCGGTCCTCCGGCGAGGAAAAAGGGAACGTCGCTCCCCAACTCTTCAGCCCATTGGGCCAATTGTTCGCGCGATCGGCCGAGCCGCCATAGTACGTTCACGGCGACCAGGGCCGCGGCGGCGTCGCTCGATCCGCCGCCCAGTCCCGCGGCGGCGGGAATCCGCTTGATAAGCAGCGCCTCGGCGCCCTGTTCGACGCCCGAGCGACGTCGCGCCAATTCGATCGCCCGCACAACGAGGTTGTCGGCTCCTTCGGCGACATTCGTCAGCCCGCGACCCTCGGGGCCGCCCGCGCCGAACACCCGACGGCACCTCAACCGCGCCGGCCCAATCGGCGCATCCCGAACGTACAAAGTATCGTATAAGTTAATCGGGCACATGAGGGTCTCGATCTCATGATACCCATCGTCTCGTTTACCGAAGACTTCAAAGAACAGATTCAACTTTGCGGGGGCTTGAACCACCACCCCCAACCCCAAACGACGGATGTGCATCCATTTGGATCCTTCCTCTTAACGCCGGCCGCGACCCAATCGGGGCGGCCGCCGGACCGTTGAATACCGGAAGCACATATCCAATATACCAATTTGGATTTTATCGGGGCCGGTGAAATCCGTCAATAGGGTATGAGGCGTCTCCGCCCAAAAAGGGGTGTTTTTCCCGGACGGCCGCTAGCAGCGGTATGTAAGGCACTCCCTGCCTGACATCGCGGCTGAATCCTCCGAAAGTCAGCTACGGGGCGCCAGACCACAATCAACGGCGGATCATCCCCTTGCAATCGACATTCGGATGGAGTAGGAATTATGTTGGCGATTTAATTAACAGCCCCCCCGAGAAGAGGTTGCATGTCATGGCGGACGAGAAGAACACGAACGAAGCCTCCCCTACGGTCGCCAAGCGCATCTTGCTGGTCGACGACGATCCGGAGATTGTCGAGTCGATGCGGTTGGCGCTGAAGTCGGTGGGCTACGAGATTTTCGTCGCCCGGGATGGCAACCAAGGGCTGGCCCTGGCCGAGCGAGAGGACCCCGATTTGGTGATTCTCGACATGATGATGCCCAAGCGGAGCGGCTTCCTGGTTCTAGAAAAGCTCCGCCGCACGCGAAAGGTGCCGACGAAGATCATCATGGTCACGGCCAACGAGGGGAGCCGGCACAAGGCCTACGCCGAGACGCTCGGCGTGGACGACTATATCCGCAAACCGTTCGCCATGGACCGATTGATCGACAGCGTGAAGCGATTGCTGGGATAATGAACGAGAGGGGCCGGGGGTGAGGGCGATCGGCATTTTAATCTCCCCTCGCTCGCAAGCGGGAGAGGGGCCGGGGGTGAGGGCGATCGGCATTTTAATCTCCCCTCGCCCGCAAGCGGGAGAGGGGCCGGGGGTGAGGGCGCTCGGCATTTTAATCTCCCCTCGCCCGCAAGCGGGAGAGGGGCCGGGGGTGAGGGCGCTCGGCATATTTTTTCCGCTTCCCCGCTCTACGGCGCCCACTGCATCGCCAACCGACGCCGGTTGATCGCGCAATCCCGCAGATACAAATTGATTAGTTGCTGGTACGGCATTCCGGTTTCCGCCGCCAACTCCTTGAAATACGCCACGCAGTCGCGGTCCAGCCGCAGCGTGACCGGCTGCTTGAGCATTTTGACGTAGGGATTTCGCCGGCCCTTCATCTTGGAAAAATCGTAGTGCTTTCTCATTTCGTTTTACTCCGATAATCTTCTCGTTCGCGCTTGTCCGCTTTTCTGGCGGAGATAATCCGAATCAGAGCGTCTTTCTCTCGATAGCAGTGGCAGACGACCAATTCACGAAGCCGATAGCTCACGCCCAGCAGAATGAAACGGTCCTCGTCGTCGGAGTGGTCGGGATCGAAATAGACTTTCGCCCGCTGGTCGAAGAACGCGGTTTGCGCCTCCTCGAACGAGACGCCGTGCTTGCGGCGGTTGGCCCGATTCTTTTTCTCGTCCCAAGTGAACTGCAAAGGCTTCATACATATATTGTACATCTCAAAACATGATTCGGCAATTCGCGCTACTTGCCAATCTCCCCTCGCCCGTAAGCGGGAGAGGGGCCATGGGATGAGGGCGGTTGGCGCTCGATGTGTTTTCCGAATCCCCGACGCCCCGATTCCCCGATTCCCCGACGCCCCGTTCTCCCCTCTTCTGTGCCAATAAAAATCCGCTTTTCCCCCTCCACAGCACCGATTTACGAAAAACCGCCCACCCATAGTATTGATACTGCCTTAGGGGTAAGTATACTATGTGGAAAGTACGGGTTATGCAACCACGCTCGTTCCCATGCTCCGCATGGTAACGCACTGCTCGAACGCTCCGCGTTCGTTGCCGTGGAGTATTAGAAGATTCACACAGCCGAGGGCGGCTGTGCCACGGACAGTTTTTCATAACATCCATAAAGCCGCGCACCAACAGGGCGAAACCATGAACCGCGCAACCTTGCTTTC
>JAFGLH010000110.1 GCA_016928165.1 Pirellulales bacterium | reverse complement strand
CCGTTAATGACCAAACCTCGACATCTCGCCCGAAAGCAAGAAGCCAAAACACGTTAACAAAATATCAGTGCCATTCAGATTTGAGATCTGAGATTGGGGGTGGCAAAGAGTTGGCATTCTAGTCTGCCTGGAGAGACGGGGGAAGTCGATTCGAGACCGTGCTAGTTTGTTGAAAAACGAAGGCAAGACACAGATTGTTGCAAAGCTTCCATTTTATGCTGTATCGCCAAAGCTCCCAAACTGAGTCAATATGGTCTATTTTGGCATTAGTTCGTTGCGGCAAAGAGGCAGATAAGAGCGAAATCATCGCGTTCTCAGGTTGACTAGTAAGATTATGATAGATAAAATTCCGTGGTCTTATTGGGTTGTTATCCCACCCTGGAGGACCGTCCTCGACAAGGTGGCAGCAGAACCTCAGGAATAAGGGAGGAGGCGGTCCGGATGTTGATCCACCGATCGTCGGTGGGTTGGATTATCCAAGCACCGGCGAAACTGAACCTGTTCTTCGAGGTGCTTGGCCGGCGCGGTGATGGGTATCATGAGATCGAAACGCTCATGGTTCCGATCGGACTATACGATACTCTTTTATTTGAGGAGGATTCATCCGGGCAGATTCTCTTCGAGTGCCGGGGCAATAGCCGGGAGAGCCGTTCGCAAGACAACATCGCGGCTCTTGGGCAAAGTCCGGCCGTGCTGCCGGCCAATCGAGAGAACCTGGTGGTTCGGGCCGTTGACCTTTTTCGCCGCCGGGCGGGAGTGCGGCGCGGCGCGCGAGTGCGGCTGATAAAACGGATTCCCATTGCCGGCGGGCTTGGCGGAGGTTCGAGCGACGCGGCGGCCGCGTTGGTCGCGGCAAACGAAGGCTGGCAATTGGGCTGGCCGCGCTCGGAATTGCGTTCCTTGGCAGCCGAATTGGGAAGCGACGTTCCGTTTTTTCTGGCCGACGGACCGGCCGTGTGCCGAGGCCGGGGCGAACGGATCGTGCCCGCGACCATTGCCGGCAACGCAGCGTTCGTGGTCGTTTATCCACCGGAGGGATTGTCGACCGCGGCGGTTTACAAGCATTGCCGGCCGGCGAGCAACCCGCGGCCGATCGAACCGATCCTGGAAAGCGCCGGACGAGGAGACTGGAGCCTGGTGGGCCGATTGTTGTTCAACCGGCTGCAGCCGGCCGCGCGGGAGTTATCCGTTTGGATCCGCAGACTTGAGGAAACGGTGAGTCGACAGGACTGCTGGGGGCATGGAATGAGCGGAAGCGGTACGTGTTATTTCGCACTTTGTCGCCACATGCGTCACGCTCGTCGCGTGGCGCGGCGCTTACAGGCAACCGGAATTGGCAAGGCCTATGCCGTTCGGGCGAGTCGATAAACCGACCGACCTTAAAGGAGGGACCGCCGTGGAAATCACCGAGGTTCGCATCAAGCTCATGGAAGAGCCGGGAGAACGTCTCAAGGCGTTCTGCTCGATCACCTTCAACGACGCATTCGTCGTCCGCGATCTGAAAATCATTGAAGGCTCCAGCGGGCCGTTCGTGGCCATGCCGAGCCGCAAGCTGACGTCCCACTGCCCCTACTGCGGCTGCAAGAATCATCTCCGCGCGGGATTCTGCAACCAGTGCGGCAAGCGGCTGAGGGAAATGACTGCCCCCAAGGATGAAGACGGTCGCGCGAAACTCTACGCCGACATCGCCCATCCCATCAACTCCTCGTGCCGCGAGTTGATCCAGGATCGGGTCATCAAGGCGTTCGAGGAAGAAAAGGCCCAAGCGAAAATGCCCGGCTACGTGTCGCGCTACGACGAATTCGGCGACGAGCAGCCCGGGGCACGGCCCTCGACGGTCGAGGCGACGCAGATTCAGCCGGCGGAGAAGCCGCGCGGTCCCCACACGCCCCCCTCGCGCCGCGCGACGGCGACCGACGGCGCGGCCAGCAAGGGATTCGGCGAAGGCGTGTTCGACTAGCTTGGATTATTCGCGGTTATTCATCACGAAAGCACGAAAGGGCGAAAGTATGACATCGCCATTTCTTTGCCTTGTATGCCGTGCCTTCGTGATGAGAAAAGACTCAACGTAGCATTGTAGCTCTTAAAGTCTGCTCGACGGTTATCTCGTATCTCGGGCAGCTTAAGCGTTGTTTATTTCTTTTTGCGCTTCGCGGTCTGCGAGGGCGGTTTCCCATTGCCGCCAGCGGCGCGGAGGCGGCGCGCTTCGGCCTCCAGCTTGGCGCGTTCCACCAAGTAGTCGCCTCGGAGCCGGTCGAAGTGAAACCGCGTGGCGACGGCGTCCATAACGGCCAGGAGCATGATCCACAGAAGCAAGAGGAGCATCCCCGCGCCAACGAGCAAATCAGCCAGCGGCTGGGTGAGCCACGACTCGGCGGCCAACATCACGGCCAGAATACCCAGCATCGCGCTGACCTGAATCCGCCGCCGGAACTGACGATGATAAAAATCGCGTTGGGCCGGGGTCAGATCGGACTCGCGATGAATGCGGCGGATGCGAAGGTGCCCATAGGCCAACGCGCCGGCCGCGAGCAATATGGCGAGGGCGACCAATCGGGTGATCCACGCTTGCACGTCGTCGTCTCCTACCGGACCGTCTTGAGCCACTCGCGGATCACCCACCCCACCTTGGCCAGGCTCAACGGCGAGCACTTGTCGACCGTGTCCTGGGTCGTGTGCCAATAGCTGTTCTTGGCGTCGGGATAAATAAAATCGATCACGACGCAAGTCGGAATGCCCCCGATGTTGTGCAACGGAAGATGATCGTCTCGAATCTCTACTCCGGGACGCGGGATGAACTCGCGGACGCCCAACCGCGCGGCGGTGGCCCAAATGTCGGCAACCAGCGGCCGCGTGTCGCGCCACCACAGGCTGTTGCGTTCCTGGAGAATCTGCAAATCGCGGTCGCCGATCATGTCCAACAGCACGCCCCAACGATAACGAAATTTGGGCGGGTTCTCTCGGTAATCGCGGGCAAAAAATTCCGAGCCGAGAAAGAACCGGTCGCGGTGCGAGAAAATGTATTCCTCGGCGTCGAAAAAGACGAAATCAACGCCGTATTTCAAATCAAGCTTCGGCATCTCGTTGCCCAACTCCATCAACAACGCCACGCCGCTCCCCCCGTCGTTGGCGCCGATAAAACGTCCGCGGGGATTCCGCCGATCGAGCATGGGAAAAGGCAACGTGTCGTAATGGGCGCACAAAAGAATGCGCTCTTTCTTCTCGGGCCGCCAACGGACTATCAGATTGGCCATGGGCACAAGCTGGCCGTCGCGCGGATCGGGCGCGGAAAATTTCTGCAGCTCGACCTCGGCGCCCAGCTTCTGGAAATGATCGGTGAGCAGTTGCTGTTGCCGGGCCATGCCCGTCGAACCGCTCGGGCGGGGCCCGATAGCACAGATTTGCTTGAGGTAGTCGTAGGCCCGGCGGCCGTCGAAGGGAATGTCCTCGAGTCGCAACCGCGAAGTGGCCGCCTCGGCATGATTGTCGCGGCCGCCGTTGGAAACGACGAGCATCCCTCCCACGATCAGTCCAACCACCACGAGGACCATAAGAACCGAGCCCCTCCCAAGAGGGGAGCGGCGTGGTTCGGTTTTCCGGGTTGGTTTCAGGGTTCTCATGACCATCCATTGTAACCCGTTACCCCAAGGCATGGCGAGGTGGAATTTCGAGGATCGGGGTCCCCGGACCCTTTGGGCTTTCGCCGGGCGGGGGAACTCGCCTTGATTCGGCTACTTCGCGCCGTTATATTCCCGCCGCTTCGCGTTACCGAATCGTTCTTCGCGGGAAAGGAGCCTTCATGCGTCCGGCCACTTACTTCCTCGGAGCGTGCGGCGTGGCGCTGGCCGCGACGATCGGATGCGGAAAGTTCACCGGCGGCGAAGATGCATCAGCCGCCGGCAACGCGAGCGGCAACGTGGCCATTATCGATCTGGACGTTGTCGCCCAACAACTCGGCTACGATAGTCAGATGGCCAACGCCATTGGCCAGCAAAAGGCTTCTCTCGAAAAGCAGCTTGGCGTCATCAAGACGTCGTTCGAGCAGGATTTGGCGAAGACAAAAAACCAGCTTGGCGCCAACCCAACCCAGGAGCAAAGTCAGCAATGGGCCCATTCGCAGCGCGTCGCGGCGGCCCTTTTCCATCAGGAGCAGCAAAAGGCATCGCAGTTGCTCAACCGTTATAGTTCCCAAGTCGTAGCCCAATTTCGCGGCACGGTGAAAACGACCGCCCGCCAGGTTGCCGCCGAACGGGGACTGTCGATCATTCTCACGAAGAACGAAGGCGTGGTTTTCGACTACGACTTGGCCGTGGACATTACCGACGCGGTGGTCGAACGGATGCGTGCCGAACAACCCGACTCTTCCGCGGGCGCCGCAACGCGTGACGAGCCGCCGTCTCCTCCGGTCGAAAATCAGGCAGCCGACCATGGCCGTTCCTAATCCGCGCGCTGCTTCGCGTGTCCCGGCAATCGCCTGCCCACTTGCGGCGTCGGACCCGTTCTCCGAGGCCATCGAGACCTTCCCGCTCGAAATCCGCTTCGTGGGACGTTTTCATCTGAGCGCGCCGTGGGGGCTCTCCGTGCCCGAGGGAACCGCGGTTATCTGCGCGGTGGTCGAGGGAAACTGCACGGCGATTGCCGACACCGCGCCGAACGAAAGCCGTGCGACGTCGGGCGACGTGCTTTTTCTGTCTCCCGGCGCTGAGCATCGCCTTGGCGACGCGATGCAAACGCCGGCCGCGCCGCTCGATACATGGGTGGCGGCGCGGCGCGCCGACGATCCGCTCGCGTTGGACTGGGGTGGCGCGGGAGCTCGAACGCGGCTGATCGGCGGCGTGTTGCGGTTCGACGATCCGGCAATGCATCCATTCCATTGGGGTTTGCCTCCCGTGATTCACTTGGACCGCGAGACGGTCGACCGGTCGCTTCACCTTCACCGGCTTGTCGAGTTGCTCGACGTCGAATTATCCGCCGATTGGCCCGGCCGGTCGAGCGTCGTCAAGCGGCTTGTCGAGATTATTTTCGTCGAGACGGCCCGACTGGGCTTGGCCGTCGATTCGCGCGAGATTTCACTCCGACACCTACTGCATGTGGATCTTGGGCCGGCGTTGGCCCTGATGCACCGTCAGCCGGAAAAACCGTGGACGGTGGCCGAGTTGGCCGAACGGGTGGCCATGTCGCGATCGGCCTTCGCGGCCGAGTTTGTCCGCGTTTATGGCCGTCCGCCGATGGCCTATCTCCGCCAGCGCCGCATGGAATTGGCCGGCCGGCTGCTGCGCGATTCGTCGCTCGGACTGAAGGAAGTGGCCCTGCGCGTCGGATACGACTCGGCTTCCGCGTTCAACTCGGCCTTTTGCCGTGCGTGGGGCGTCGCCCCGGGCCGGTTCCGAAATGGCCGGAGCCGGCAAGAAACGCAAATGAACGTCGCCGAAGATTAGTGCGTTCTTCAGATAACTGTAGCGGGTGTGATGCGTATTTCGCCGCCACCGCGGGCTTCCGCCCGCGGCTATTATCCTAGGAAAAACGCTACACGTATCTGAAGACCATACTAGCCGCCGAGCCGATCTCGATGGGCCCAGAGACCCAACGCCGGGTTGCCGATGAAATAGAATCGCTCGCCGTCGGCCGTCGTATTCCAACCGTCGGAGCATTGCTCGGGACGGTATCGCGACCGCATCGCGGCCAGATCGCCCCAGCGATAACCGACCGACTCGATCTCGGTCCGCGAGAGCTTGCCCGGGCAATAGGTAATGACGAACCGTCCCTCGCT
>JAFGLH010000109.1 GCA_016928165.1 Pirellulales bacterium | reverse complement strand
TGGTCTCGGTGAAAACATCCCGGGGAGGTTCAAATGGGTGGTTTTCGGGTCTTGCCCCTTTTGAACGGAGTCCCCGCGACGGTACATCATCTTACAATGGAAGAGCGTGAGGTTATAGCCCAGATGCGTTTGAGTGGTCGAAGTCAGACGGAGATCGCCGGGCGGCTGGGCAGGGCCGAGAGCACGATTTCCCGCGAATTGCGTCGCATCCGCAGCCGCAACGGTTGCTGGCCGGCGGCGGCCGAAGCTGCAACAGCCCGAAGTGCGGCGCTACGTCCAGCGGCGGTTGCGGTGGCGTTGGTCGCCGGTCGAAATTGCCGGGCGTTCGCGGCGGGATTTTCCCGGCGATAGGTCGCGGCGGATTTCGCGCCAGACGATCTACGCATGGATTCATGGGCAAGAGGCCGCCGGCAAACACTGGCGGCGTTACTTGCTGAGCGCCGGCTGGAAGCGGCCGGGCCGGAAAAACGGGGACTTTTGCCGGCCTCGACGAGCATCGAGCGACGGCCCGCGGTCGTCGATCGTCGTGGCCGCTGATAGTGTCTGTCAAGTTGCGCACATTTGATTTTAAGTGTTGCCTTGGAGCTGGAAAGGAAAACTCCTCGCCCCTCCCAGGGGCTTTTGGACTCTCATAACACATGGATCAGATTTTGGGGAGCAGGCCAGCGTCTAAAACAACTCGCGCGGGTGGCTCATTTTTCGAGGTTGAATACGCGGTTCAGCACCGATAGGATGATCGTTGCCGATAGTCTCGGACGGTGTTCGTTGGCAATTTGTTTTCAGTTATCAGTTTTCAGTCGTCAGTTTTCTTGCTTGCTGCTGATAGCTGAACGCCCGCAGCTCGTAGCTCATAGCTCAAAGCCGCACCAGCAGAGGGGGGCTAAGATTGGAAAAACGTGAAGTTGATGACCAACTGAAAAACAGTGGTCAGCGATGAGGCCGTGAACCGCAAGGAGGTTGGCAAACCGGGCAAAAAAACGTCGATCTTTGAGCCTGGACCACCCGCTCGATCCGTCCCTTGCCGCAGCTAAGGCACCGCTCGCCCGTTCGTTGATAAACGCGATGATGGCGTTGATAGCCGCCGGGGTCGTTCCGGGCGGTTCTGTAGGTGCCGTCGCGGAGGGTGGAACCTTGGAGGCGGACGGCCGCCCGCAGAACGGCGCCGATGGCCGCGTGCAGTCTCGACCAATCGGCATTGCCGAGGCGGCGGCACTCGACCGCCGGGTGGATGCCGGCGCGGTGGAGGATTTCCGAGGCGTAGATGTTTCCGACGCCGGCCAGCGCGCGTTGGTCCAACAGGGCCACCTTTATCGCCCGACGGCTGCCGGCCATGCGCTGCCGCAAGACTTCCGGCGCAATGGACAAGGCGTCCGGCCCCAAGCGATTGGGACCAAACGCTTTGCGGTACTGGTTGTCGTCGAGGAGCCTGACCGTTCCCAGTCCGCGTTGGTCCCAGAAGAGAATTTTTTCGGCCTTTCCCCCTGTTAGCGAGAAGACCAAGCGAAGATGTTCGGTATCCGGTGGATCAGCGAGCATTACCAGCCCGGTCATGCGCGGCTCGATGACGACGCGACCGCCATTGGGGCGAGCGGCGTCCAATTCCAGGACGATTCGCTTTCCGAGCCGCCGGACGGCCGTGATGCGCCGGCCCACGAGCCGGCGACGAAAATGGTCGATTCGCGGCGAAATCAGGATGGATCGGAGCCTGGAGTTGGGCCGCCGGAGGTCTTTGACGCGACAGCCGACCGCCGCCGCGATGCCGCGGCGCATGGTTTCTACTTCGGGCAGTTCCGGCATATCGTCGTAGTTCGATGTTTCAGGTGGAGGCGTCCCGACACGTTTCACATTAGCCCGACGCGCGAGCGAGGGCAAGCCGTTCCGCTGTCCCTCGTTTGCTGTCCCTCGCTTGCGCGTCGGGCTATGATGAAACGGTGTGGCTGCATTATACACCCCCCCGTGCCCGCAGTCGCGGGGCGTTCGCGTCAATGCGGCCTTAATGCCTTCTGATGGGGGGCATGATTGTGGTAGTCCATCGCCGTTGTCGATTCAAGGCGGCGGCATTGTTCGGCTAGATTCTCTAGTTTGTCGGGGTTGGCGGCTGTCACGACCGTTGGGACCAGCAAAATCGAAAAAAAGCTTCCTTTCGATAGAACCGTCAACCGAAACGTAATATACAGGCAGCAATGTATTGGAAACGGGCATTGCCGGGGGGATTCCGCCAGACCCATGCGCCGCATCGCGGCGAGTCGGTCCCCCCGCCTTGGCGCCTAATACCGACCCCGCTGTTTGTAAGGATCAATTACTGACATTCCCGGGATGATTGTCGCCGGGGTGGAGCCACAGAGGAGGAAACAATGCAACGTTTGCTGACGGGTTTAGTGGTCGCTGCCATCATCGCGGTCGTCACAGCGCCGGCGCTGGCCGGCAATCAGGAGATTGCCGAGGACATAGCCAACCGCTTGCAAGGAAGCGGGCAGATGAGCGACTTCAAAATCGGCGTGAAATACCAGGACGGGACGGCTTGGCTTCGCGGCCGGGTGTCCAGCCAGGCGCAGATGGAGACCGCCTTGCGATTGGTTTTCCAAACGCGCGAGGTTGAGCGCGTGGTGAATCAGCTTGCGATTACTTCGTCCGAAGGGCGTCGATCGGTCGATGCCGCGTCGAGGGGCGGCAACCCTCTCCGCAGCGGTCAATCGTGGGGCGGCAACTTGGCGAAGCGCTTGCTGTCGGCCGCGGAGCAGAAATTCGAGCCGGCGCAACCGCGGCCGATCGGCGGGGAGGATCCGGCGCGGGCCAATTTGGTGCCCACTTCCTATTCGCCGTCGGCGGCCGAGCCGACCTCGGCCCAAGTTCCCGGACAGTTGCCGCGTCAGGTTGCCGCGCCGCGGCCGATCGCCCTGATGGCGACGAGGCAGGCCGATATGGCCGGTCCGGCGGGTTACGGGGGCCAGCCGCGCCCGATGTATACGGCGGCCGCGAGCCGTGCGGGCGTTGCGCCGGCGCGGTACGACCAGCCCAGCATGCCCAACTACGCCTGGCCGAGCTATGCCGCGTATCCGAACTACGCCGCCGTGACCTATCCGAAGCAGTATTCGCCCACGGCGTGGCCTTACATCGGACCGTTCTATCCTTATCCGCAAGTGCCCTTGGGTTGGCGGAAAGTGACGCTGGAATGGGACGACGGCTGGTGGTTCCTGGACTTCAGCGATCAGCCGGCGAGCTGCTGGCACCGCTAGACGGCAAAGAGAGACGAAGAAGCCCTCGCCCGGACGGACCGGAGCGGGGGCTTTTTTTGTTGCCGGATGGCCGGACTCGGCCGAGGCTAGAGGTTGTTGTCGGTCACGGCCTGATCGACGGGGGTTTGCTCCATTGTTTTTTTCATTTCCTCGAACAGGGGCACTTCCAGCGGTTGGAGCATGTCCGAGGTAAGCCCCTTTTCGAGGGCTTTTTCCCAGGCGATTTTCGCGTCCTCGAGCCTTCCGGCCCGTTTGTAGGCCTGGGCCTGGTGGAAGAGCCGGACGGGGGTCTCCGAATCGTTGACCGCGGCGGTGATGTCGTCCACGGCTTTTTCCGGCTCGTCCAGCGCCATGTAGACGCTGGCCCTGGAGTCGAGCATCGCCCCCAGCGGGCCGGCAATCTCGATCGCCTTGTTGACCAGTTCCAACGCTTCGTCGAGTTTAATGCCCCGCAAGGCCAGCAACACGGCGAGGTTGTTCATGGCGACGGGGTTGTCCGAATGATTTTTGATTACCTCGCGGTAGAAACTCTCGGCCTCGTCGTAGCGATTCCGTTGACCGCGCAGCTCCGCCAGGGCCATGAGCAAGGCGGGGTGCCGTTCGAACTTGTCGAGGCCTTTTTGCAGGATGCCGTCCAAGCGTTGGAATTGCCGCTGGTCGGCTTTGATGTAGTGGGAGACGGAGGTGGCGACGCGGGAAAAATCTTGCGGCGTGCTGTGGTCCAGACTCTGTTCCAGAAGCGCGAGGGCTTCGTCGATCTTTCCCCTCGTTCCCAAAAACATGGAGAGGAGAAGGTTTCTGGGGGGTTGCTCCTTGGCGAACGCCCGCAACCAAGTTTCGGCTTGATCGCGGAACTTTTCGGCGACTTGCTTGCGTTCGGGTTCGGTCATCACGTTGGCAAGTTGGGCCAGTTTATTGGCCCCCAAACGGAGCCTCGCGTCGCGGTCCTTGGATTGCTCGTCGGCCTCGTCGACGAATTGCCTGATCAACTCCAGGGCCTTATCCGGCTGATTCTTGGCGCAGAGCAAATCGGACCGCAAGGCGTACGTGACAAACCACTTGGGGGCAAGTTCAGTCAGGCGGTCGAGGTACATCTCGACGCTGGAAAATTCCTTGTGCCTCAACAAGGCCTCGATGTAAGCGACCAGGTAGCGGGTTTCCCGCGGGTAGCCGGCCACCAGAGGACGGTAGAGGTTGCTGGCCTTGATCCATTCTCCCGCGGAGTCGTACATGATCGCCAATTTCAATTGGTCCTCGGGCGTGGCCTCCGGGTCGTCGAGGAGTTTTTCCAGTTGGGCAATGGCGTGGTCTCGTTCAAACCGTTGCGGATCGGCCCCGTAAACGTCCGCCAGCACCCGGCGATCGATGGCCGAGTCGCCCGATTCAGCCAGGTTTTGTTCGAGCAATTCGCGGGCTTTTTGGAGGTTTTCGTACCCGCGGCGGGTAGCGTAGATCATGGCGAGTTGACGTCTTGCCCAGACCAGGTCCGATGTTTCACCGGGCGCTTTGCCTTCGATAATCCGCTGCAAGAGGGCCTCGGCCGATTGCATCTTGCCGTGGCGTAGATAGAATTCGGCGACTTCGCGGACGACTTGAATGTCCTCGGGCGCGGCCTCCAAGGCCGCCTCGTACAATTTTTCCGCCTCTTCGATCTTGTTCATTGCTTCCACGATGGAGGCCAACGCTCTGGGAGCCTCCTCCGCGGAGACGCTCAATTTTGCCTGCTCATAAGCTTTCTCGGCCTTGTCCACTTCGCCGACAATGCTGAAAAAGCGGACCAAAGCGACCCATGTTTGGGGAAGTTTTGGTTCCAGTTCCACGGCGCGGCGGAGCGCCTTCTCGGCGTCGCCGAGCAGTTCGGCGGCATTTTCCTCTTGATTCATGGTCTTTGCCCGAATGCCGATAACGCGGAGTATTTGCCCCAGCCAAAGGTGTTCGAGGTAGTTTTCCGACTCGGCCGCGACGGCTTTTCGGGCCAGTTCCAGGGCCCGGTCGTACTCGGCCTGGCGGAGGGCGAGTTCGGCGCCGACCTGGTTCAGGTCGGGCGAGAGTTGCGGTTGTTCTCTTTCGAGTTGTCTGATCAACATGTCGGCCTCGGCGTATTGCCTTGTCTGCATGAGCAGTTGCACAATCCGCCTAATGCCGTTAGGGTTCCGCTCGCCCATGTCGAAGGCGGTTCGGTAGCGGTCCAGGGCTTCTTCCGGGCGTCCCAGGGCCTCGTAAATTCCACCTTCAACCAATGGTATTCGGGACCAGTCTCCGCGCAATTCGCGGGCTTGCTCCAGGAGGCCCAGGGCCTGCCGCAAAGCGGCGTTTTTTTTGCTTTCGTCTTTCTCGTCTTTGTTGTCGAGAAACAGCAGGACGGCCTGGCCGTACAGCCAGACTGATCCTTTTCCGGCGACTCGTTCGACTTCCTTGAGCGATTCCTCCATGGCCGGTCGATCGGCGGTGCGGAGCGCCCTTTCGAATATCAAGTAACGGATGTTAACGTTGTCGGGCTGTTTTTCGGCGATCATCCGCGAGTACGAATTGATTCGTTCCACGTCGTCGACTTGCATGGCGGCGCTGAGCAGGCCGCCCCAAAGTTGCACCAGTTGCTCCTCGGAGAAGTCTCCCGTATTCTCGGACAGTTTTCGCAATCGTTCGGTGGCCTCCTTGCCGTAGCGGAGAACGAGGTGCCGGGCACGCGCTACCCGCCGTTCGGCGGTGTCGCCGAGCGCTTCGTCCGCTTCGCGGAGGATTTTTTCCGCTTCCTCCCAGTCTCCCCGACGGTCGGCCAGCGAGGTAAGCACGCTCCAGAAAGCGGGTTGTTTGGGATCCTTGTCGCGTGCCGCGCGGAGCAATTCCTCGGCCTCTTCGACGCTGTCTTGTCCCAGCAAAACGTTGGCCCGCATGATTACGACCTCGGGCGAATCGGGGAGGGCCTTCTCCGCGGCCTTGAGGGCGTCTTCAACGGGCTTCCAATCGCGGCCGTGCGGTGGGCGGCGCATGTTTTGCATGTATAACATGCGGGCCAACATCAGCGCGCTGGCGGGCGCCGCTCTCCCCGTATCGACCAATTGACGGAAGCGGGTCAATGCGTGATCGTACTGCCCCGAGGCATAATTGAGGTTTGCCATCTCGGCCAGGGCGCGCGGATTCGTCGGATCGGCGTTGAGAATCCGCTGGATGGCCTCTTCTTGTTTTTCGCGGTTGCCCAGGCGGCCGTAGCAATGCCCGATATACTCGTCGATTTTCCTCACCAGGCCGGCCATCGTCACCAATGAGCCGCGCACGCCTTCAAAGCCGTCTATCGCCTTGCGCCAATGTCCTTGCGAGTACTCGATGCGGGCTTTCAAATAGTCGATCATGGGCGGCGGATAATCGCCGCCTGCGGACAATTGCTCGATGGTTTCCCGGGCTTCGTCCAGCTTTTCGATGTCGATCAAGAGGTTGGCGATGCCCCAGAGGATTTGCGGATCGCGGGCGGTTGCTTTCAACCCTCTTTCCAGCGCGGCCAGGGCCTCGTCGTAGTTTTCGGCGCGGGTTTCAATGTCCGCGAGCATGGTGTACATGGCCGCGGCCTTGGGTCGCAGTTCGATGCCGCGGTTGGCGCAGCGGCGGGCCTCGTCGATGTTGCCCTTGATCAGATTGCATGTGGACGCCAGCCGTAAAATGTTCAAGTCGTCGGGGGCCAGCTCGAGGGCCTTGGAGACCTCCTCCAACGCTTCGTCGTGCCGTTCGGTCATGTGCAAGTAGCCGGCGCGGAGATAATGGGCCTGGGACGACTTCGGATTGACGTCCACCAGTTGTTTCATCAACTGATCGGCCTCTTCCGGCTGAGAGAATCGCGACCGCAGCAGGCTCGCCAGAGCCATGTAGGCTGCGACCTGATCGGGACCGTGCTCGATGGCCTTGCGAAATGACTTCAATGCGGCGTCGGCGTCGCCCATCCGCATTTGGCACTGGCCGAGCTGCTCCAGCAGTTCCGGATCGTTGGGAGAATCCTTCAGCAAAAAACCTTGCAGGTGTTCCTTGGCGTCTTGATAGCGGGGAATCATCATCGCCATTTTCACCAGTTGCCTGCGGGCATCGGTCCGCTTCGGGTCCATGGCCACCGTGTCTTCCAGCAGTCCAAACGCTTGTCGGAAAAGGAGGCTTCTATTGTCGGCGTTCTCGTCCATGGCCCGATCGGCGAGCATCATACCCAGTCTTTCGCGGACCTCGACCACGTTGGGCATCAAACGTACGTACCATCCCAAGGCCCTGGTCGCGTCTTTGAGGGCTTCTTGCTCGGCCTTGATGTTTCCTTTTGCGGCCGCTTCCTCGGCCTGCTGTTCCAAGCGGTCGGCCTGCGACAGGAACATGGACGCATTTTCCGTGATTTGATAGCCGTGCAGGAAGTAAGTGCCAACCCCCAACACGACCGAGGCCACCAACAAGATAAGGGCGAAGCGGATATTCAGCGTTCTCATAAAGGCACCTCGAATCGGATCATCCCCACCACGACTGTTCGGCGGCGGGACGCGACGAAATTTTTCGCATTACTTCCCATTGATCTAAAGCGGCCGGCGGACGGCGGCGACTATTGGCCTTCGCCACGGCGGCGGTCAGCAGAGCGGCGCTCCAGCAGACTGCCGTCCCCACGGCCAGGCCCGCGAGGTCCATGAGCCAGTCGGTCCATTCCCTTGCCCGGCCGCGAACGAAACCTTGCGCGATTTCCGTTGTTCCCGCATAAAAAACCAGCGTCAAAACCACTCCCCAACGCGGCACCGGCCAACGAACGCTGAGCGCGAGCGCGGCCAGCATCAGGAAGCTCAGCAGGTGCGCCCACGGGTCCAGCCATCGCAGCGGCCGCCAGTCGACGCGCAGCAACTGCTGCGGCTCCGCCGACAACAACAACAGCGTCAGAAAAATCAGGTATACGATCGAGATTGCTCGAATTACGCCTTGCATATTTTTTCTCGGCCCTCGGCGACGTTTTTGGTGGCGTTTCGCGAGTCGACGACCAGCGGCGCGTGCCGCACGATGAAATCGTAGTCGTAAGCGGAATGGTCCGTCACGATCAGCACGCAATCGCGGCCGGCAAGGAACTCCTCGCTAAGCGGCGAGCTTTCCAGGGGGATGCTGAAGTGGCGGGTGCGCGGCAAACTGGGAATGTGCGGGTCGTTGTAGGAGACCTCGGCGCCGAGCTTGCGCAGCAATTCGATCAGCACGAAAGCGGGGCTTTCCCGCGCGTCGTCGACGTCCTTCTTGTAGGCCACGCCCAACACGCAGACCTTGCTTCCCCGCACCGCCTTGCCGCGCGAGTTGAGCGCTTCGGTCAAGCGGTCGATTACGTACCGGGGCATGCTCGTGTTGATTTCGCCGGCCAATTCGATGAAGCGGGTAGTCATGCCCCGGCAGCGGGCCAGCCATGTCAAATAAAACGGGTCTATGGGTATGCAGTGCCCTCCAAGCCCCGGACCCGGATAAAACGCCTGAAAACCGAAGGGCTTGGTCTTGGCCGCATCGATCACCTCCCAAACGTCCAGTCCGATCCGGTCGAACAAAATTTTCAACTCGTTGACCAAGGCGATGTTCACCGCGCGATACGTGTTTTCGAGAATCTTGCAGGCTTCGGCGATTTCGCAACTATCGACGGCGATCACCTCAGGCATGCCCTGCCGATAGAGTTCGACGGCCAGATCGCGGCTGGTCCGGTCGATGCCGCCGACGACTTTAGGAATGTTGCCGGCCGAGAAGTCCGGATTGCCGGGGTCTTCGCGCTCGGGGCTGTAGGCCAGGAAGAAGTCTTTGCCCAATAGAAGTCCGTTTTGCTGGAGGATCGGCAACACCACCTCGCGCGTCGTTCCCGGATACGTGGTGCTTTCCAAGACCACCAGTTGGCCGGGTCTAAGCCGGGCGGCGATCTGGCGGGCCGTCGCCTCCACGTAAACCAGGTCCGGATCGCGGCTCTTGCTCAACGGCGTGGGCACGCAGATCAGCAGCACGTCCGCCTCGGCAAGCCGCTCCATGTCGGCCGTGGGCGTTAATTTGCCGTCGGCCACGCACTGCCCGATCCACTCCGAGGATATGTGCTCGATGTAGCTCCTCCCGGCTTGGAGGCTTTCGACCTTCGATTGGTCAACGTCGAAGCCGAGGTTATCGAAGCCGGCGGCGATAAACGTGCGAATCAGCGGCAGGCCGACGTAGCCCAGCCCGATCACGCCAATCTTCGCCGTCTTGCGCTCGATCGCCGACTGCAAGGCCGAGGCCGCGGATTGCCCCTGGGATTTGGATTGTTTGGCCCCCAATGTGGATGCTTCGCGCATTTACCGCTCTCCTTGATGTTTCTATTTGACGGCAACCCAAACAATGGTGATGAACGCCAACAGATTTTCAACGCTTGGAAAAGACCGTTTCCGACACACAAGCCGCGTCGGCCGGCATACGGCTGTACACGCGCCCGTGCAATTACCATTGTGCGGCCGCTCAATGTCTAATCTCTCCATTCTAATTAAAAGAATGAGGTATGCAAACAACAAAACCCGCTGGGTGGGGGGTATGTAGCAGGGGGGCGATGGATTACCCCGCCAAGTCAAACCAGTTCACTGGAGGGTCAAGCCGCTCGGCGCCCCAGGCGACTTCGCCAAGGACCGGCCGGAGACAACGCGTTTCCAACTCCCGGCGGTTGGTGGAAACGCTTGCGTCGGCGGTCGAAGGGGGCGCCGGGTGGTTCAACACTATGCCGGCTATGGCAAGTTCGCCGCGCGAATAAGGGGACGGTCCCCACTTGCGCGCCGACCAACGCCGCGCGTCGGCGTCTGCCTCCGGGCCGTTCCGGCAACTGGGGTCTGCCTCCTTATTCCACGCACAAAACGCGCCCGCCGCTATTACGGTTTGAATCGTCTGATTGATCGTTCCCAGCACGTTCGGCGCGACCACCAGCAGGGGAAAGCCGAACTCGCCGGCCAGATCGGCGACGTACTCCTCTTCGCCCAGCGGCGACATCAATCCGCCGGCCCCTTCGACGAGAACGATCTCGCTGCGTTGAGTCCAATAATCGAGACCTCGGCGGAGCAGCTCGGAGTCGAGTTGGCGCCCATCCGTCCGGGCGGCCAAGTGCGGGGCCAGCGGGGCTTCGAAGCGTTGCGGGCAGACCTTTTCCAGTTTCCCGGGCCGGCCGGCCGCGTTCCACAGATCGACGGCGTCGTCCGAGACCAACGTCCCATCCACTCGCCGGCAGCCGCTGGCCGCCGGTTTGTAGACGCCCACCCCCCGCCCCTC
>JAFGLH010000108.1 GCA_016928165.1 Pirellulales bacterium | reverse complement strand
TCGGCGGGGGGCGATAAGTGCGGCGCGGGCGGTCGCCGGCGGATTGCTCGGACGGCACGCGATCAACGACGCCCTCGGCAACGCCGCGACGGCGCTCGGACTGAAAAGACATCCGCAAGACAACCTCGATGAGGTAATCGCTTTGGACCGGCGCTTGACCGATCGGTTCCCGCCGGAACGATGCCGCTCGGTCTTCTTCTTCATGGCCGGCGGACGTTCGCAATACGATGGTTATTATTCGATTCGCGACAAGCATCCGCGGAGCCGGCTGCGCGAGGTGATGGAATCCGGCGCGGAGATCGGCTTGCACGCCAGCTATGAGGCCGGCGCAAATCCCTCGCAGCTCGCCGCCGAACGAGAGGAACTAGAAATAGTCTCGGGCGGGAAGATCGAAAAAAACCGCCACCATTTCCTCGCCTGGCGCGAACCGGAACACGGACAAACGATCGCCGAGGCCGGCATCCGTTGGGACGCCACGCTCGGATACGCCGAACTGTCCGGCTTCCGCCTGGGCGTCTGTCGGCCGGTACGGCTTTTCGATCCCGTTCACCGCCGCCCGTTGGATATCGAAGAACATCCCTTGACTGTCATGGACTGCACGCTCGACCGGCCCAACTACATGAATCTCGGCGAGGAGGAAGCATTCGAGCAGGTCCGAAAGTTGATCGACGAGACATACCGACACCGGGGCGAGTTTGTTTGCCTTTGGCACAACACCGTGCTGGCCTCCGACGACAAGAGTTTCCACAAGCAATTGTATGTTAGAGTTCTCGACTACTTGGGGAGCCTGCTGGAAAAGGACCAATGCGGTTTGTAACAATCGTCGGCGCCAGGCCGCAGTTCATCAAGGCGGCCCCTTTGAGCGCGGAGTTGCGAAAGCGACATGAAGAATACCTCGTCCACACGGGCCAGCACTACGACGACAACATGTCTGATGTTTTCTTTCGGGAACTGAACATCCCGTCGCCCGACCGGCACCTGGGCGTCGGGTCCGGTTCGCACGCCGCGCAGACGGCCGCCATGCTGGAGCGGATCGAACGGGTGCTTCTGGACGTTAAACCGGACGCGGCGATAATCTACGGCGACACCAATTCGACGCTGGCCGGCGCGCTGGCCGCCGCCAAACTGCACGTGCCGGTGGCGCACGTCGAGGCGGGATTGCGGAGCTTCGACCGCCGCATGCCCGAGGAAATCAACCGCGTTGTGGCCGATCATCTCTCGACATGGCTGTTCGCCCCGTCGCAAGTCTCCGTCAGACAATTAGCGGCCGAGGGCGTCACCGAGGGCGTGCACGAGGTGGGCGACATCATGGCCGACGGCGTGCGGCTGTTCGCTCCCTTGGCCCGCGAACGGTCGGAGGCGCTGGCCCGGCTGGGCTTGAACCCCGGCGAGTACTTCGCCGCGACGGTGCATCGGGCCGCGAACACCGACGACGCCGAACGGCTGACGGGCATATTACAGGGACTGTCGGCGGCTTCACGGCCGGTCGTGCTGCCGCTGCATCCCCGCACGAGGGCCGCCATCGAACGGCACGGCCTCACATCCCTTACAGAGAATACAAGTGGATCGTTGAGAATAATCGAACCGTTGGGCTACCTGGACATGCTGCAATTGCAGCAAAACGCGGCGGCCGTTTTGACCGACTCCGGCGGCATCCAGAAAGAGGCTTATTATTTGGGCGTTCCTTGCATTACGCTGCGGGACGAAACAGAATGGATAGAGACGGTCGAGGCGGGCTGGAACCGGCTGGTCGGGGCCGAAGACCGCAAAATCCTTCTTGCCATCGATGAATCGCCTGCGGTTGGCGGTCGGCCGCATCCCGTTTTATACGGCGACGGACACGCCGCCGAACGGATTGCCGGCCATTTCGGGAACACTTAGAAGAGAAACCATCAATCGCGATTAGGCGGTGATGTCAGAGAGAAAAAAATTGCTGTTTTTGGCATTTTCGTTCCCGCCTTTACAGGCCGTTTCCAGCGTCCGCGCCGCCAACGTTGCAAAACATCTCGGCATGCTCGGTTGGGATGTTGCTGTGGTTACGCCGGACCCCCGTCTATGGCAATCGCCGGACGACATGGAACAAGCCGACGAAGAAATCCGCAGTTGGGGAGTGCGGACAATCCATACGGGCCACCGCTGGCGGTGGTTGTCTTCGGGACACGTGAAACGTTCCTATCGGCGCGGCGTACGCTGGTTTATGGAAGGCGTTCCTCGATGGATTTCCAAAAAATTGCACGTTGATGAAATGATCGGCTGGTACGGGGAAGCGGAGCGGGCCTGTGCAAAATTGCAGCCCGGCGACATTGATATAATACTAGCCACGGGAAGTCCGTTCGGTTCATTTCGCGTCGCGCAACGTCTGGGTCGGCGCCTGCAATGCCCTTTCGTCCTGGACTATCGGGACCTCTGGACGGATAACCCGCATGTTAGCAGGGCGCGACGGGGTCATTGCCGGCGAATCGAACGGCAACTGCTGGAAGAATGCGCCGCGGTTTCGGTGGTGTCCCCGTCGATGAAACAGTGTCTCGGAGAAATGAGCGGTTTAGGCGGGAAAATACACGTTATTCCAAACGGCTTCGATCCGGCCGATTTCGAGAATGTCAAGGCGGCCGGCTTCGATCATTTTGCGATTGTATACGCCGGACAATTTCTGCCGCCGAAAAGGAGCGCCCGGCCGCTGATGCAAGCATTGCGGCGATTAACGGAACTGGGACCGGCACGGCCTTGGCGGTTTCATTATTATGGGACCACGGAAAGCCACGTTCGCGAAGCCGCCGCCGCCTGCGGCGTGGAGGACCATGTGGTACTGCATGGCAAGGTGCCCCGCCGCCAATGCCTTGCCGCCATACGCGGAGCGGGCGCCGCAACCGTGGTGGTATCGGTCTTCGACTCCGGCGACCTTGCCGACCGAGGCATCGTTACGGGCAAGATATTCGAACCCATCGGTCTCGGCACGCCGACATTAGTAGTTGCTCCACCCGGATCGGATGTGCATGAGGTGGTCGAGGCCACGGGCAACGGGGCCGTGTTCGGCGGTTCGCAGGTCGATGAGATTGCGGCCTTTTTTGCGGACTTGATGCGGGGTATGGTTCCAGAAAGCCGCCATCCGGAAATATATTCCTGGCCGAATCTGATTCAACGCTTCGACCAAATGCTTCAACAAGCAATGTGATGCAAGCATGAAATCACCCTCAATTCATACGATATCCCTTCCGGACAACGGCGGCCAATCTCCCGAGATGGCGGGGAGAGAGGCGATCGGACGAGTAACACGGTGGGTATTTTATGCCTGGATGTTCGTGTTGCCGTACGAAGCGATCGTTCCCACCTGGCTGCCCGAGTTTTTACAGGGCAATCTGTCGCTCGCGCGGATTGCCGGCGTGTTGTTGACGTTGTGTTTTTTGGCGGACATAAGACTCTGGCCTTGGCGTCTGCCGCCGGTATGGTGGCTTTTTGCGGCGTTTTTCGGCATATTCATGTTTTCGATGCTTCGATACGACCTGACGAATTTCATGGTGGTATTCCAGCAATTTCAACTGATTATGCTATTTTTCATTTCCTACAACCTGTTTCTGATCAAGGATGTCCCTCGCGGCGCGCTGCTGGCGTTCGCGGTTTCCTGCGGCACGGCAGCCGTGATGACATATCTGGGATTGAATGAAGACGTCTATAGTTCCATTTATCAGGAACGCATGATGGGGTTGGGGAGAAACCCAAACCTATACGCAAAGATGCTCGGGATCGGCGCGCTGGCCGCAATCGGACTGGGACACGTCCGCAGAGAAAAGATCACAAAATACTTGCCTCTTGTATGGCTCTTGGCGCTGGCCATGATAATCGACGTCGCGCGATCGGGATCGCGCGGTCAGACGCTCGCGCTGGCGGTTGGTCTGGCCATGTTCACGTTTCGGCAAGGGACGATTTGGGTGATGCTGCGCAATATCGTGCTGATGGCCGCAATCGCGATTGCGGCCGCATATATCTTTTTGCACACCGATGTCTTGCGGGAAAGATGGCGGGAATCATGGGAAACCGGGGTGACTGCCGGCCGCGATAAAATATTTCGCGAGTCGTTCGAGATGATCAAGGAAAAACCTCTGATCGGTTGGGGCCCGGCCGCAAAAACCACGCTTGCGGATCGTCTGTATTATCGCGCCGGGCCGGAACGCGCGACGCACAATACAGTGCTTGCGATGCTAACCCAAACAGGGTTGATAGGCTCCATTCCGTATTTCTGCGGCCTGGCCGTGGTTTTCTGGCTGGCTTGGCTTGCCCGCAAGGGAGAAGAAAATGTTTTGCCGCTGGCGATTTTTCTCGCTCTATGGATTGGCGACATGGTTACCGGCGGATTACCCGCCAAACTTCATTGGACGTTTTTCGCCTATATGCTTGCCGCAGGCGCAACAACGCTAACCGCTGGTGCGTCATCGAAATCGAAATAATCGACAATGCGCCGTCGCGTTCGCCGCGCCGCCGGGAGCGCGGCTGTTAGCGGGAGATCTTCCCGCTTGCCGGCGAAGAGGACAACCGCCTCTTTCAGCTTCGAAAAGGCCGAAAAATGAGCGAGTCCCGGCTCGCGAACGCTTCCGCCAGGAATTGCAATGAAAATCATTTTTTTAGGCAACGCCATTGCGGAGCATCTCCTTCGCTGGAGCAGGTCTTTTGTTGCTCTCGGACATGAAGTACACGTCGTTACCTGGAACACCGTCATGCTCGACGGCTACGAACCGGCGATAGTCCACCAATTGAAGAAGCCCTTCGCCGATTCCGGGGTATTGGCAAGGGCGGTTAATCTCTGGCGGCTGCGGGGCATGGTTCGTCGTTTGATCAAGCAAATTCAACCCGATCTGGTCCATGCCCAAACCGCGGGATCCTATGCCTGGATGGCAATGTTCTCGGGTTTTCATCCATATATGGTGACTCCCACCGGAAGCGACGTACTCGTAGATATTCATCAACGGGCGCTCGACCGTTTTTTTACGATACGCACTCTCCGGCGCGCCGATCTCGTTCACGGCGAAGGAGAAGACACCAGGAAAGTCTTGCTTCGTCTCGGCGTCGACGCGCGAAAAATTGCGATTATGCCCCTCGGGGTCGACGTGAGAAAGTACGCGCCCGGCAAACCGCCGCGCGAATTCATGGAGCGGCATGGATTGATCGGGGGAAAAGTGGTTGTCAGCACGCGAACGTTCCATCCGATTCACGACTTGGAAACGATGATTCGGAGCGCGGCGATTGTTCTCCGGGAGGCGCCGGACACGAAGTTTTTGCTCGTCGGCGACGGCGTGGTTGCGGAGGCGCTGCGGGAACTCGCGCGGTCGTTGGGCATCGAACGGTCGTTTATCTTTCCCGGGTACGTCAACGAAGAGGAGATGGCAGTTTGTCTGCAAGCCGCCGACGTATACGTCTCAACCTCGCTTTCAGACAGCGGCATTCCGGCGAGCACGGCGGAAGCAATGGCGTGCGGACTCCCGGTAATCAGCACCGACGCCGGCGACATTTCGCAGCGGATCGGCGACGGCGGATATATAGTTCCCGCCAAGAGTCCCGCCGCCATTGCCGAGAAGGTCCTTCGCCTTTTGAACCACGACGAGGAGCGTCGCCGAGCCGGCCGGCGGAATCGACTTTACGTCGAGGAGCACGTAAACGTTTACGTCGTGATGAAACAAATGGAAAATCTCTATTCTCAACTCGTGGACCAATTCAGCGCGCGAGGTCGCTACTGATGCCTCAGGTAAGCGTTATCATACCCGCCTACAACGCGGCGAAGCATTTTCGGGAGACCATGGAGTCGATTTTCAACCAAACCTACCGGAATTTCGAGGTAATCGTCGTCGACGACGGCTCCACGGACGAAACCGTCGATATTCTGAAAGGCTATGGCGATCGCGTGCGATGGACCGTGCAGCGGCATCAGGGGCAAGCCTATGCGCTCAATCGCGCAATTGGCATGTCAAAGGGAAAATATTTGGCATACTTCGACGCCGACGACATTATGTCGCCCACGAAATTGGAAGTGCAGGCGACCTACCTCGACGAGCACCCCGAGATCGACGTTGTCTACACCGACATGCGCGTCACGCAACCCAACGGCGACGGCTACGTGAAAAAATATCGAGCGGTGGATCCGTTCTTCCTGCTCCAATACTGTTGCGTGTCTCGCATTACGGTCATGCATCGCAGGAGTTGCCTGGACGCGATCGGTCTTTTTGACGGAAGCGTTACAGGCTCGGACGACTGGGACATGTGGGTCCGCATGTCGGAGCGTTGCAGCATGAAACACATCGGCGAGGCATTGTCGGAATACCGCCTTCACGGCGAAAATATATCGTTTCGGCGAGCGAACCAACTGAGCCACGTGCGAAGAATGAGGAGGGAGATTGTCCGCCGCGCTTGTCGGCGCCGGGGGAACCCTTTCTGGCTCCGCGCCATGTTTCTCAGCGCGTGGAGTTATTGGCTGCTGGGCAAGATTCCCTACTTCGGCAAGCGGTTTCCGCACTTGTGGGGAGCGGGGGACCGCATCCAACGGTCCGCCGAGAGACTTTTGCTCGGTTGGCTGGCCACTCCCCCCCAGCCGCTGGAGAATCTGCAAGGCTTGCGAACGTCTTTGCCCAAAAAGAATTGAAACCATTGTCTTTCCGCCATCCTCCGGAAAGTAAAGTCGTGCGGAATATCGGCGAACTTTTTATCCTGGCGAATTCCTTCGGCCGATACTTGCTGGGCAAAGACTATTTCCACATGAAGCAGGGGCTAGGCGCGTATTTTACCGACCCGCGTTGCTATTACAACGATCTTCGACACAAAGCGCGATGGGACGGGCCGTATATAGACGGCGTGCCCGCTTTGCATCTGGCCGCCACGGGACGAGACGTGATATTGCCGACGATGGTCCTGCTGCACGGGCTAGGCAACTTGGACTGCTATTTCCTGCAAGACGACGCCTCGCGGCTCGATGGCGTCCACCGCGTGGCCGAATGGATGGTCCGCGCGATATTGCCGGAAGGATACTACGACAACCATTGCCGAATCACAAGTCCCGCCTTCGAGTATTACACCAACAACAGCGCGATGACCCAGGGGCTGGCGATTTCTTTCGCTACCCGGGCCATCCGTTACGAGTTGGTCGACGAATCCCTCCGTTCCAGCTTGCACGGACTGAGCGACCGAATCGTGGCGAACATGCTCCTACCCGCTCAACGTCATGGAACGTCTCTCCACCAGGGCGAAGATCTCTACCTCTTGGAATTCTGCCGCAAGGACCACAACATCGTTCTAAACGGATGGATATTCGCCGTCTTCGGACTCATCGACTATTTGCAACTCGTCGCGGACGACGGCGTGCAGGCCCATTTGCAGGCGACGCTCGGCACCATGAAGCGGGCATTGCCTCAATACTGCCTCGGCAACGGTTGGTCTTGCTATGACAACATGGGGCGCGTCAGTTCGCCCTTTTACCACGACCTGCATATCGCGCTACTGGACGCAATGCACCGGCTTACGGGCGAACCGGAATTCGAGAAGTACGGCAAAATGTTTTGCGGGGCCAATCGCCTCTTCAACAGGACGCGGTACACGTTGAGAAAAATCAAAGACAAGCTGCGTGATCGAGACGCTCTTTAGCGCCGGTCGAAGGCCGTCGCCTTGCTTGGCAAGAGAACAATGACGAAATTGTTGTACGTCACGGCCGCGATGCCCTTCGGCGGCGGAGAGGAATTTCTCATCGCGGAGGCAGACGAACTGCGGCGGCAAGGCGTCGCGCTGTTGATCGTGCCGCGGTCGCCGGCCGGAAGGGTGGTCCACCTTGACGCCCAAGCCCTGGCTCCGTTGGCCGTGCGGCGGCGTTTGTGGTCGCCGCGAGTGATCGCCTGCGCGGCCTGTCAGGCGCTACGGCGCCCGCGCCGTTTCGTCCAAATACTAAGCTTACTGCAATTGTATCCTCCCGGAAAAAACTTGCTCAAAAATCTGCTCGTTCTTCCCAAGGGTATATGGCTCGGCGTCCTTGCGGGGCGATGGCGCGCCGATCACATCCACGCGCACTGGGCCACGACGACATCCACCATGGCGATGATCGCCGGCCATTGGTCGGGTATTCCCTGGAGCTTCACGGCGCATCGCGGCGGAATCGTCGAGGAAAACCTGCTCGGGCCGAAGGCGGCGACGGCCGCGTTCGTGCGTTGCATCTCCCGCGTCACGCAACGGATGCTGGCGGAAAAGGGCGCCGTCGCGGAGCGGGTCCGGATATTGCACATGGGGGTCGTCTTGCCCGACGCGCCGTCGC
>JAFGLH010000107.1 GCA_016928165.1 Pirellulales bacterium | reverse complement strand
GAAAAACATCGGAAGTTGACGATGCAATCCAAGCAGCCCTCACCCCCGGCCCCTCTCCCAAAGGGAGAGGGGAGATTTTCAAAACACATTCTTACATTTTGCGCGGCGCGCAAGACATTTGTGGCGGAACCGCCCCCATCGCCTGACCGGCTTGCGCCGCCGCCTAAAATCGCAAAGTGCTTGGTGCGCCTTTACAAACCGCCGCCAACCGATCGATCTCTTCCCTCGTGCGTTTTTCCGTCACGGCCACCAGCAGGCAATCGGACAATTCGGGATACCAGCGGCCCAAGGGAATGCCCGCGAATATATTCTCCGCCCGGGCCTGCTCGACCAATTGTTCGACCGGTCGGCCATTGACGCGGACGACAAACTCCTTGAAGGCCGGGCGGTCGAAGGCGAGGGGGAGTTTTTCGGCGGCGTAGCGGGCCTTTTGCAGGCATAGCTCGGCCACTTGTTTCATTCCCAACGGCCCCATTAGGGATAGATAAAGCGTTGCCCGCAAAGCGCATAATCCCTGGTTAGTGCAGATGTTGCTGGTCGCCTTTTCGCGGCGGATGTGCTGTTCGCGGGTTTGTAGGGTGAGCACCCAGCAGCGGTTGCCGCGGCGGTCGGTCGTCTGTCCGACCAGGCGGCCGGGCATGCGGCGGAGAAATTTTTCACGGCAGGCCATCAGCCCCAGATACGGCCCGCCGAAGGCCATCGGATTGCCGAGCGATTGCCCTTCGCCGACGACGATGTCGGCCCCGTACTCGCCGGGCCGCCTGAGAACACCCAGACTGATCGGATCGACCGAAACGATCATCAGCGCGCCGGCGCGGTGGGCGATTTCCGTCGCTCGATCGACCTCTTCCAGGCAGCCGAAGAAGTTGGGGTGCTGGATCAGCGCGCAGGCCGTTTGGTCGTTTACCGCCGCGGCCAGTTCGGCAACAGACACGGTCCCCTCCGGCGCGTCGAGAACGACCAACTCCACGCCCAGGTTTGCCAGATACGTGTCCAGAATTGCTCTGTATTCGGGGTGAACGCTTCGGGCGGTGACGATTCGATTGCGGCCGGTGGCGTGCATGGCCATCAGCACGGCCTCGACGGCCGCGCTGCCGCCGTCGTAGAGGCTGGCATTGGAGACGTCCATGCCCGTCAACTGGCAGACGAGCGTCTGGTACTCGAACAGCGCCTGCAAGCTACCCTGGCTGGCCTCGGCTTGATAGGGCGTGTAGGCGGTGTAGAACTCGCCGCGGGAAGAAACCGCGTCGACCACCGCGGGAATGAAATGGTCGTAGCAGCCGCCGCCGATAAAGCAGACGGCCTGGCCGGCGTGGGTGTTCTTTCCCGCCAGATCGGCCATGTGGGCAGTCAGCTCCAACTCGCCCAGTCCTGGCTTCACGCACAAGGGGCGTCCCGTCCGCAACTCGGCCGGGACCATCGAAAACAGATCGTCCGTCGATGCGGCGCCGATTGCTTCGAGCATCGCCCGGCGGTCGGACTCGGTGTTGGGAAAATACGGCATGGCGATTATTGGAAATGACGAAAACAATTTCCCCTTTCCGTTTGGGAGAGGGGGCTAAAATATTTAATCTCGCTACAAGTTCCTAATGTTCTTCTTCGCACTGTTTTATATACGCCGCTTCGTCGAGCAGATTCGTCAGGGCGGATTGATCGGCGAGTTTGACCTTGATGAACCAGCCGTTTCCGTAAGGATCGTCGGCGAGCTTTTCGAGGTTGTCGGCCAGCGTCTGGTTGACCTCCACGACTTCACCGTCGACTGGGCTGTAGAGGTCGCTGACGGCCTTGACCGATTCAATTTCGCCGAACGGCTCCTCGGCCTTTAGTTTTCGGCCCACCTCGGGCAACTCGACGTGGACTAGGTCGGTGAGCAATTCCAAGGCGTATGCGGTCAGGCCCACGGCGGCGGTTTGTTTGTCGTCCGAGAGTCGGACCCATTCGTGGGTCTTGCTGTAGAGCAAATCCTGCGGCATGGCTGCGATTGTCCTTTCTTGCTGGGGCGCGACCATCGGTCGCGGCGGCTTGTTGGGATGGCGGTTTAACCGCCGCCCCGACGTGTTTTTGTCTATTTCTTCTTTTTGTTGCGGCCGTAAAACGGCAGTTCGACGACCTCGGCGTCTTCCATCCGGCCGCGGATGTCGATTTGGAGTTTGGTGCCCGTTTGGGCGTGTTCTGGCGGGACGTAGCCCATGGCGATCGGTCGGCCGAGCGTGGGCGAATGGGTGCCGCTGGTCACTTCTCCGACCGGCTTACCACCGGCGATGATGGGGCAACCCTGCCGGGGCGAGCGGCGTCCGGCGGGAATCTCCAAGCCGATGCGAACCTTGTCGAGCGGGCTGTTCTTTATTTTCAGCAAGGCGTTGCGGCCGGGGAAGTCGTATCCCTCTAGGTGGCAGGCGAAGCCCAAACCCGCCTGAAACGGATTGATCTCTTCGGAGAGTTCGTGGCCGTAGAGCGGCATTCCGGCCTCCAGCCGCAACGTGTCGCGGGCGCCGAGTCCGGCGGGGACCACGCCGAGCGGTTTTCCCAACTCCATCAATACCTCCCACACGCCTTGGGCGATGCCGGCGCCGAGGCTCAGTTCGAAGCCGTCCTCGCCGGTGTAGCCGGTGCGGCTGATGATTCCTCCCTGGCGTTTTGCCGCCGGGTGTAGGATGCCGACCTGCGCGCCGCGATAGTACTTCATCGACTTCAGGTCCGCGTCGACCAGCGGTTGAAGCAGTTCGACAGAGCGAGGGCCTTGAATGGCGATCATCGCCCACAGCCGGCTGACGTCGTTCCAGATGATTTCCTCTCCGGGTCGTTCGGCCCGCTGTTTCGGCAAGTGGTCGGCGATCCAATCAACGATTTTCGCTCGGTTGCCGGCGTTGACGACCACCATGAAAAACGGCTGGCCGTGCGAGTTGTGGTATTGGCCGACCAACACGTCGTCGAGTATTCCCCCTTCGTCGTTTGTCACTAGCGAGTAGCGGATTTGGCCCAATTCCATGTCGGCCACCCGGCGGGTGAGCAACTCGGCGAGAAAGACGCCCGCGCCCGGCCCCTCGAACCGCAGCCGGCCCATGTGCGAGATGTCGGCTAGACCTACCGCCGCGCGGACGGCGTTATGTTCATCGATAATGGAGGTGAATTGGACGGGCATGATCCAACCGGCGAAGTCCACCATCCGTCCGCTGTGGGAAACGTGCCAATCGTATAAGGGGGTTTTTAATGGCGTTGCGCCCATAGCCGATCTCCGCCTGAAAAAAATCCGCAGCAAACCTTTCTTCGCCATCTCCGATAAAACGGCGGGAGAAGCGACCATTTTAACACTCGGCGGTGGTTGCACCAAGGGGCGTGAAAATGTGGCTCGCGGGTCCCATTTAACGGCTTTTTCTGCGATTTTTTCGCTCCGTTCGGACTTTCCTTTTGCCCTTTGGCTGGGACCGTTTCGCATGATCGACCACTCGGAAGTCGATCTCGCGTCGCGCGGGATCGACCCCGGCGACGGCCACCCGCACCAGGTCGCCGAGCCGGAAACAGTTTCCCGCGCGATAGCCACACAGCGTGTGGGAGGCGCGGTCGAAACGGTAGCGGTCGTCGCGGAGCGTTTCCACGCGGACCAATCCCTCGGCCGGCAGCACGACGCCTTGGACGAAGACGCCGTAGCTCTCCACGCCGGTGACGACCGCTTCCATTTCCTCGCCGATCCGCTCGCCCAGGTAGGCGATCAGCTTGAGTTTGGTGAGGGTCCGCTCGGCCGCCTCGGCCCGCTGTTCGCGGTCGGAGCAGTGCTCACCGAGCACAACCAGGGCATCGAAATCGCTCGGCGGCTTGCGCTTCGTCAGCAGCAGATCGACCAGCCGATGAACGGTCAGGTCGGGATAGCGGCGGATCGGGGAAGTGAAGTGGCAGTAGCACTTGCTGGCCAGTGCGTAATGGCCTTCCTGCTCGGGGCTGTAGACGGCCCTTTGCAGCGAGCGGAGGACGGCGAAATGGACGGCGTGGCGCTCGGGCCGGTCGGCCGACTGATCGAGCAGCTTTTGCAGTTCGAAGCGGCTCTCCAGGCTGCCGGTCTTATATCCCAACTCGGCGACGAACTCGGTCAGGGCCTTGAGCTTTCGCGGGCTGGGCGACTGGTGGATGCGGCGGAGAAAGTGGAAGCCTCGCTCTCGCAACAGGTCGGCCACCGCCTCGTTGGCCGCCAGCATGAACTCCTCGATTATCTGGTGGCTGACCGTGTTTTCCACTACGTGCGCCCCGGTCACTTTGCCGTTTTTGTCGAGATCGACTTTAATCTCGGGCATGGTCAATTCCAACGCCCCGGCGGCGAAGCGGCGACGGCGCAACACCATCGCCAGTTCGTGCATCCGATCAAGAAGATCGCAAACCTTCGCGCCGAGCTTGCGGCGCCATTGGACCGGATCACGCAAAAAAGAGTCCACCTGTTCATAGGCGAGCCGTTTGTCGCTGCGGATGGCAGCCGAGTGCAACTTGGTCGAGACCCGCAGGCCGTCGGCCGTGAACTCCACGATTGCCGTTTTTGTGTAGCGGACTTTGCCCGGCTGGAGGCTGGCCAGCCCGTTGGAGATCACCTCGGGGAGCATCGGCAGCACGCGGTCGGGTAGGTAGACGCTGGTGGCCCGATCGGCCGCCTCGCGGTCCAACGGGCCGTCGGGGCGGACAAAATGAGCCACGTCGGCAATGTGGACCCCCAGCCGCCAGTGGCCGTTTTCCAATCTTTCGAGCGAGATGGCGTCGTCGAAATCCCGCGCGTCGGCCGGGTCGATCGTAACGACCGTCTCCCCGGTCAGGTCGAGCCGGTCGTCGATCGATTCGTCGAAGTTTTCCGCTTGTTTTTGGGCTTCTCGTAGCGCGTCTTCGGCGAAGGCGTCGGGCAAAGCGAACTCGCGGATGATCGAGAGCGTGTCCACGCCCGGTTTGCCGCGCGGGCCGAGCACTTCGACGATCACGCCCTCGCCGTCGCGTAGCGGTGAAGGAAACCGCAGCATTTCGACGACCACTTTGTCGTCGGTCCGGACGTTCTTGGCGCCGGGGTCGCCGACGTAGATCGGCCGGGCGAATAGCGCCCCGTCGATTCGCACGAAGGCTGCGTCGGCCGTCTCGAAATAAGCGCCCACGAAGCGGCGCGTCTGACGCTCGACGATCTCGACGATTTCACCCCGCGGTCCGGGTCCGCCGCGTCGCTTGCGGTCGATCCGCACCGTCACAACGTCGCCGGTGGCGGCGTCGCCCGACTTATCGGCGGGAATGTATATGTCTTTTTTTTCAGCGCCAGAAGATTCACCGCGGAGCCGAACGAAACCAAAGCCTTGTTGCGTTCGCTGAAAGACGCCCAGCAGGCGGTTGGGGGATTGTTTGCGCATGCGTTATCAACATGTGGCACGTCCGCCCTCGGCCGTGCAAGAAATTACGTGTTAATCACACGGCCGAGGGCTGCCGTGCCGCATGAAAACAAATTCTTATGCAGAAGGTGTTTGCGAAACTGCAATCTGCGCGGACGACTGAGAATAATATCGTTTGCGAGGCAGGAGAGGTTAAGGGACTCTAACAAAACCATACCGCTCTCACCCCCGACCCATCTCCCGCTTGCGGGAGAGGGGAGTATTGTTAGAGTCACTATGTATCACTATTTCCCCCCGCCTCTCGTGTCTTGCCCACTGTCCCCTTGTACAATTTCCGTTCGAGGTTCGGATTATAAGTCGTCCAGGGGCTGTCGGTGTTCGGATCGATTTCGATCAAGCCGGTGAAGGTGTTGATCTTGGCGTCGAGGTTGTCGAGCATCGCTAGGGCGACGGCTTCAACGGTCATCGGCAACTTCGGGCTGCCGAAAGCGTATTCGTTGTGATGGCTGAGGATCATGTGCTTTAGCCGCAGGACGGTTTCGGGCGGGACCGGCTCGCCGGAGAGTTTTTCGGCCTCGACGAGCTTTTCGTTAAGCAGCTCGACGGCCATGACCATGTGGCCGATCAGTTGGCCCTCATCGCTGTAGCCCAGACCGTGCTTGTAGCTGAGTTCGTCGGTCTTGCCCAGATCGTGGAGGAAGGCGCCGAAGAGGAGCAAATCGCGGTTGAGTTGCGGATAACAAGGCGCCACCCGCAGCACGACTTCCATCACGGTGACGACGTGTTCGAGCAATCCACCGTGGTAGGCGTGATGGTTTTTCGTGCCAGCCGGGGCCAGAGCCAGCTTGGCCATGAAGCCCTCGTCGATCAGAAAACACTCGGCGAGGGTTTTCAATGCGGGATCTTCCATGCCGCGGAGCATTTCCCCCAACCGAATCGCCAGCCGATCGACATCCACGGCCGGCAGGGGGACGAAATCGGCCGGATCGACCTCGGTCGGGTCGATCCTGTGCAGCTTCGTGGCGATGATCTGCATCGCTCCCTGGTAGAGTTGGGCCGTTCCCTTGACATGCACGTAGTCGCCATCGTCGAACGAGCGATAGACTTCCTCGTTGGCGTTCCAGAGCCGAGAGGTGATCGAGCCGCCGCGGTCGAAGAGTTCAACTTGCAGATACAGGTTGCCGTTGCGGTTGGTGCGGAGTTGTTTTTCTCCGGCGCGGAACGTTTGGTCGATCGCTTCCTGGTGGCTGAACTGATTGACGTAGTGGCGGGTCATGCCATTCTTTCTGTAAGGCGCCGTTACGGCAAAATTGGATCGACTCCGATTGTAGCGGCCGAGCAGCTCCTCTACAAGAGGGGGGGCGGCTTTCGGTTCGGATGGATTTGTATACAATGTCACTCTAATGGCGCGAGAGTGCCCAGCCGCCACACGAAAAATTCCATTTTCATCTCCAAACACCAATATCGCCATGTCAGACACGCCGCGAGTGATTTTATCCGGGTTTGCCGACGAGGCCGCCAACCAGAAGACGGCCGTACAGCAATTCGCCGCCTTTGCCGCGTTGGGATTGCAATACTACAGTCTGCGGTTCATCGACGTCGGAGGCGGGGTGAAGAACGTGATGAAACTGAGCTTGGCCGAAATCCGCAAGGTCCGTCTCCTGCAAGACGAATATGGCCTGAACGTCTCTTCGATCGGCTCTCCCATCGGCAAGGTGAAACTGCTGGACGTTGAGGACGGGACGAAGAACGTCTACGTGCCGTTCAAGAAATACCTCGCCCAAGACGTGGCAAAGGTTTGCGAGTTGGCCCACGCCTTCGAGGCGAAGCTGATCCGTGGTTTCTCGTTCTATCCGCCCAAGGACGACGATCCGTGGAATTACGTTTCGCAGGCCGTCGATCGCCTGGGCGCGATCGCCGAGGTCTGCCACCGCGCCGATCTGACGTTCGGTCTGGAGATCGAGGCCAACCTGGTCGGGCGGACCGGCCAACTACTGGCGGAAATACATCGGCAGGTGAACCACCCGGACATGGTGCTTGTCTTCGACGCCGCCAACGTGCTGGCGCAAGGGTTTTCGCCCGCCGAAACGTACGAGCAGTATCTTGCCATGCGACAGGGGCTGGGTTGGTTTCACATCAAGAACTACCACGCCCCCGAAAACGGCTCCGCCGGAAGAAAGGGAAAAAAGTCGTCGCCGCCGACGAAGAAGGGGGGCCACGTGGACGAAGAATCCATGTGGCACTTCGTTCCGGCCGACCAAGGCCAGGGCTGCCACGAAGTCATCCTCCGCGACTTCAGCCGGTTGTTGCCCTCGTTGGAAAAGAAACTGCGACGGCGGGGTATTCCCGGCGTGTTTCTCGACATGGAGCCGCACCTGAAAGGAGGCGGCCAGTTCGGCGGGTTCAGCGGACCGGACGGCATGGGCGTGGCTGTCCGCGCGCTCTGCCGCGTGCTGGACTACGTTGGCATCGAATATCACCTCCGCGACTTCGCCGACATCCAGGCCGCCCGGGGATTTTAACTCGGGGACGAAAGAGGCGGGGTTGCATCGTCGGCGTTTTTCTGGTCCGTCCGCTTGTCGACTTTAGAATTCCCCGGGGGAGAGTGCCACTCGATGTGGCCCGACTTGTTGATCGCCAAACGGCCGGAAAGCAAGGCGTATTGCAGGCCCCAGTAGATGGCGACCAGCAGTGCGATCAAAGCCGAGTAAAATGTTATCTGCAAGCCGGTCATCGTTTTCCACATCCAGAATTGACAGAAGGCGACGGCCAATGCCACCAGGGCGATCAAGAGCTTTGAATACATCGAACTTATCAATACCCGCCGCGCATACCGGCTCAGCGCGGTTTGGGCGGAGAGGTTTGCCAGCTCGCGCATGGCCGATAAGTTTAAGTGTTTTTCGGGCGCCTTGGCGCGGGGGGCGACTTGCACAGGCTCGCGCCGCTGAGCCGCGGGCGCGGCGGCCTGCGCCGGTTCGATCGGCTTGACCGACGCGTCGGTGGCCGGCGCAGGGGGCGGCGGCGTAAAGGCGGTTATCGGCGATCCGCCCGCGGCCCCCCGCACTCGCTCCATCAACCGACTCATGTAATCGTCGATCGACTCTTCCTCGCGTTCGTTTACACCCAAGGACGCGCGGGGTTTTTCGCGAGAGTCGTCGGCCGGCGAGGAAGTTGCCGAACCTTCCGGAGCGGGGGGAGTGCTTTCCGGTTCCGCGGCGGGAGGGACGGCCCCCACGCCAAGACGGCGGAAGACCGCCTCCAGATCGACCGGCGGGTTATCTTCGGGCGCGTGGAACTCCGGCTCTTGCGATTCGGCCGACGGTTGCCGCTGTTGCTCGTTCTTGCCTTGACTTCGTTCGTCGGCCAAGGCGTCGCGTTGCCGTTCAAGTTCGGCCGTTTCCGCGATGAGTCGAACGCGCTGCTCTTCCAACTCGCGATGTTCCTCTTTCCGCTCGTTTTGCCATTGATTTCGTTGTTCTTCCAGGGAGTTTCGCTCGGCCTCAAGCTCGGCGCGTTGCGTTTGCAGGCGCTCGGCTTCGGCCGCTGCATGGGCGCCGCCGTCTTTCCGCTCGTCCTCCCAGCGGCGGCGTTCGTCGGCCAGCGCGTTGCGTCGCGATTCAATGTCGGCCGCTTGCGCGTCGAGTTGCGCGCGCCGTTCATCCAGTTGCCGCCGGGCTTCTTTTTGCTCGGCTTGCCATTGTTTTCGATACTCGTCGAACGAGCGTTGTTGAGACTCCAATTCGGCGTGCCGCGAATGGAGTTGCTCGATTTGGGCCTTTGTCCGATTCTCCTCGTCGCTTCGTTCGCTTTTCCAGCGGCGGCGCTTGTCGTCCAGCGCTTGGAGTTGCGTTTCCAGTTCGTTTGCGCGGGCGTCGAGCGAGGAACGTTGTTCGTCCAATTGGCGTTGGGTTTCTTCCCGCTCGGTTTGCCACCGCGACCGCAGTTGGTCGAAACGCTCCTTTTCCGCGTCCAGTTCGGCGCGGTCGGCGGTATCTTGCGGCGGCGCTTCCTGTTTGGAAAGCCGCGGTTGAGCGCCGATGCTCACGACCTCGATTTCTATCGGTCCGACGTTCAGTCGGTCGCCCGCCGCGAGCGGAGCATCGGTGAAAGCGCCGTGGTTGAGCAAAGTATTGCGGTCCCAACGCCTCACGACCGCCGCCGCCCGGCCGCGGACGATTAAGCAGTGCAGGGGCGCCACGCCCGGGGCGCAAAGCCTAAGGGTGCATCGTTGCCCCGAGCCGATCGTGCATTTACGCGATTTCAGACGCGCAACGCGGCTATCGTGCGAGGGGCCGCAAATGCGCAGAACCAGTTCGTCGCCGAGAAGGTTCGATGTGGAGCTACGTTCGGGGGCAAGCGTTGCCAGTGCCATGTTGATAATCCAGGGGGGAGCTATAAATCCTCTACGGCATTTAGCTTACGCCAGAGGGGCGGTCAAAGGCGGCGGCCACGGATTGCCCAGGTTACAGATAATTGGTGAAAAACGGCTGTATATCTTTGCCGGTTTTGACGATTATCGGATAGCGACGATGGGGGCGGATGCCGTGTTAGCCTACCAGCGAGGGTGGGGGGGGGGAAAAAAAAATTCATTTTCCGACAGGGTGTCCAAAACCGCGACCCTCGAAATATCCTGCGTATTTTGATCCACCTCTGGTCGATCTGCGTAGTATATTTTGGTTGTCGGCGTTCGGCAGCCTTTGGCGGTCGGTCGCGAAAATAACGGTTGGCATTGGCAAGATACTGCACCAAGAGAAAGGGGTTCGAATCGGCTAAACTGGAGGGGGGCAAACCTTCGGCGCGGCCAGGATCGAACACCGAGAGGTGAAATCATGAGCCGCAAAGACGCGATCCTGAACTTGCGCCAAATTCTCCTCAAAAGGCGCGACGCACTGCGCAAAGCCTTGGCCGGCGACCTCAGCCTTTTAAAGGAGCTGCGCGCGCAATCATCCGGCGACATGGTGGACGTCGCACTCGATTCGGTCCAGGACGAGATCAGCTCGCAACTGGCCGAAGTGGAAAGCCGCGAGTTGAGCCGCATCGAGTATGCCTTGGAGCGGATGCGGGACGGCCATTTTGGCGTCTGCGAAGGCTGCGGTACGAACATCCCCTTGGCGCGGTTGAACGCTCTGCCCTACGCCACGTATTGCATCCAGTGTCAGCGCGAGGCGGAGCGCCAGGGCGCCGCTTCGCCCGCCGATGTCGATTGGAGTCGGCTGTTGGACTCTTCCGGCGGCGACGTCGATCTGTCGCTGAACGACATCGAAATGGACGTTTCCTGATCTTCAATTGCGTGCAGGATGCCATTGATTGGGGCATGGGAGGCTCCTCCGTTGTCCCAAGGTGGCCGAATGTATCAGCAGCGAAGAGAAACATGCTCGGAGCAGTGCCGCCAGCCGCTGGTGCGGCCGGCCCTCATCTCTTTTTACTGGGTTGTCGCGATTGGCCTGTTGCTGACCGCGCCGGCCGTCGCCCAAACTCCGCCGCCCGATCCGCCGCCGATTGACTGTCCCGGTGCGATAAGTCTCGCCGAGCGGGCGGAACTGCGCCGTCAATTGCAGCGCCACGCACGGGTTCTGGAGGCACAATCGGCGGCGCTTAATATCGTGGCCAAGCTAGTCGGCCCGTCGGTGGTTTATATCGAAGCCGACATACCGCCGGCGGATGGCCCTCTGTATGGGCAGCAGCGGGTGATCGAGGAGGCCGGCTCGGGAGTGGTGATCGAATGGAAAGGCAAACAATACGTACTTACAAATCGCCACGTCGTTCGCAATGCCTCGCCGTCGGCAATCAGAATAAACTTGGCCGGCGGGCGACGAATACAGCCGAAGAAAGTGCTCGCCGACGCGAACAGCGACGTGGCCGTGTTGGTTGTGGAAGCGTCCAATCTGGTGGCCGCTCCACTTGGCGACAGCGACAAGGTGGAAGTGGGCGATTTCGTGCTGGCCATCGGCAATCCCTTCGGGCTGACCCGCTCGGTCACTTTCGGCATCATCAGCGCCAAGGGCCGCCGCGACCTGCGGCTGGGCAACGCGGAGGTCGGACTCCAAGACTTTTTGCAGACCGACGCGGCGATCAACGGCGGCAACAGCGGCGGCCCGCTGGTGAACCTCCGCGGCGAGATCATCGGCATCAACACGGCCATCGCCAGCAACTCTACGTTCAACGAGGGGGTCGGCTTCTCCGTGCCGATCAACATGTTCATGGCCGTTGCCCGGCAGTTGATCGAGACGGGCAAAGTGACCCGTGCCTTCCTGGGCGTGAACTTGAACTCGAAGTTCGGCCCGGCGATGGCCGCCGAGTTGGGGCTTCCGCGAGTGATTGGCGCGCACGTCACGGGCATAACGTCCGGCTCGCCGGCCGAGGCCGCCAAACTGCAAGTCGGCGACGTAATCCTCAGCTTTGGAGGCATGCCGGTCGAAGACGACGCCCACCTGGTGAACTTGGTCAGCCTGACCGAGATCGGCAAGAAGGTGGAGTTGGTGGTTTTTCGGGAGCGGCGTCCGATCACCGTTTCGGTGGAAGTGGGCGATCGGAGCAAATTCGAGCCGTAGTTTCATGTGCTCCACTGCCGGTTTGTCCAGCAGTGATGTCCCGAAAAAATTCCGCCGCACTTCCGGGCAAGCCGGCAGCGGCACCCACATCGAATCATGCCCTAATCACCCCTGGTTCAATCCCCCTTCGCCCTATAATCGCCATAAACGACACATCTTCACCGGCGTATGAAAACTGGCTATAATTACCCGAAAAGAGTACGTCCCCAAAGGAAACCATCAAAATGAGAGGTATGATATGGACCGCCGAGATTTTCTTCGAGTTACCGGCCTTGGCGCAGCGGCGACAGTCGCCGGCCGAGCAACGATGAGCACACCGACCGCCGCGGCAGCGGCCCCGCCGGAGCCTCCGCCCGTGAAAAAAATACCCGCTCGCAGCGAAGTTGCCGTCGCCGACACCTGGGATCTCTCACGGCTTTATCCGAACGATTCGGCTTGGGAAGAGGCGTTCACCGCATGGACCCGACAATTCAAGGGCTACTCGGCGTTTCAAGGGAAGCTTGCCGAAAGTCCGAAGATGCTGGCCGAGTGTCTTCGCTACGATCTGGACATTTCACGGACGGCCGATCGGCTGGGTCACTATGCGATGTTGAAGACGGCCGAGGACCAGACGAACGATGAATATCAAAAAATGATGGGGCAATTCATCCAGGCGGCCAGCCATGCGGGGCAGGCGTCCAGCTTTATTCGGCCCGAGATTCTCGCCATGCCGCAGTCGAAGCTGGACGAGTATCTCGAGGCCCCGGAATTGGCCCCGTACAAATTGCTGCTGACGCGGATCGTCCGCTTCAAGCCGCATACGCTCGGCGAAAAGGAAGAGCGGCTGTTGGCGATGCAAGCGGAGATGGCCGGCGCGTCGAGCCGGATTTTCCGCCAGTTGCAGGACGCCGACATGAAGTTCGGCACGGTTGCAAACGAGAAGGGGCAAACGATCGAGCTGACCCACTCGAACTTCATGGCCTTCCAGACTTCGCCCGATCGGAAGGTCCGCGAAGAGTCGTTCAACAAGTATTACGCCGAGTACGAGTCGCTTGAACACACGCTGGCCGCCACGCTCAACTCCACGGTTCAGAAGGACGTGTACTATGCCAATGCCCGCAACTACCCCACGGCCCTGGATTCGGCGTTGTTTCCCGACAACGTCTCCGTTACGGTTTACGACAACCTGATCGACACGATCCACAAGTTCCTGCCGGCGGTCTACGAATACTTCGACGTGCGGCGGCGAAAGATGGGCCTGAAAGACATCCACTACTACGACTGCTACGTGCCGATCCTGACGAACTTGCGGAAACGTCACACCTGGGACCAGGCGGTCGAGGTAATAATCAACGCCTTGCAGCCGCTGGGGAGCGATTACTGCGCAGTGCTGGAAAACGGCTTGAGGGGCCGCTGGTGCGACCGGTACGAGAACCGCGGCAAGCAGAGCGGGGCCTTCTCGGCAGGCTCCTTCGACGGCGATCCCTACATACTCATCAATTTCAAACCCGACGTTCTCGACGACGTGTTCACCCTCGCCCACGAGGGCGGACATTCGATGCACAGCTACTACTCGGCCAAGACGCAGCCTTACGCCTATTACGACTATGTGATCTTCGTCGCCGAAGTGGCCAGCACCGTCAACGAAACGCTGTTGAGCAACTACTTGCTCGGCAAGGCCGAGACCAAGGAGGAACGGGCGTATCTGCTCAACCGCGAGATCGACGCGATCCGCTGCACCATCGTCCGGCAGACGATGTTCGCCGAGTTCGAGAAGCTCGTCCACGCCTCGGTCGAGTCGAACGAACCACTGACGCTCGACCGGATCAAGGGGATTTACCACGGGTTGCTGAAGTTGTACTTCGGCCCAGAGTTCACGCTCGACCCCGGCTTGGACCTGGAATGTCTGCGGATACCGCACTTTTACCGCGCGTTCTACGTCTACAAGTACGCCACCGGCCTGTCGGCGGCGATGGCCCTGGCCGATCGCGTGACCAACGGCGGCCAGCAAGAGTTGAAAGACTACCTCGGCTTCCTCTGCGGCGGCTGCTCGCAAGACCCTCTGGACTTGCTGCGCGGGGCGGGCGTCGATATGGCCAAGCCGGCCGCCATCGAGAAGGCCATGCAGCGTTTCGCCCAAAACGTCAAGGAATTGGATTCGCTAATTTAGTAGCTCTAACTGGACTTTTGCAAATTTATCCCCTCTCCCTTTGGGGAGAGGGGTTGGGGGTGTGGGCATGGGGGAAATCGCGCAAACAAGTCAAGGCGTTTTATGGCCGCAAGCCCTCACCCTAGCCCTCTCCCGGAGGGAGAGGGGACT
>JAFGLH010000106.1 GCA_016928165.1 Pirellulales bacterium | reverse complement strand
CCGCCCTCACCCCCGGCCCCTCTCCCAAAGGGGGAGGGGAGTTCCGTCGTTCGACCGCCCTCACCCCCGGCCCCTCTCCCGCAAGCGGGCGAGGGGAGTTCCGTGCAACAAACTCTAATCACTATAATCACCTCCCTCTCCCCTTTCCCCTCTCCCCTCTCCCCTCTCTGCCGCCAGTCGCCGAAAATACTCCTCGATCAGCAACTCGTACTCTGGGGGAAATTGCTCGATCGAGGAGCGGACCATTGCCTCTCGATCGCGCGGAGGCAACTCGCCCCAGAGCCGCAACATCCTGGAGCGGGTAATCGCCGGATCCGTTTTCTCCGGCGGGCGAAGCTCTTCGCTCGCGCTGCCCGGCTTTTCGCCCGGCCGGCCGTTTATCTCCTCGGAAGCGGCTTTCTTACCGTCGTTGTCTCCTTCGACTTCCACGGTTGTCTTGCCGGCGGTCGATTCGGATTGCCCGTCGGCGGCGCGGCCGATGATTTCCCGTAGTTCTTCAATGATATTTTTCTGAGCGGCGACTGCCAACCCGATTCGATTCATTTCGATGTATTCGGCGGCGGCGGACATATCGGCGACGGCGCGAGACGTTTCACCCATCTGTTCGCGATACCGCCGCGACAGGTTTTCCAGTCGCCGAGCGAGAGCAAGCTGTTCGGCGGCGGCGGCGGCCAATTCGGCGGCGTCTTTTTCCGAGAGGTCGGCAACGCGACGAGCGAGCGTGCGGCGGCCGATCGTCTTTGTTCGCTCGGAGTTGGACCACTGATCGCGCAGCAATATGCCAACCAGCAGGACCATGCCGCCCGACTCGTCCGAACGGGTCAGCCGGTCAAGCCATAACTGTAGGCGTTCGATTAGGGCATTTTGATTTTCGACCGCGTCCGCCAGATCGGCGGCGATTTGGGCGTCGCCCCCCTGCCCTTCCATTTCGAGCCGCGCCGACTTCACGGCGGCGGCCAGCGCGCGAGCGGCGGCCGACAACCGCTGCCGCTTGAGTGTCGCCAATTCGTCGAGCAGCGACCCCATTTGTCTTTGCAGAAGCGGATTGTCTACCCGGTTGTTCTCCAACTCGGCCAACAGGGTTCGGACGTGGACGGGCAGACCTTCGCCCGCCTCGGAAAGCAGCCGCTCGACTTCTTCCTGCGCGTGCCTGACGGACTGCAATAGGTCCACGTCGGTTTGCCGCAAGGGGCTCGATTCGGCGACACTCGCTCGCAGCGCTTCCACGCGATCGCGGCAGGCGCGCTGCATTTCCAGCGCGCGGCCCAGTTCCGAGGCGATTAGTTTCACTCGCTCCGCAAGCCGGTCGAGCAACTCGTCGACCGAGACTACGACCAATCGCCGGCGCTCGCTCCGGCCGGTCTGCCCCAGCGTATCAGCGGCGGTCGCCTGAAAGGTTACTTTCATCCCCGGGCGGAGTTCGAGCGGGGAAAGGTCCCAGCGATAATCCATCCGACGGACGTTTCCCTCGGAAATCGTTAGCAGACGCTCCGCCGCCGACCCGTCCACTTCATACGCCAATCCGATCCGGGCGACGGCCAGATCGTCGCCGGCCGCGATTCGGATCGGCACGGCCGCCGTCGGCGTCGCGGATAGGTCGGCGGCCGGCTGCGGCATTTCGATCGTGGGCGGAGCGTCGGGGACCGCCGCGACCGGCCAACGGTCCCCTACCCCTTTCACGCCGTCGCGGTCCGTCAACTCGAACCAATACTCACCGGACCGCTCGACGACGAACGCCTCGCCGTCGACGCCGACGGTGAACGACAGGCCGTCGGCGGCAACGCTCGCGGGCGTTTCCGTTTTCTCGCCGTTCTCGAAACAAAGCGAGGCCGCCCGAAGCGGCCGGTCGGCGGTGGCGGATATTTCGATTCGCGAGCCGCGCAGCGCCCGGACGCCCCATTGCGTTTCTTCCGGCGGCAGGCCGGAATAGGACGGCGGAACGAGGCGGATGGAGATCGTTTCGATCCTCGGCGGCGCGGCTTCTCGCGGCGCGAGCGGATCGAGGCGCGAATCGCCCGGCCACGGCCGGTCGTCCAGCGGATTGACAATCCGCGCGACGGCGGTCCGCGCGATCGAAGGCGCCGCGATAAACAAGCCGACCGCCGACAGGCAGACGGCCGCCAACAGGGCCACGGCCCGCAGCGGACGACGCCCATCGACCACGGCGTTGAAATCGGCCGTCCTTGAATCGGCCTCGACCGATTGGATCACCGCGCGGCGAAGCGCGGGCGAGCCGGCCGTCGGATCGTCTTCCGCGCGGCGGAGGAATTGCACGGCGTCGAGCAGGCGGTTGCGGAGCGCGGGAAAACACATTTCCACCCGCCGGGCAAGGTCGTCCTCTTCGAGCCTAACAAAAAACGCTTTTGCGAGGAAGCGATACGCCGCCCAGCCGAGCGCTCCAATCGCGGCGAACGAGAAAATGAATCTTACGCCCCGGTCCTCGATCCGCAGCAGAAAGTCGATCGACCCCAGCGCGGCGACGGCGAGCAACAGGGCCGCGATGGCGACGCACGTTCCCCTCGCCGCATCGGCCAGCCGCAGGCGGCGCCGCAAGGAATCGATCTTCCGCTGCAATGGATGGGGCATGAAAGAAGGGTCGGGGGTCAGTGATTGCTCGCTTTCATTTTACACCTATTGTTGGGGTGGCAGTTGTACTGCCACCCCAACAACGTGCAATTTCATTCTATACCATTCCGCGCAGTTTTCGTAACAGCCATTCGGCGATCAATAGTCCGAGGAACAACGCCAGCAGCGGCCAACGGTTCCAAAGCGGCAGGGGCGGAAGCGCCTCGACCGGCGCGGGGCGGCCGGGCGGCAAGGCCCGAAACAACTCGTCGGCCAATTCGATGGGAAAATACCGGCCGCCGGAAATCTCCGCCGCGCGGCGCATCTCGGCGGCGTCCAATCGCGTGCGGGCCATCTCGCCGGCGGGCGGCGTCGCGATTATCTCCAACATCGCGGTCTGTTCCTTCAACTGGGGCGACGCCGGCCAGAGGCGATACTTGCCCGACTGCGATAGACGCAACCGGCCCTCGAATAGGCCGCGTTCGACCCCCGCGCGGCGCAAGGCGAGCCGTTCAGTTTTTCCGTCGGGGGCTTCGACAATCACGGTCGCTTCGTTCTCGGCCGGGGCGAGCCGCTCGTCGGCGAAGCGGAGCCGCACCTGGGCCGACTTGCCCTGTTCGCAACCGTATCGGTCGGCCGCAAGCGAAATCGGCGTTGCCGCGTCGGCCAGTTTCGAGCGGCAGAGCCAACGGATGGTTTGCAGCCAGAATCGCGCGTAATACCGCCCGCCGTCGGCCCGTCGCCAGCGCCAGGTCTCGTCGGTGGCGAGAAAGAGCACTTTTCCCGCCCCTGCGTATTGAAACAAGACGACCGGCAGGCGGCGTCCTTCGGCGTCGAGCCGCGCGGGGTGTTCGAGCAAGACCTGTGCGGCTGGGTCCGGTTCGGGCACTTCCAACAGCCAATACAACGGCGGCAACTCGCTCCAGATTTTTTCCGTGTCCTCGACGCCGGCGCCCAACTGCATGCCCGGGTTGGCAAGCCCCAAGGGCGTGGGGCGAGCGACGAAGCCTTGCGCAATCGCCCCGTCGGGGTCGGGGAGTTCGACGGCGCGAACATTGAACGGCAGCAAGGAACGCAGAGGCGTATCGCGGTATGCCGCCGGCATGAACTTCGGCCCGGCGATCAGCGCCAATCCGCCCCCCTTCGACGGCCGATCGACGAAGGCGGCCAGATTTTCCAGCGCGGCCGGGCCAAGCAGCGCGGGATCGGCGTCGCCGAGGACCACCGCGTCGTAGGCGAAAAGCTCCTCGCGCGACGAGGGAAACTCGGCCAGCGCCGCGGCGTCCTGGGCGGCGTACCGCGGGTCGGCGTCTTGCAGAACCGTATGCAACTCAAACGCCTTGTCGCGCTGGAGCAGGTTGCGGAGATAGCGGAACTCGTAGCTGGGATGCGCTTGAACGAGCAGAACGCGGACCTTTTCCGCGCGGACCTCGACGATCCGCGACAGCCGGTTGTTTTCCGTATGCAATTCGCCTTTCAGCGGCGCGGCCTCGACGACGTACTCGAACCGTCCAGCCCGTTCGGGGCGATATGGAATACGGATATTCACGGATTGGTCGTCGGGGCCGACGGTCGCCCGGACCTCGGCTAACAGCGCGGAATTGTTTTTCTCCCGCAGCGCTATCGATACGTTGTTTTTCTCACATCCAATCCCCTTCAGACGACATTCAAACGTCACCACGTCGCCGAGGAAGATCACTTCTTCGGCCGCAAGGTCCGCGATTTCCAGATCGGCCGCCGGGCGGTCGCCGCCGGCGGCGATGAAATAGAGCGGCACGCGGCACGTCGCGGCGCGGCGGGCCGCCTCGGCCGGCGCCGGTCCGGCGGTGTTGATCCCATCGCTGAAGACGACAATCGCCGCCGCAGGAGCCTCGCGCCGACGATCGAGCAATTCCATCAGCGCTTCACCCAGCCGGGTCTCCCGTCCGGTGGGACCGGTCGCGCGGATTCCTCCGACCAGATCGGCCGCGGGACGCAGCTCGGTCAGAAAGTAGGGGCGGAGTCGATGGCTCTCGGCCAACTTGCGCGCGAAGGCGCCGTCGCCCAGCAGCGATTGCAACGCCTTCCAGCGGCTCGACGGCTTGTCGTCGTCCATCCGATCGACGACGTTCATGCTCAGCGAATCGTCGATTAAAACGTCCAGCGAAGGCGGAGCGACCCGCGTGGCAACGAGCGTCAGCCGGCCGAGCATCAACAGGGCGATTACGATACTCGTCGAGCGGACGGCCGCCAGAAAAACTCGATATTTCGCCGAGGTCCGCCCCTTCTGTTTCAAATACAGCAGCACCACAAAGACCACCGCCGCGACGGCCGCCAGCAGAACCGCCCAAGGCGGCAGCGGCCAGTCGCACCGCAACTCCCACGTCGTCTCGATCCGGTTTGTCACGGGAGGGTTCAGGGTTCAGGGTTCAGGGTTCAGGGTTCAGGGAATAGCATAAATATCGCTTGCGGCATCGCAATTATTTTCTTCCATATTTCCAACTTAATAATGTATCCGACAACAACAAACCCAACGCGCAGCACAGCATAAACGCATGCAAACCGCCCCCCGCTCGCTCCGATCCGATCGCCGCGTCAAATCTTTGTTGGTGCGTTCGATATTGAAAACCAACGTCCGGCCACGTTTCCGTCCGCAATTCCGCCGGCTCGATTCGGGCGAGATCGCTTTCGGACGTATCGAGATTGACGGCAAAAGGCCGCTCGTCTTCAGTTGACGATCCGAACTTGACCAGATACAAACCGCTTTCGATTGCATCGCCGTAACTCAACAATGCTCGATCCCCGAGCGATTGCGGCCGGAGTCGATGGACTTGCTTGTCGGGCGCGACGAGCTTGGCCGACGCTTCAGCGGCCGCGGGAGCGACGAACATTTCAAGCCGATCTCCCACCATAATGTTTTGCCGCCGGGTCCGGCCGGCCGCGCAGTAGTCGGCCATTTCGCGGACGAGCGGGACGAAGCTCGGCCAGAGCGGCAGCGGAGAGAAGTCCGGCTCGGCGGCCGTCGCCGCGAGCACCACCCTGCCCTGCCCCATCGGCCGTTCGACGATCAGCGGATCGCCGGCGGCGGCCAACACGACGTTGGTCTCCGCGTCCTCGGGCAATTCGAGGTTGAAATACTTGAAAACTGGCGTGGCGGTCAACACGTTTTGCCCGCGGCCGCGAAACGTTTTTAGGATCGGGTGTTGGAAACCGAGCGGATCGAGGCGGAAGCGGCGCCGTTCGATCAATCGTCCCAGTCGAGCGGGCAAGATTTTCATCCCCCCTGCCCCGCCCTGCCCCGGCGTACATAACAATCGATTGTAATTCTCCGCTTGAACCTGATCTCCGAGGAAGAATATCACCCCGCCGCCGCGTTGCAGATATGCCGCCAGTGCCCGGACCTCGGCGTCGGTGAAGCGGGCGACGTTGCAGAGAAAGAGGCAATCGAACTCGTTCAGGTCGCGTTCGACAAGCGCGCTCTCGTCGGCCGTTTCGACGTTGAACTTCGCGTCGCCGGCCGGCGGTTCGCGCACGTCAAGCGCCAGGGCCACGTAGTCCGCGGTCCCGTCGAGCCGCTTGCCGGACGGGCGGCCGTCGACGCAGAGCACGTTGATTTCACCCCGAACGGACAAAACGCAATAGCGCCGATTGTCGATTTCCAAACGGTCGCCCATCGCCGCGACTTCGATCGACTTTTCGCCCGGGGCGTCGAACGCATGCGAAAACACGACTTCCACCGATTCACCCGGCGGCAGGTCGATTTTCTTGCGGTCGATCGCGCGGCCGTCGATCAGCAAATCGACGTTTTGTTTTGCAATCTTGTTTTCACCGAAGTTTTTCAATTCGACCCTCAGCGTCGCGGGTCGGCGCGTCAAGACCGGCGGATCGAGGGGGCGGAGATCGACAACCGCCAGATTGTCGGCCCCCGGCCCCCCGACATCGACGATCCGCAACGAAGCCGACTCGGCCAACGCCTTCACCGCGTCAATAAACTCGGCCCGGGCCGACGGCGACAATTCCGGCGACCAGGTCGTCCGTTGCAGGTCGGAGAGAACGTAGATTTCGGTGCGTTCGAGCAAGGGATGCTTTTTCTTTGCGTCGTCGATTATCCGCCGCAACACGGCGACGGTCGGCGGCAATTCGGCCGGCTGCTCTGAGGGGCGCATATCGTCGATCGCGCGGAGCGCGGCCTCGCGGTCCAACGACGCGCTCAGCACCGTCCGCGGCCGACGCGACATGGCCGCCAGCGAAAAGGCGTCGCCGGAAAAACTCGCTTCGACGATGAGCCGCGCCCGCTCCTTCGCCAAGTCGAACCTCGCGCGGTCGGCGGGTTTGTAGGACATTGAATAAGAGCAATCGAAGAGCAGGATGCGATGCGTGCCCCGGCCCGGCGAAGAGGCCGTGGAGGTGGAACCGAGGTATGGCCCGGCCGCCGCCGCCGCCACGATCGCGATCAACATCGCGCGGACCGCCGGCAGCAGCCAGCGCTCGAATCTCATTCTCCGCGACCTCTTTTGCACGGCCGCGCGGAGCAATTCCATCGCCGCCCAACCGGTTTCGCGCCGCCGTCGCCGCGAAAACAGATGGATCAGGATCGGCGCGGCCGCCGCCGCCAGCCAGCCGAGCATCGGCGGGTCGGTCCATCCGAGGGCGAACAATATCCAAACCGCATACGGCATAATAAATCGTTTAGCGGCCGCCGGCACGGCGGCCTATGTGGGGATCGTTAGCCGCCGCGCCGGCGGCTGCTAAACATATTTCATCAAACTCGCGAAGCCAAATACCCGGCCAGCGCCGCCTCCAACGAACGATCGGTCCGCAGCCGCGCGTAGTCGATCTCCGCGGCGCGGCAGGCCGCTTGCAGGCGGCGGAGATAGCGGTTCAACTCGGCCCGATAAGCCGCGCGGATCGAGGCCGGATCGGCCGAAATGTCTTCCGCCTCCTCCAAGCCGCGAAACAGCGTCGGATCGTCGAAGGGAAAATCAATCTCGGCCGGATCGAGGACTTGCAGCAACACGACTTCCTGCCGACGGTGGCGAAAGTGTTTCAGTCCGGCGACGATCGAATCAACGTCGTCGAAAAAGTCGCTCAAAATAATTACGATCCCCCGCCGCCCGAGCCGCTCGGCCAGATCGTGGAAGATCGGCCCGAGCGAAGTCTTTCGCCGCTGCGGCAAGTCGTTCATTACCTCTAAAATATCGTTCAGATGCGAGGGGTTGCCGGCCGGACGAACCAGCGCGCGAATCTCGTCGTCGAAAGTCACCATGCCCACGCCGTCCTGACGGTGGAGAACCAAGTAGGCCAGCGACGCGGCCGCACGCCGGGCGTAGTCGAGCTTGGACATCGGCGCCGACTCGCTCCGATAGTCCATGCTCCCGCTTACATCAAGCAGCAGATGGCAAACGAGATTGGTCTCTTCCTCGAACCGTTTGAGAAAATACTTGTCGCTCCGGCCGTAGGCCTTCCAATCCAGATAGCGGAGATCGTCGCCGGGCGAGTAGTCGCGGTGTTCGGCGAACTCGACCGAGAAGCCGTGGAAGGGGCTGCGATGGCGGCCCGAAACGCAGCCCTCGACCACCCGCCGCGCGCGGAGCGGAAACCGCCGCAAGCGGGCGAGCATTTCGGCATCAAGTAGTCGCGGGGAGTATTCCGCCATTAGTTACCGGCTAGCTGTCGCAGGTGGTTGATGGGACTTATAGGACCTCTGGGATATATAATTCACATTTGTCTCATAAATCCCATCAATCCCATAGGTAACCGTTTACAAGGGACTGTCCCGATTTTCGCGGTTCACCGCGAAAATGGGACTATCCCCCCCCGGCGATGAAGGGGACAGGCACATTTTTCGCCCTTTCAAGGGCGAAAAATGAGCCAGCCCCCAGCCCATGAACGGTTACTCCCATAATTCCCATCGCCCTTTACATATTTTCCAACAACCGTCGCACAATATCATCCGGCTTAATCCCCTCGGCCTCGGCGTTGAAGTTGGTGACGATTCGGTGGCGGAGCACGGGCAGGGCCACCGCGCGGACATCGTCCTCGGTGGCATGATAGCGACCGTTCAAAACCGCCCGCGCCTTCGCGCCGAGAATCAAATACTGACTCGCCCGTGGGCCGGCCCCCCAACTAACATAATCCCTAATAAAATCCGACAAATCTTTTTTCTTTCCCTCTCCCCTCTCCCCTCTCCCCTCGCCCCTCTCCTTCGGCCTGGTCGTCCTCGCCAACCGCGCGGCGAAGCGGACCACGTGTACGGCGGCCGGCACGCGGCGGACGATCCGCTGTAGTTCCAATATCTTTTCGCCGGAAAGAGTCGGGGTGATCGAGACCGAAACGTCCGCCGTGGTGCGGCCGACGATCTCGCACTCCTCGTCCTCGCTCGGGTAATCGACGTAGGTGTTGAACATGAAGCGGTCCAACTGGGCCTCGGGCAGCGGGTAGGTCCCTTCGTGCTCGATGGGGTTTTGCGTGGCCAGCACGAAGAACGGCCGGGCCAACTCGTGGCGAGTGCCGCCGGCGGTGATTTGCCCTTCTTGCATCGCTTCGAGCAGCGCGGCCTGGGTTTTGGGCGGGGTGCGGTTGATCTCGTCGGCCAGGATCACGTTGCCGAAGATCGGCCCCTTGAGGAAGCGGAACTCGCGGCGGCCCGAGGCGCGGTCCTCCTGGATCACCTCCGTGCCGGTGATGTCCGAGGGCATCAGGTCGGGCGTGAACTGGATGCGGCGAAACTCCAACGAGAGGGTCTCGGCCAACGTGCGGATCAGCAGCGTTTTGGCCAGCCCCGGCACGCCGACCAACAGGCAATGTCCCCGGGCGAACATCGCGATCAGCAGTTCCTCGATCACCCGCCGCTGGCCGACGATCACCTCGGCGAGCTGTTCGGTTATCGCTTGGTAGGCCTCGCCCAGTTCGGCGACGGCTTTCAGGTCGTCTTGTTGCGGCATGGCATCACCAACCATTACGTTGGGCGCGTGCTTGCACGCACCAATGTTCTTGATTGCTCGTTGGAGTGGCGGTATAACTGCCACCCCCTCATTCTGATTATGGTGCGTCGGGGACGCACCTTACTTTGTTTCAATCGCGATTAATACCTCATCCGCGGCGATCAGCAATTTTCCCCCGGCGGTCAACAGGTTGCCGCCCGTGGTCCGACGCATATCGAGATCAACGGTGGCAATCGGCCGGGCGGTCCGGAGGTCAAAGATATACAATTTGTCGCTGGCGGGCCAGAGGACGTTCCGCCCGGCCAACAGCCCGCGGCCGTAACCGGGGCGTTCCGGTTCGGTGGGCCACACGCTCTCGACTTTTCCACGCTCGGCGCCGCCGAGCCTTATCCAATAGAGACGCCCACCGGCGGCGATTAAATGGTCCTCGGTCGCGCCGAGCAGCGCGACGCCCGGTTCGACCTCCTCGTCCGATTTCCAGAGCAACCGTCCATCGGCGGCGTCGAAGGCGAAGACGCTTCGACTATCCGCCGGAGCGACGTAAACCTGATCGCCGTTGAAAAGGCAGGGATTCATGGCAGAGTGTAGATATTGCCGACCGCCCTCACCCCCGACCCCTCTCCCGCTTGCGGGAGAGGGGAGATAATCTGACTCTCGCGGATAAAGACTTAACCATTCGATCCGACCGTCCTCGGTCCGCAAGGCCGCCGCGGCGCCGAGATTCGTGTTGTAATAAATCGCGTCCTCGGCGAGCGTAAGCAGATTATCCGCACGCGCGTTTGATTCAGCGCCGCAGACGAAGCGCCGCCAGCGGATCCGGCCGCTATCCGGTTCCAAACAGGCGACGAACGCCTGATGTCTCAGCCCCGGCCGCCGCATCGCCGCGTAAACGCCTTGTCGGTCGACCAGCGGCGAACCCTCGAACTCATAGCCCTGCTCCGGCTCGACCTTCCAGAGCAACCGCCCCTGGGTCTTCAGGTCGAGGCAGACCAAATAACTCCGCTCGTCCGAGCTGTAAACCGTCGGTCCCATTCGAGCGTAGAGCCGGTCGCGGAAGACGGTCATCGTATATTGGCCCGAGGAGACCTCCGCCGTCGGCGATTGGCCGCGAAAAATCTCCGCCGATCGTCCCCAGGCCGGCGCGCCGTCGTCGATACGGAGGGAGAAGATTTTTTCCTGGGTGTTTAGAAGGACGAGGTTGTTCCATAATATGGGATGATAGCATAACGCCCTCACCCCCGGCCCCTCTCCCGCGAGCGGGCGAGGGGAGACGCCGTTGCCCGCCCTCACCCCCGGCCCCTCTCCCGCGAGCGGGCGAGGGGAGACGCCGTTGCCCGCCCTCACCCCCGGCCCCTCTCCCGCAAGCGGGCGAGGGGAGACGCCGTTGCCCGCCCTCACCCCCGGCCCCTCTCCCGCAAGCGGGCGAGGGGAGTTAATGTGAAACCGCCAGACGATGGAACCCAGCTCGGCAATCGGAGCGGCTGCCCCGTTTCGCAGCGGATCGCCGGCGAAAGTGGGCCAGTCGGGAGCGACGGTTTCGGTCGGCCAACTTACGCTTTCGGTCAACAATGATTCGAGCATCTCAACATACTTGCCTTCTCGATGGCCCAAGCGACCTTTCGCTTCAGGGTGCAGCCGGGCGAAACGATCCAACTCCGCGCGGGCGATGGAATGTCGGCCTTCGAGAACAAGGGCCAGCACGATTCGGGCGCGAACGGCAGCCGGATCGAGATCGGCGTCCGGGTAGTGAGGCGATAATTTCTGTTGGGGCGGCAGTTCAACTGCCACTCCATCCGAGGATTTAACCCCCAGATCAGCATCCGCCGAGAGGATCCGTCGCCAACTTCGTCGCGCGGCGGCAAAACATCCTCGTTCCAACTCGATATCGCCCAGGGCCAGCAAGGCGTCGTCGCCGAAACCGCTTGCAAATGCTCGATCCACCACCCGCCGCAACAGCCGCACGTCCCGCTCGGCGACGCCCTGCCGATACCATCTCTCCGCGACCGGATCGACCAGGGAACGGTAGACCTGTAATCCCTCGGCCGGCATGGCGGCCAGCCGCTGCCGACACCACTCGCACAGGTCTATAAAACGATCATCGGATACGGCGACCAGGCCGCCGTCGTTAAGCTCGGCAAGCTGGCGAAGATTTTCTATCGCATCGAACCATTGCCGCTTTTTCAACAGATCGTCAACCCGTTCCAATCGGGCGCGGACGTTGTTGTCGATCCGGTCTACTTGCACTTCCTCGGCCGCGGCGGCCGACAAACAGGCGCAAACGGACAACAGCAAACATCCTACGCCAAGGCGATTCTTCATCCCCTCAAGTATAAGCGGGAACGGCGTTTGGATAAAGACAAGGGGCAGCGGATTAAATACCGCCCCGGAACGCGATTAAACGTTGGGGCGGCAGTTGAACCGCCACCCCAACAAGTTTTTTGCCAATCCGTCCTACTCCAGATCGAGACCCATCATGTACTCGTCGAGCGATTTTTTCCGCTCGATTTCCTTGTCCGATAGCTCGGCGATTTGGTCGCGGAGTTTTTCGATCTCCGTTTCCTGGTCGTTGAACTTTTTCACGTATCGCTTGAAGACGTCGCTGTTGCGGTCGAGCCGGGTCATGTTTTCGCGGATGCGCGATTGGTCCTTCTCGATGGCGGCGATCCGCCCTTCGCACCGCATCCGCTCGGCGGCGACCTGCCGCAAGGCGTGTTGCCGCCCGGCCACTTCGGCCAGCGCTGCCTTGACCTTTTCTCCGACCACCTTCGAGGAAAGATATAGTTGAACGTCCTTCTGGCTAAGATTGGTCAACGCCACGCTTTGACGCAAGGTCCGCTGTTCTTCGACCATTAATGCGGCCGGCGCGCCCGGCTTGGCCTCGACGGCGAAGCGATAATGGCTGCGGGTCTTTTCGGTCGGTTCCTTCGGTTTGACCAGCGCCCAGTCGGGCTGGATCGGCGATTCGATCAAAACGGTCTTCGGCTGCTTGCCCGAGTTCTTGACGGTGTATTCCACCGAGCGGACGAACTTGCGGGTGGCGATCAAAGTCCCTTTGGCGATCTTCACTCCGAGCAATTCTTCGGGCATACTTTTTCCGCTGGGAACTACTTCCGTTTCGAGGTCCAGTCCGTAACTGATTAACCGTTGGTCGCCGGGGGCGACGTCGGCTATTTTGGCGTCGCCGGCGTAGACGCCGTCGTCGAAGACGGTGATCGGGCCTTGCATCAGGTGCAGGTCGGTCGTGTTGGTGAACCGCGCCCCGTAGAGCGGGTGTTTCGCCTGTACGGCGGGGTTGTAGATCGAGACCTTTTCGCACTTCACGTCGGCCGCGACGATCGGCAGCATCGCCGACTGCTGGCGCGGCAGAGTGACGGGCGTGGCGATAGCGTATTGGAACAAGTTGCCCACCTCGCCCGCCGCGGCGGCGGAGCTGACGCCTTGACGGAAGTTTAACTTGTCTTCAACCTCTTCGAGTTTATCCGCCATTCCTTCCGCCATGCCTCTTCCCTCCCCGGACGAACGCATCTTGCGAGCAAAGGCCATGGTCGGCGCCGCGGCCGGTTTGCCGGCGTATCCAAATGCCTCTTTTTTCGCGTCCATGTCCTTCTCATATACCTGCGGCCTGAGCGAAGCGAACAACTCCAGTTGCTCCTCGGGCCGGGGCAGATAGAGCGGTTCGTAGAGGTCCATCGTAAAGGAGATCGGCCGGCCGCTGACGAGCTTCAGTTGCACGTTGTTCCAGTCCTCCTCGGAGGTGTTTTCCACGATCGCCCAACCTTGCAGCAGCGGTTTGGCGTCGTCGGAGAGGACCAGCCGGTAGGTGGTCTTCCAGACGGGCGTCTCCTGGATGTAGCCGACCCAAACGCGTCGGACGCCCTTGCCGAGGAAGCTAAGCCCGACCGACTTTTTGTCCGTGGCGTGGGCCGAGGCCAGCACGGCCAGGGCCTTGCGCAGCTCGGCGTCTAGCTCCTCGTTGGCCAGCTTGATCCGCCCGACCGATTCGAGCGGCACCGCTCGAAGCCCGTCGTCGGTCAGCAGGTTGAGCACGTCGATCTCGATAATTTCGTCGTCGTTGAGTTGCTTCTTGCGAGTCTCGACGCCAAGAATCACGCCGGCGATTTCGTTGGGGGCGTCGAGAATGACACGCTCGCCGCGGACCTGTCGGAGCAGGTCGGCCAGCGTGGGATTGACCGTGAGGTCGATGGAAAAACTTTTCAGCGTTTTGGTGATCGGGTCTTTCGAGCCGTAGGTGACAGTGGAAATTTTCCCCCCGTCGAGATCCTGGACGACCATGCTCTTCAGCAGGTCGTTGACGTCCTCGACGTTGAACTTCATTTCCACCGAGGCGTCCCCCTCGACCTTGCCGAAATGCTCGAAGAATCCGACGCCGGAGCTGAACAGAACAACCTTTTTCAGAGGCAGTTCGGCCTTTTTCGGCCCCTCGGCCCGAGCGGCCGCGGCAAGCGACACTAGCGCCACAATGCACATCGAACGGCGAAACATGAGATTGCTCCTGATTTGAGAGGCAAGATTACCCACAATTCTACGTTTATGACGAGAGTGGGCCGAGAAAAGTTCCAGCCCCCGCTGCCGGAGGGTTATCCGTTTAGCCCGGCGCCGTCGGCGACGGCTTTTTGGACACGTTCCAGCAGAGGAGGCAGATCGTCGTGGACGATCGCCCAGAGGATGTCCGGATCGACCACGTCGTAGCCGTGCATCAAACGGTCGCGGAGCGAGGCCAGGTCCGGCCACGGGACGTCGGGCATGGCGATCCGCGTTTCTACCGAAACGCGGCCGGCCGATTGGGCAACCACCTCCAACAGCCTGACCAACGATAGATTCAACATCCGGTCGTCATCGAGGTCCGAACGCGCCTTGCCTTCGACCATCGCAATCGCTTCGGCGAGATGGTCGCGCATGTGGAGCAGCCTGGTCCGGTCGTCACGCATCGTCATGGATCACCTCCGCCTCGCGCAGCACTTCCTCTCGATAGTATCGGTCGAGGAAGCCGGGCGTGTTCAGATCGACCCGCCGGCCGATGATTTCCGACAGCTCGCGCTCGAGTGAGAAGAACCGCAGGCCGACGTTCGTGCCGGGCAGGAATTCGACCAGCACGTCCACGTCGCTCGCCGCGTCGAAATCCTCCCGCAGCACCGAGCCGAACAGCGCCAGCCGGGCAATTCGATTGCGCCGGCAGAACTCGGCGATTTGATCCGTCGGAATGTCAAGGCCGTGGTGGGTCATAGACAATCCTTGTCAACCAAGTACACTGCTGTCGGATCACAATTTTCGTAATTCCTCTTCAAATCGATCCGGCGTAAGATCGATTTCTCTCAATATCGCACGCATCAACGGGCGGGAAATATCCCGTCCCGGATGGTGAGGAAGCGTCGTGGCGACCGTCCGAGTGTCGATAGAAAGCATGGCTTCCACGTTGTCGCGTCTTGGAAAAACCAAGGCTAAAAAGGACTTTTTCCATCGTACCGGCGTCAACGATCGGCAACCGAGTCATGCTTCCACCGCAATCTGTTGAATTCCGACAAACGGCTCCACGAAAACGGTCTCACCCTGGCTGCGCTTTTCCTCCAAAACCAACTCTATTACCTCCTGAAGATTTTCTCGGAGTTCATCGAGTGTTGCCCCCTGGCTATGCGCTCCGGAAAGGCCGGGAATTGTCCCGACATAGAGATGCAAATCTTAGTCGTATTCAATATAGGCGGTAAAGACTCGACTCATTGCGTTTCTCCTTTTCACGCCTCATTTTATTCCTATTAAAGAACCGAAAAACCTTTGCTTTCCAAGTATTCAGTGCATCGTTTAACAGCGTAAATGTAATTGTCAGCAAGCAGGTTTTCTCGGGCAAGGTCGATGGCAGTTTCATCGTAACCGTTCACGGACCGGGGACTGGCTCATTTTTTCGCCCTTTCAAGGGCGAAAAATGTGCCTGTCCCCTTCACCGCCGAGGG
>JAFGLH010000105.1 GCA_016928165.1 Pirellulales bacterium | reverse complement strand
GCGAGTCGGGCGACATCTTCACGCAAGCCGAGGGCGGGTACGTCTCGACGCGCCGGTTGCCGGAGGCGAAAGTGGGCGATTTCCTGGTCGTCGAATGCGCCGGGGCCTACGGGTTCGTGATGGGATCGAACTACAATTCGAAGCCGCTGGCGGCCGAGGCGCTGATCGAGGCCGGCCGCCCCCGCCTGATCCGCCGCCGCCAGACTTTCGAGGACCTGATTCGCGGGGAAGAGGCGCCGAAAATATAGCCGCCGGATTTATTTGCAGTCCGCGCTTCTCCATGTTATCATGGAGGTCGGTAATCCTCCTCCTGACAACCGCTCGCATCTTGTCGACCAACGATCCATCAACCGACGAAATCCCCCTCGCGGAGGCGGCCGGCGCCGCCGGCCTGAACGGCAGCGAGTTGGCCGAGGCGAAGCGCTACGGCCGCCTGGAGTTGAGTTGCACCCTGATCGACAAGGCCATCGACGCTGCCTACCTGGCCGTCGCGGCGTTGCTGCTGGCGCACCCCTTGGACAACTGGCTGCAACAACTCTCTCCGCCGCTGAAAGAAATTTGGACGCTGCGATTGACGGCGTTGTTTTTGATCGTCACCGCCGGACACGTCGCCGTATCGTTCGGATTGTCGTTCTATTCCGGCCACGTGCTGGAACACAAATTCCAACTCAGCAACCAGACTTTCGGCCAATGGCTGTGGCGTTACGCGAAGCGGATGACGTTGTCCGTGGCGCTTTCTCTGTGCGTGATTTTAGGATTGTATTGGCTGATTTGGACGCTTGGCCATTGGTGGTGGCTGGCGGCGGCCGGCGCGTTCTTCGTCGTCAGCGTGGTGTTGGGCCAATTGGCGCCCGTGCTCATCCTGCCGCTGTTCTATCGGATCGAAAAGCTCGACCGACCCGAACTGACCGATCGCATTTCCCGCTTGGCGGCAGGGACCGGCCTGTCGATAGCGGGCGTATACCGCATGGACCTCAGCGCGGAAACGGTCAGGGCCAACGCCATGCTGGCCGGCTTGGGCCGCACCCGCCGCGTGCTGCTGGGCGATACGCTGCTGGACGGCTTTCAACCGGAGGAGATCGAAGTCATCTTCGCCCACGAGATCGGCCACCACGTTTACCGCCATGTGTTGAAGATCATGTTGGGGGGGTTGTTCTATAGCGCGATTGGTTTTTTGGCCTGCGACCGCCTGCTGGCGGCATGGGTCTCACGCCACGGGTCCCCGATCGACTACGCCCAACTGCCGGTCTACTCGTTGCCGTTGATGCTCTTTATCCTCACCATGCTGGCGATGTTGTTCGAGCCGCTTCAAAATGCCTTGAGCCGTCATTTCGAGCGCCAGGCCGACAGCTACGCCTTGCGGCGGACCGGCTTGAACGACGCCTACCGTTCGGCGTTCCGCAAGCTGGCCAAACTAAACAAGGACGATCCGACGCCGCATTGGCTCGACGTGGTCCTCTTTCACAGCCACCCTCCGATCGCGCAAAGGCTGGCGATGGCGGACGCGGGACGCGAAGGGGATTTGTGACTTCCGCTGCCCGCGGGGCGCGGGAACGAGCAAATTGCGGCGGGCGGATTCATCGCCGCGTTGCCTCTCCGGCGAGGACTTCGCCGTCCGGAGCGTCGTCCGCGCGTTTCGTGGAGACCTCCATGTAGTGCGACACGACCTGCAACAACTGGCCGCGATCGATCGGTTTGGTCAGGTAGTCGGTGCAGCCCGCCTGGAGGCAGCGTTCCCGATCTCCGCGCATGGCGTGCGCGGTCAGGGCCACGATCGGCGTCTGGAAACCGATTTGGCGGAGTTTGTGTGTTGCCCCATAGCCGTCCAGCACCGGCATCTGCATGTCCATCAAGATGCAATCGAACGGCTCGCCCTCTTTCCTTGCCTGGGACGCCATTTCGACGGCGATCTGACCGTTTTCCGCCACTTCGACCGTTGCTCCATGCCGTCTTAGGAGGAAGGCGATCAGGCGTTGATTGTCGGGACCGTCCTCGGCTAACAGCACTCGACCGGCCAGCGGCGTATCGGAATCGGTTGTCGCTTCGGCCGCTTCGCCCGCCTCCGCCGCCTCGATGTTAGCGACTTCGCTAAGCCCGTCCAACATGCGCACGCCTTGCAGCGGGCCGGTTTCCACAGTGAGCAAAAACGTACTCCCTTTTCCCGGCGCGCTGCGGCCGGTGATGTCTCCGCCGAGCATGCGGGCGAGCCGCTTGCTGATGGTCAGCCCCAGGCCCGTGCCGCCGAACCGCCGCGTGGTGGAAGTATCGGCTTGCGAGAAGGGCCGGAAGATCGAGGCCATTTGCTCGGGCGTCATCCCCACGCCGGTGTCGCTCACCTCGAAAGCGATGCGGGGCTTCGCGGCGGCGGCAGAAATGTTCATGCCGACTTTCAGCTTGACGGAGCCGCTTTCGGTGAACTTGATGGCGTTGCCCAACAGGTTGAGGAGGATTTGCCGCAGGCGGGTGGGATCGGTATGGATCATTTCCGGTATCAGGCCGTCGAACTCCACGTCGAGGGCCAGTCTTTTGGCAATTGCCCTCGCACGCATCAAGGAGACGACTTCGCCCACCAAGTGGCTCGGCGAGCAGCCGATCCGCTCGATGGTCATCTTGCCGGCCTCGATCTTCGAGATGTCGAGGATGTCGTTGATGATTCCCAACAGGTGTTTGCCGTTTTGTTGGATGGTCTCCAAAAATTCCTCGCGCTCCTTGTCGTTGAGGTGGTGCTGAAGGAGCAGGTCGGAATATCCGAGGATGGCGGTCATGGGAGTGCGAATTTCGTGGCTCATGTTGGCCAAAAACTCGCTCTTGGAGCGGTTGGCGGCCTCGGCGGCCTCCTTGGCCACGCTCAGTTCGGCGGTCCGCTCGATCACGCGGGCCTCCAATTCGTCGCGCGCCTGGCGCAGGGCGGTCCGCCCCTGTTCGATCTGATCGAGCATGGCGTTGAAGCCGTCGTTGAGCACCCCCAACTCGTCGTCGCTGACGTGCTCGACGCGGATCGAGTAATCGTCCTCGCGCGTGACCCGCCGCATGGCGTCGACCAACTGAAAGATCGGCTTCGTCACCAGCCGCTGCAAGCGACGGGCCAACAACATCGAAACCAGCAGGGATATCGCCAGCACCGACAGCGTGATCCACAGGTAATCCAAAATCTGCTCGTGCAGCTCGCGCATGCTCGCCCGCAGGTAGATCGTGCTCACCTGTTCGTCGCCGGACGATATTATTTGCGTGATGTCCAAATAATCGGAGCCGCGGAAGTGGGCGCCGGTTTCGGGCGGCAGCGCGGGAACGATGAAACCCGGCGGGGTCTCGGCCGGATATTTGGCGAACAGCTTGCCCTTGCCGTCGTACAGGCAAGCGTACTCAATCGCCGGCTGCCTGCGGAGCGAGGACAACAACTCGGTGGCCAATTTCGGGTCGTTGAACTCGACCGCCGCCGTGGTGTTCGAGCCGAGTATCGTGGCCAACGTGGAAAGCTCCCGCACCTTCGACGTGCGGATCATCCACGCGTTGTTGACGAAGAAAGCGACGCAGGACAGCGCCAAGGCCACGCCGGCCGCCACGGTCGCCAACAAAGTGAGCTTGGTGTTGAGCGTGTTGCGAATCTTCATCCCGCACCCCAAGCCTGCTTGCTCGCGGCAGTTCGTATCGTGAATCGTGAATAATGTCGTTTTCCGCAACCGGCGGACACGCCCGCCATCGGGATGCTCTTGCCCGAGAGGTCGCTAGACTAATCTACGACATTGGCGACTTGGAGCAACTTCGCGCTGACGGCCAAACCCTCGCGTTCGGCCGCTTTTCGGGCGATATAGACGCGGATATTGTTGCCTACGCGGGCAAGTCGGATTGCGCCCCCCCAATCGAGGAACTCGCTGGACTCCCCCACGGGAAGAACTCCCCGCCGAGACATGCGAGAAAGGATCTTCGTCTGGGTTTCCGCGGGCAAGAGATCGGAAAGGTATAGAATGTGACACGCCTCGATATCGTCGGGCGACGAGAACCGCTTCACCTTGATGGGACGATCTTGGATTTTTTTGATCTGGGCGATCTGTTCCAGATCGGCGGCGACCGGGTCGTTGTCCAGCACGCCGATGACGAAGGGAGATTGCGGCGTGGCAAACGCCGTGGCCGGCCACTCGACATAACGGCCGAACTGGTACAAGTAGGCCGCCTTGATCCGGTACTCGCGGCTGGCCGCCATGATCTCTTCTTCCTGGGCCACCAACGCCGTCGCGCCCAGAACTATAAAGACCAACGACAAACCGGCGGCGAGAAAAACAACGGCCCCCGACCAATGCCTCAATCCGACGATAGTCGGCGGCAAGTCCGACGAAGCGTTGCGAGACGGCGTATGGTGTGGGGAATGTCTCATATTTGCCCGACGGGCGCGCGCCGGAACTGCTAGTCAAGCCGTGCCCGTATTATGTAAACCGCCGTTCCAGTGGGTAGCACTGGAAACGAACGGAAAACGTCTCCGTCTTTCACGCCGATTACGCGCCATTGTTCACTTGTAACCGTTCACGGGTCGGGGACTGGCTCATTTTTTCGCCCTTTCAAGGGCGAAAAATGTGCCTGTCCCCTTTACTGCCAATTTAAGAGGATATTATCCCTTAATTAGTGTGTTCGGTTTATTACATGGAGCGCATTCACCCAAGCCGAATAATAGCGACAATTTCGCATATCTCCAAGTCGTTCGCCGAATATTTAATCCTTAAACTTTGACGATCGGGAAAACTATGCCCATCGGGCAGTATCTTCTCACGGGCCGGCGGATTGATTTGCCATGTCCTCCATGCACGTTCGGTCCATGTAAATGTAACCTGCGATCCCCTCCTCTAGCTGGGTACACAAGCGGCGCGATTCCAGTGTGCATTCGCACTCGTTAGGTCTCCTATCAATATCTCCAGGTCACGCTTCCGTACACGCTCCGGCGGACCTCCGTGCCGCAGAAGAAAAACGGCGTGGCCTCGGCAAACTCAAGATGATGCCCGTCGAACAGGTTCCGGCCGATGACCGCGTATTCCAAGTTCTCTCGCGGACGCCACGCCAGACGCAAGTCCATGGTGATGTAATTGGGAACGTTAAGGGCGGGTAAATTGTCCACGTAACGCAAATTCATGTCAAATTGCCAGTCGCCGCCGAGGTCCCACTTCGAGGCGACCTTGACTTGATTTCGCGGGCTTGATCCGGGTGAAATAAACGGCTCCGTTCCGGGGACGGAAGTCGCCTGTACATATAAATAACCGTACGAACCGGACAGTCGCCAGCGGTCCGAAAGCGTCCACTCGCCGGTGATTTCCGCCCCGTAGGTCCGGCCGCGCCCCAAGTTGGAAAACACCAGAGGCACAATTACGTTTCCGTACGGATCGACGTAAGGCGCCCCCTCCAGAAAGGTTGGAACGCTCTCGTACACGTTGTAAAACAGGGCGATATCGTAGGCGAACTCCTTTTTCGGCTGCGCGCGATAGCCTAGTTCGTAGGCCATCAACTGCTCTGATTGGAAGTCCCTGCTCCCGGTCAACCGCGGGAAGTATCGATTCGGATCGGAAGGCGTCGGCTGGGGGAGAAGCGTGAAGCGAACGTCTTGGTCCGCTCGGCAAGGAGTGCGGACCGCGCGCGAGATCGCCGCCCAAATCGCGCGTTTCTTGTCCGGCGCGTAAAGCAACCGGCCGCTCGGCTGGAACTCGAACCCGCTGTAATCGTTGTGCTCGAACTTCGAGCCGACGGTAAAGAACAGTTTGTCCTCGACCAGCGCGATCTCGTCCTGAAAGAACATGCTGAACAGGCTCGTCGTCCGCTGTGTCGGATCGAAATAATCGGCGAACCCGTTGCCGACTTCGTCGTCGTGGATCTGGCGATAGTCGCCGCCCCAGATAAACTCGTGGCGACGCTGGAACTGCAGCGGAAAGCGGTGCTGAAACTCGACGTCGAAGGTGTTGACGTATTGCTTGTAAGCGCTGAACTCGCGCTGTGCCTGGTCGTAATAAAGCTGCACGCTCCAGTCCGAAGAGTCGTCGAAGACCTTCGTCCAGCGGGCGAGCAGATTGCCGCCGTTGACCTCCTCGTTTTCCACCAGGGTCTGCTGGTACGGGGAAACCGGCAGGGGGATTGCCCCGTAGACGCCTTCGCGGCCCACGTAGTAGTCGCCCTGCACGGTCAGCATCCGCGAACCGTCTCGATCCGGTTCCCAGTCGGCGCGGAAGCCGGCCCGCCCCTGCCGCCAGTCGTCGTGCGCCTCGCCGTCGGGGCTATAACCCGGCGCCCGCTCGAAATGCTTGCCGTAAATCCTGTAATACAAGCCGTTTCCGTTTGATTTTCCGACCCTCGCGCCGCCCAGGGCCAGGTCCTCGTCGGCCCCGCCGCCGTACGTGACCAGCGCGCCTTGGGTCTTTTTGGCTTTTTTCGTGATGATGTTTATCACGCCGTTGACGGCGTTCGCCCCCCAGATGGTCCCGCCGGGGCCGCGGATCACCTCGATCCGCTCCAAGTCCTGCAACATCACGTCCTGCACGTCCCAATAGACGCCGGTGGTGATGGGCGTGTATACGGTCCGGCCGTCGATCAGCACCAGCAGCTTGTCCGTGTATCGATTGTTGAACCCCCGCACGGCGATGGCCCAAGTATGGGTGTCGATCCGGGCGACCTCCACGCCGGGCGCCATCCGCAGCAGGTCGGGGATGTTCGTGGCCGGGCTGCGGGCGATCATCTCGCTGGTGATTACGTAGATCGCAGCCGCCGAGCGGCCCACCGTGCTTTCCTGCTTGGCCACCGAAGTGACCTCGACGTTCATCGCCGGCGTGCTCACGTCGACCTTGCCCAACTGGTCGATATCCAGTTTTAGAATGTCCTCGAGATCATTTGACTGTCGGTCGCTCGGCGGCGGCGACGTAGCCCCCTGTTGGGCATAAGAAACGGCCGCCATCGCGCCGAACAACAACGCGGCCAGGAACGCCAGAGGCGGCCCCGCCATCGGCGCGGTCCACCGACGCAGACTGATTGCCATTGATCCCCCCGAATGTATAAAGGCTGCGACAGTCCATGCTCGACAGTCTTTACACGATGCCTATCAGCTATAAGGGTAGTGCCCCTTATGGTATTTGTTCGGTTTATGCCGGAACCCTCTTCCGGCAAAGTGTGGGCGTAGCGACTTTTTCGCATGAAACTGGTGGAGAAACACGCTCTTCACAATATGGAGGGCCACATTCGTGCCCCTCCGCACTGGGGGCTGGACGCTGTTGCAGAGAAGAAGAATGGAATAATTGCCGGGTGCGCTGGAAGGGTGGTTTTCTGCTCAGAAGCCGTTCAATAATTATTCTCCTCTCCCGCAAGCGGGAGAGGGGCAAGGGGTGAGGGCGGTTGGCGCATGAAAAACCGACGTTGTTTTTGAACAGCCGCTTAGAAATTGTTTCACCGCGAGGGGGACAGTCCCCTGGGAACGGTTACTCTTAGAACGTGTTTTGAAATTGAAAAATTAGTCCCCTCTTCCAAAGGGAGAGGGGAGATTTTCAAAACATGTTCTTAGAGTAAGGCGATGCGGAACGGCCTTCACCCTTCGCCCCCGGCGCTGTTGTCTGCTTGTGTTTTCAACACTTCGGCGATAATGTCGCAACCTTCGTGGGCTTGCTCCTCGCTCAGATTGATCGGCGGCAGCAGGCGAATCACTGTCCGCTGGGTGCAGTTGACCAATAGTTTCCGTTCCAGGCATGACCGAACCGTCTCCGCGCCTTCGATTGACAGTTCGAGGCCGACCATCGCGCCGCGGACGCGGACATCTCGAACCAAGTCGCACTCGCCGCGTAGTTGCTCGAAGCGGGAACGGAAAACTTCGCCCAATCGCCGGGCGTTCTCCAGCAAGTTGTCTCGTTCTACCGCCTCGATGAAGGCCAACGAAGCACGGGCGGCGATCGGGTTGCCGCCGAAGGTGCAAGCGTGCATTCCCGGACGCAGGCTCTTGGCCGTCTCGGCGCTGGTCAGCATCGCGCCGCCGACCAGTCCGCCGCAAAGCGCCTTCGAGAGGGTCATTACGTCGGGCACGACGTCGAAGCGCTGATAAGCGAACCAGTCGCCGGTGCGTCCGCAGCCGGTTTGCACCTCGTCGAAGATCAGCAGAAGTTCATGCCGGTCGGCCAGTTCGCGCAGGGCGGCCAAAAAGCCTTCGGGCGGAAGGCGGATGCCCCCTTCTCCCTGGATCGGCTCGATCATCAACGCCGCGGTCTCGTCGTCGATCAGCCGCGTCGCCGCGTCGAGGTCTCCGAACGGCGCGTAGGCGAACCCGGCCATCAGCGGGCCGAGGTCTTCGTGATACTTCGGCTGAGCGGTGGCCGTGGTCGTGGCGAGCGTGCGGCCGTGGAACCCGCCCTCGAAGGTAACGATCTTATATCGCCGCCGCGGCGCGCCGTGCAGCCGGGCGAGTTTGATCGCCGCTTCGTTGGCCTCCGCGCCCGAATTGCAAAAAAACGCCTGCCCGCCGAAACTACGCTCCGAGAGGGCCTTCGCCCAAAGCCCCTGGAGTTCCGTGTGCCAGGTGTTTGGCACGTGGATCAGCAACCCCAACTGCTCGCGGACGGCCTCGACCACCTCCGGCGGACAATGTCCCAGCAGGTTGCAGCCCCAGCCGCAAAACAGGTCGAGATAGCGGTTTCCCTCGGTGTCCCACACGTAGGCCCCTTCGCCTCGGACCAACGAGACGGGGTAGCGGCCGTAGTTTGGAACCACGTATTGCTGGAAGAGCTTTACCGTTTCCGCGGAACTTAAATGTTTATGCGACATTGATTCCCTCCCTTGCGCCGCGCGGACGCGACGGCCATGCTAACCCCGAATCCCCGAATCCCGTACTATCTGCGTTCCCACGCCCTTGTTCGTATACACCTCCAGCAGTAGCGAATGTCTCAGCCGTCCGTCGATTATATGCACCTTGCGCACGCCGCGGTCCAACGTTTCCAGACAGGCTTGGACCTTGGGAATCATGCCCGCGTCGATCGAGCCGTCGGCGATCAATCGCTCGGCCTCCTCGGCGGAGAGCGAATGGATCAACGAATCGGGTTCGTTCTTCTCGCGTCGGACGCCGTTGATGTCGCTGAGGAAGACCAGCTTTTCGGCCTCCAGGGCCTGGGCCACGGCCATCGCGGCGGTGTCGGCGTTGACGTTCAGGCGCCGCCCGTCCTCGGCGACGCAAATCGATGGGATCACCGGCACCACGCCGTTGTGGCACAGCCCCAAAATCGATTCGCGATCGACGCGGGCAACGTCGCCGACCAAACCCAAGTCCAGCGGCTTTCCGCGTTCGTCGAGGATCGAAGCGGTCTCGCCGAACAGAACGTTTGAGGCAGGAAAGGTCAAGGCTCGGGCCTGCCCGCCCAATTCATTGATTCGGCGGGCAATATCCGGGCCGATCTGGCCGGCCAACACCCGTTCGACGAGGGCCATTGTCTTGGCGTCGGTGTAGCGCCGGCCGTGGACGAACTGCGGCCGCAAGCCGGCCTCGGCCATGGCGCGGTTGATCGCCGGCCCGCCGCCGTGAACGACCACCGGCCTCATGCCGACCGTCTCCATGAAGACGATGTCCATCAGCAGGTGGACCATCGCCCGCTGGTCCTCCATGACGCTCCCCCCCAATTTGATCACCGTGACCTTCCCGCGAAACTGGCGGATCCACTGGAGGGCTTCAATCAGAACGTCGGCTTTTTGGATGGCCTCTTCCAAGGCGACGCTCCCGATGAGACCGGAAAACTGTAAACAGGTTCCCCGCACCTGACGCGGAACAACGGGAAAAAAGGGGGCGTCAGGCACGGAGTACCCAACCTACCGGAACGCCACATTTTAGTATCGCCGCGCCGCCTGTCAACGATACTACCACCCGCGAGGAGCGGAAAAAGGGGATGCCCCCACTGGAACGCGGCGGCCGTTCGTGGCAAGATTGTTGGCAGTGGCGATCCATACATCCGATACCGAATACCCCATTCTCCCATGAACTCCATGAAACTCTTCACCGGCCGGGCGCACCCGGCGCTGGCGAAACGAATTTGCGAATATCTCGGGCTGCCGCTGGGCCGGGCCAAACTCGAAAACTTTCCCGACGGCGAAATTTATTGCAAAATCGACGAAGACGTCCGCGGCCGAGACGTGTTCGTCGTCCAACCCACTTCCCCCCCAGTGAACGAAAACCTCATGGAGCTGTTGATAATGATCGAGAGCTTCCGCCGGGCCAGCGCGGAGCGGATCAACGCCGTCATCCCCTACTTCGGCTACGCCCGGCAGGACCGCAAAGACGAAGGACGGGTGCCGATCACCGCCAAGCTGGTAGCCAACCTGATTACGCACGCCGGGGCCGACCGCGTGTTGACGATGGACCTGCACGCCGCGCAAATCCAAGGCTTCTTCGACATCCCCGTCGACCACCTCTACGCGGCCCCGGTAATCGACGAGCACTTCAAGGCCATGAACATCGCCAACGACGACTTCGTGGTCGTTAGCCCCGATGAAGGGGGCATCAAGCGGGCGCTGACCCACATGGACCGCCTAGGCGGGCACTTGGCCATCATCGACAAACGACGCAGCTCGGCCGAAAAAACCAGGCAGGCAAACGTCATCGGCGAGACGATCGAGGGCCGCGTGGCCCTAATCATCGACGACATGATCAGCACCGCCGGCTCGATCTGCGGCGCGGCCGAGGTGATCCGCCGACACGGCGCCCGCCAGGTGTTTCTCGCCGCCACCCACGGCCTGTTGGTCGGCGGCGCCGTCGAACACCTCCAAAAGGCCCCCATCGACGGACTCGTCCTCACCGACACCACGCCGTTTCCCGCCGAGAAGCAGGTTCCTAAACTGACGATCCTCAGCATCGCCCCGCTGCTGGGCGAGGCGATCAAGCGGATCCACCGCAACGAATCGGTCAGCCGGTTGTTCGTGTAGGTTGATAATAAATGGAAAAAATAGCCGGAGGCTAACAGCCTCCGGCCATGAAGCCTTACTATCGCGATAACTCTCTCGTTGGGGCGGCAGTTGAACTGCCACTCCAACATACCGGAGGCCAACAGCTTCCGGCTATCTTCGAATCACTTTTTATCCGATTTTTTCGAGGCCACGAACTCCTCGATGGCCGCCTTCGCGGCCTCTCGGCCGCCGATCCCAAAGGCGATGGCCGCCGCCACGGCGATCGCGCCGAGGACCAGCCCGAACGTCAGGTTGACGATCTCGTCGGCCAGCCCCATGTGGCGCAGGCCCATTGCTGAGGCCAAGACGATAATTGCAATCCGCGCCACCGGCGCGAACAGCCGGGCCTGGACCACGCCGGTCGCCCGGATCGTCTCGTCGGCCAGTTTGCCCAGATAGAGGCCCAAGGTGATGATCACCAGCCCCAGGAAGACGTGTCCGGCGAAGACGACGAATTGGGCCGTCAGCTCCGCCGCCAGATTGAATCCCAGCATGGGCAGGGCCTGCATCACGGCCACCAGTACGATGGCGATCAGCAACAGCGATCCGGCCAGGTCGGCGGGCGTCCGCTGCCCCGGCGCCGGCTCGCTGCCCAGTCCCAGCGTGGCGGGCAATTTGTTGAAGCCCACCGCCGCCAGCACTTTCGTCGTCAAACCGGCCACAACCCGGCCCACGACGTAGGAAATGCCAACCACCAGCACGGCCGCGAATATTCCAGGCAATACGCCCAAAATCTTGTTGAGCATTTCGCTCGCCGGCTGCGTGACCGCGTCGATCGCCAGGGCGTTAAGCGCGGCGATCAGCACCGGAATCAGGATCAACACGTAAACAACCAAGGCGACCACGTCGGACAGTCGGCCCTTTTCCAGCACAGTTTGCATCCCGATCCGCTCGCCCAGCCGATCGACGCCGACGGCGACCAACAGGTTGGCCACGATCCGCTGAACGATGCGGGCCAAAAACCAGCCGACCACGAGCACTACCGCCGCGGCAAACAGGTTCGGCAGGAAGTTGAGGATTTTGGTCAGCATCTCCTGCACCGGCGTCAGCAGCCCCGGCAGGGACAGCGCGTTCAGCACCGCCGGCAAAAACAGCAAGAACACCAGCCAGTAGGCCGCGTCGGCGACGGTCCTTGTCATGGGCACCGACTCTTCATCCTCGACGCCCGCCTGCCGGCTCAATCGCCGATCCAGCTTGGTGGCCGTCAGGCCGCGGCGGACAAGAAAGCGAACCGCGGTGGCCACGATCCAAGCCGCGATCAGCAATAGCCCTGCGGCCACGGCTTGCGGCGCGTACGAAAACACCTTGTTGAGGAAATTGGTCAGCGGTTCGGTGACGGCCGTCAATTTCAAGGTCTGGAAAAAGGCCACCAATACGAACAGCATGAGGATCCAGAAGACCCCCTTGGCGATCGGCCGCTCGACTCGGGGAACCTCTTGGCCGGGATCGGATACGAACCAACGCCCCAACCGCCTGCTCAACCCCGTCCTGCTCAGCGCCCCGCGGACGGCGGCGGCCACAATCAACGCCACCAGCCAGCCGATGATCAAGATCAACACGGCGGCTATGACGTGGGGTAGATAATCGCCGGCAAACGTCGTCGTCGAATCGACGGCCTTCCGCCACCCCTCCTGGCTGAAAATGCCTCCAGCGGCGAGCAACGATTTCATCGCGAATCCTCCTTCGAGATAGGATAGTGTTGTGGAAATTCGTGGAATTATGGAACGATAATAGCGATGACCAGGCGATCCACCCGCCCTTCCTATATTGCCCATCCGAGATGAGAGTCAAAGACTACCCCCATCTAGAGAGGGTGTATAATTCGAGCAATCGTTCCACGTTGCCCATCATTGCGAAAAATTCGCGGCCCTTTCCGAGGTCGTTGGCGTGGCGGTTGAATCGCCGCCCCGACGTGTTTATCCCGCGTGTTTTTGATTGTTGTGCCACGGCGCGTCTCGCCCCGCCCTTGCTGAATGTCGGTTGACTCGCCAAACTGTTGGTTTCGCATCAGAAACGATTTCCAGGGAGGCGCCGTCCATGACAACTCAGGAATCCAAGGGTGTTTCGTACGCTAATCGTTTGGTCGGGTCGTTGCCGAAGGTCGGAATCCGGCCGGCGATCGACGGCCGCCGCAAGGGAGTGCGCGAGTCGCTCGAAGATCAGACGATGGGCATGGCCCGCGCCGTCGCCGAGCTGATTGAAACCAACCTCCGCCACGCCTGCGGGCAGCCGGTCGAGTGCGTCGTTGCCGACACCTGCATCGGCGGCGTGGCCGAGACGGCTCGGGCGGCGGAAAAGTTCGCCCGCCAGGGCGTCGGCGTCTCGCTGACCGTCACGCCCTGCTGGTGCTACGGCTCGGAGACGATGGACATGGACCCCTTGACGCCGAAGGCCGTCTGGGGCTTTAACGGCACTGAGCGACCCGGCGCCGTCTACCTGGCGGCGGTCTTGGCCGGCCACGCGCAAAAGGGCCTCCCCGCCTTCGGAATCTACGGCCGCGACGTGCAAGACGCCGGCGACGGGGAAATACCCGACGACGTGCGGCAAAAAATCCTCCGCTTCGTCCGCGCCGGACTGTCGGCCGCCGCCATGCGGGGAAAGTCGTACCTCTCGCTGGGCAACGTCTCGATGGGCATCGCTGGTTCGCTGGTCAACCACGACTTCTTCCAACGCTATCTCGGCATGAGGGTCGAGGCGGTCGACATGGTCGAGTTCGTCCGCCGGGTGGAACGCGGCATCTTCGACGCCGAGGAATTCGAGCGGGCCTTGGCCTGGACGAAAACCCACTGCACTGAAGGCGAGGACCAAAACACGCCCCAAGGACGCCTCTCCCGCGCGGAGAACGACCGCGTCTGGCAATGGTCGGTGAAAATGGCGATCATCGCCCGCGACCTGATGGTCGGCAATCCCCGCCTTGAGGAGTTGGGGTTCGGCGAGGAGGCCCTCGGCCACAACGCCGTCGCCGCCGGCTTCCAGGGCCAGCGACAATGGACCGACCACCTGCCCAACGGCGATTTCATGGAGGCGATACTCAATTCCTCCTTCGATTGGGACGGCGTCCGCGCGCCGTACATCCTGGCCACCGAAAACGACAGCCTCAACGGCGTGGCGATGCTCTTCGGACACCTGCTCACCAACACCGCACAAGTCTTCGCCGACGTGCGCACCTATTGGAGTCCCGCCGCCTTGAAGCGAGTCGCCGGCTACGACGCGACCGGTCCGGCCGCCGGAGGGCTGATCCACCTGATCAACTCCGGCGCCGCCGCGCTGGACGGCTCGGGCCGACAGCAAATTGACGGCCGCCCGGCAATCAAACCCTTCTGGGAAATCTCCGACAAGGAGGTGAAAGACTGTCTGGCGGCCACCACCTGGTACGCGGCCATCACCGAATACTTCCGCGGCGGCGGCTTCTCGTCGAACTTCACCACCGCCGGCGGAATGCCGATCACCATGTCGCGGTTGAACCTCGTCCACGGGCTGGGGCCGGTGCTGCAACTGGCCGAGGGATGGACCTTCGAGTTGCCCCAACAAGTTCACGATACCCTCGACCGGCGGACGAACATGACCTGGCCGACCACATGGTTTGCCCCGCGGCTAAGCGGGCAGGGCGTCTTTCGCGACGGCTACTCGGTGATGAACGCCTGGGGCGCCAACCACGGCGCGTTCAGCTACGGCCACGTCGGCGCCGATCTGCTCGCGCTCTGCTCGATCCTGCGCATCCCGGTCTGCATGCACAACGTGGCGGAGGAAGACGTATTCCGCCCCAGCGCGTGGAACGCCTTCGGCACGGGCGACCTCGATGGGGCCGACTTCCGCGCCTGTGCGAACTTCGGCCCGCTGTACGGGTGACCTCCCCTCCACCATTGGGAGAGGGGCCGGGGGTGTGGACGGCTCGGCGTTTCCAGCGGATTTACGATTCTCCACCCAGTCGCTCGATCGCCCGCTCCACCGCGGCAAGCTGGCCGTTAAGCTCTTGCAAGGCGTTGCGCTCTTTCTGCACCACCTCGGCCGGGGCACGCTCGATGAAACTCGCGTTGGACAGCTTCTTCTCCTTGGCGGCGATGAAGCCGGCGATTTTTTCCGCTTCTTTCCTCTTGTTCGCCAACTCCGCCTCGCGGTCGATCAGCCCGGCCAGATCGACAAAGACCTGAAAATCGGCCGTTGCCGCCTCCGCGCTCAGCGGCGGGGCGCTTGCCCGCGGGCTGATCTCGGTCGCCGTCGCCCCGGCCATCGAAGGAAAGTAAGGCTTCATCGGCTCGAGCAATTCGGCCACTTCCCGCTTGCAGCGGACCGAGAATTTTATTGCCGTTTTCGGCGGCACGTTCTGCCGGGCGCGGATGTCGCGGACCGCGCGGAGCGCCTCCTGGAAGCGGGCGAATTGGGCCTCGATCTCCTCGTCCCGACGCATCGGGTCGCTCTCCGGCCAGGGGGCGATCATTATGCTCTCGGCCGCCGGTGTCGGTTCGTCGATCCCCCGCTCCGGCGCCAACAAGTTCAGCCGCTGCCAAACGTCCTCGGTCAAAAACGGGATCATCGGATGCAACAGCCGCAACAGCGCGTCGAGCGCATGGGCCAGCACCCGTTGGGCGACCTTCCGCTGCCGCCCGTCCTGCAAGCGGCCCTTGACCATCTCCACGTAAAAACTGCAAAACTCGTCCCAGGCGAAGTCGTAGAGCGTCCGCGCCGCGTCGGCGTAGCGGTACTCTTCCAACGCCTCGCTCACCTGTTCGGTAACGGTCGCCAGCCGGCTCAGCAGCCAAGAGTCCTCGACGAACAGTTCGTCGTCCAACACTTGGCCCGGGTCGAAACCCTCCAGATTCATCAGCGCGAACCGCGAGGCGTTCCACAGCTTGTTGCAGAAATTGCGGGCCAACTCGAACCGCTCGCTGACGACCGGCCCGCGCGGCAACGCCCGATCCTCCGGCTTCTCGGCCCATTGGGTGGAAAATGATTTTTTACAATGCGGACACTCGATCCGCGGCAGGACGCGGTTCTTCTTGGTCTGCTCGATCAGCTTGCGGCAATGCGGGCACTCGAACTCGACCGGCATCCGCACGTCTTGCGTTTCGGTCGTCAGGTAAGCCAGTCCGAACCGCAGCGCGTCGGCCCCGAACTTGTCCATCACGTCGATCGGATCGACGCCGTTCCCCTTCGATTTCGACATCCCCTCGCCGTATCCGTCGAGGATTTTCGGGTGGATGTAGACTTCGTGGAACGGTATTTCGCCGACGTTGTGCAGTCCCATCAGCACCATCCGCGCGACCCACAGCGTAATGATGTCGCGGCTGGTGATCAGCGTATTGGTCGGGTAGTAGTAATCGAGACAACCTTTCAACTCCGGTGGTGAAGGATCCGGCCAGCCAAGCGTCGAATGCGGCCACAACGCGGAACTGAACCAGGTGTCGAGAACGTCCTCACACTCCGTCCAATTTGGCACTCTTTGGCCTTGGGTTCCGTCCTCATTGTATTCTTGAGTGAAGTCTTGATCGAGATCGTTAGAGTATTGTTGCCACAATGCTTCATCCTTGAAACATAGATGGAGTGTGGCATAGGGCAAAACGAACCGTGCAAATTCTCCGATGTCTCCTCCTCTCGCTAAATCTCTAACTCTTTCTTCGTTTAGTTCGACAAGGATAGAAATATCGCCAGCCCTAACATTTGGATCATCCTCATACTTCTGCAGTTGTCCATTGACGACGTTTTCAGATTGACATACACGAGATAATACGAGAATTCTGTGTCCCCACCAGAGTTGCCGGCCGATGGGCCAGTCGCGCTTCTCGCTGAGCCAATCGACGTAGCCCTTGGTGTATCGTTCGGGGATAATTCTAAAGCGTACGTCTTTCACGGCGTCGATGGCCGTCTGGGCCAATTCGTCCATCTTGATGAACCACTGATCGGCTAGATATTTTTCAATTGGAGTTTTTGAGCGGTCGGAATGGGCCAGCTCAATTTCTCTATCCTCGCAATCGGTTTCGGGATTGTATAAACCCGCTCGCTCCATATCGGCAATGACCTCGTCGCGGGCCTGCCTCACCGTCATGCCGCAGAATTTCGGCGGCACGTTGTTGTCGTTCAACGTGCCATCGGGGTTGAGAATGTTTCTCGCACCGATCTCCAGGTGCCGCTTCCAAACGTCGTAGTCGTTCTGATCGTGGGCAGGCGTGATCTTCACGCAGCCGGAACCCAACTCCGGCTTAGCCCATTCGTCCACGATTAGTGGTATGGTTATGTGGGTAAGCGGCAATTCCAACATCCGGCCGTCGAGGGCCATGTCGCGGAGCTTTTCCAGTTGGGGGAGCATATCGTTCCGACGCCGCTCGATCTCGTCGAGTTGTTTCTGGATGTCCGGCTTTTCCTTGGCCGGGGCGTCTTTCAATCGCTCGCGCAGTTCATTTTCCGCTTTCTTCAGCGCGGCGGCCGGATCGGGGTGAACCGCCACGGCCGTGTCGCCGAGCATCGTCTCCGGCCGAGTCGTGGCGATGGTGATGTGCTCCGGCTCGCCCGGCTTCGGATCGACGACCGGATAGCGGAAGTGCCAAAAATGCCCCTTCACTGGCTCGTGGAAAACTTCGTCGTCGCTGACTGCCGTTTGCAAATATGTGTCCCAGTTCACGAGCCGCTTGCCGCGATAGATTTTTCCCTCCTTGAAGAGTTGGAAGAAGGTCTCGCGGACCGCCCGGGCGCAAACGTCGTCGAGCGTGAACCGCATCCGCGCCCAATCGCAGCTACAGCCCATCTGCTTCAACTGGCCGACAATCCGGGTCTGATATGCGTCCTTCCATTCCCATATCCGCTCGACCAGCCCGTCGCGGCCGAGGTTGTGGCGGCTGAGTTTTTCCTCTTCGAGCAATCGCCGCTCGACGACCGCCTGGGTGGCGATGCCCGCGTGGTCGGCCCCGGGCAGCCAAAGTGTCTCGAAGCCCTGCATCCGCTTCATGCGAATGAGAATGTCTTGGAGCGTATTGTTCAGTGCGTGGCCCAGGTGCAAGGCCCCGGTCACGTTCGGCGGCGGGATGACGATTGTGTACGGCCGGCGGGTCGGGTCCGGCTCGCTGTGAAAATATCCCCGCTCCTCCCAAAACGAGTACCAGCGGTTTTGGGCGGCGGCGTGGTCGTATTGTTTGGGCAGGTCGCTAACGGTCGGGGCGGCAGTCATTTGGATAGTGGCCAAGGGTTACAGGTAGGGGTAAGCGAATGGAGATGCGATCCAATTTTTCAGTTTGTACTGAAAATGGGCAACCAGAGCAATGCAACAACACCGAGGGAAGCTGTTTATATTTTCTAAACGCCCTATATTAACGACATTCAGCCAATAGGCCCTAACTCTCCCCTGTACCACATAACCCCCAATCCATAGCACCTAATCCCAATCCTTATCCACTACTGCCATAGCATCGTTCTCCGTTTTTTCGTATGATTGGATCTCTTCTCTCCGCGGACAAGGGATTCAACTGATTCGTCAAGGAGGACGAAGATGAACTCTTTGAAGAACTTGCTTATCATAGGCGTGTTGGCGGCTGTGGGCTACGGGGTCTACGTCGCCATGATACGGAACAACGTCGATCCGGCCTATCCGACCGAAGTGGCCGAACGGTGGCAGCCGAACGTCGATATGTCCGGCACGACCGAAGTCGCGACGGGCGGATCGCTGCCGATCGGCATGGGCACGGGTCCGTCGCCGGCGACACCTCCGCCGACTCAGCCTGCAATTGCCGATTCCATTCCTCCGGCCGCACCGCCGTTGGCGACCGCCGAGCCGTATCCTTCGTCGGCATCCGCAATGCCGCCGCCGTCCGAACCGACCGCCGGCCGGCCGATGGCCGCCCCGCCTTCGACGCCGGGCGAAGTGAAGAATCTCGCTCCGCCGCCGGAGACGGCGAACGCCGAAAGCGACAACGCCCTGGTGCAAAGCAAGTTTCAATCGTTCATGGAAAAGGTGCGCGAGAGTCTTAAGGAGGGCAAGTTGGCCGAGGCGCATCTCGCCTTGAGCATGGTTTATACCCATCCGGATTTGCGGCCCGCTCAGGCCGAGCAGATCATCGGATTGTTGGACCAACTGGCCGGCACGGTGATCTACTCGCGCAAGCATTACCTGGAACCGGCCTACCACGCCAAGGCCGGCGAGACGATCGAGCGGATCGCCCAGCAGTACAACGTCCCCTGGCAGCTCCTGGCGCGGATCAACGGCCTGATGCCGCCGGGGGCCGCCAACAACGACGAGGCCACAAAGGATCAGCCCTTGCCCGAAGGAATGGAGTTGAAAGTCCTTCGCGGCCCCTTCGACGCGGTGGTGGATCTCGACAAGCGGGAGTTGACGCTGATGCTTCACGACCGCTACGCCGGCCGGTTTCCCATCGGCATGGGACGCGACCAGGCCAATCTCGAAGGCGTCTACACCGTGCAAAATAAAATCCTCGATCCCGCCTATTACGGCGCCGACGGCGTCTCCTTCGCCCACGACGATCCGCAAAACCCGCTCGGCGAGGCGTGGATCGGCCTGTCCGACCGGATCGGCATCCACGGCGCCGCCGATTCGTACGCCGTCAACCGCGAAGACGACCGCGGCAGCATCCGCGTCTCACCGCGAGACATCCGCGACCTATACGGAATTCTCTCGGTCGGCTCGCGGGTGAAGGTCGTGCGGTAATTTCGTAAAACGGAATTCATTCTGTTCCCAATCATCGCTTCACTGACGGGGCGGCGGTTGAACCGCCGCCCTAACGATACAGTTGAATTGCCGCTTCAACGGCCCTGAACGGATTGAAATCCGTTCTACTTGTCGGCCCCCTTCCGACTTTCCCGCCGATCTGTTACGGTGGATGCCTCACGGCACATCGTCCATACCGGGGAGGTCCGCCATGTACGACAAACAGACGTTGATCGAATTGGTCCGCGAAAAGGCGCTGCGGTTCGGCGATTTCACGTTGGTCTCGGGCAAGAAGGCCACATATTATCTCGACGGCAAGCAAGTGACGCTCGATCCGGCCGGCGCGCGGCTGGTGGCCGAGGGGCTGCTCGATATAATCACCGCCGGCGAGATGCCGTCGGCCGTCGGCGGAATGTCGATCGGCGCCGATCCAATCACCTCGGCCGTGGTAACGATGTCGGCGGTGCGCAACACGCCTATCGTCGGATTCATGGTCCGCAAGCAAGCCAAAGGCCACGGTACCAATCAATATATCGAAGGTCCGGTAAAGCCCGGCGACACGGCCGTGATCGTCGAGGACGTGGTCACGACCGGCGGCTCGTCGTTGGAGGCGATCGAGCGGGCCGAGGCGTTCGGACTGAAGATCGTCGGCGTGTTGGCGATCATCGACCGCATGGAGGGCGGGGCAGAGGCCTTCGCCGCGCGCGGCTACAAGTTCGCCAGTCTGCTTACGATCCGCGACTTCGGCATCGACCCGCCTGCGTAATCACGTTGTCGGGGTGGCAGTTAAACTGCCACCCCATCATCTTGGCTTGTCCTTCAGATAATAGTGGCACAGCGCGACGGCCAATGCGTCGGCCACGTCGGGAGGATCGGGCGGGGCGGAGAGCGCCAACTCGCGTTGAATGGCAAGCTGCACCTGCCCTTTCGACGCTCGGCCGCTGCCGGTCAGGATCCGCTTGATCTGCGTAGCCGAATAGTGGGCGACCGGTATGCCCGCCTTCGCGGCCGCCAGACAGATCACGCCCCGGGCGTGGCCCATCAGAATCGCCGTCCGCGGCCGCTGATAGTGCGAATACAAATCTTCAATGGCCATCGCCTCGGGCTTCAGCGCGTCGATCACCTCGGCCACGCCGTCGTGGATTTCCACCAGCCGCTTGGTGAGCGAGCCTCGCGACCGTCCCCGCACCACGCCCGCCTCGCATAAACACAAACGCCCGCCGTCGGCTTCCAATACGCCGTATCCGGTGATGTTCAGTCCGGGATCGATGCCGAGGATTCGCATAGATGGTAGATGGTAGGGTGGGTCGAGCGAAGCGAGCCCCACCAAATGAAAGGTCTATGGTGGGGCTCGCTTCGCTCGACCCACCCTACTTTTCCCGACCCACCCTGCTTTTCTACTCTTCCTCTCTCATCTCTCCTCTACTTCCTGCTCCACTCCGTCCCGCCGGGGCGATCTTCCAACACAACGCCGATCTCGGCCAACCGGTTGCGAATCTGATCGGCGGTGGCGAAGTCTTTTTTCTTGCGCGATTCGGCGCGGAGTTCGATAAGCAATTCCATCAACCGGCCGGTTAATTCGTCGTCGCCCGAGGCGGACGCCTCCTGCGGCGGCTTGCGGAATAGGCCGAGCACGGCGCTGAATTCGCGGAGCTTAATAACACCGAGTTGAAACTTATGCAAATTATTTTGATTGCGATTAGCCGGCTTTTCGAGCTCTTCGTCATTGATAAACTTGTTAAGGAGCCGTACAAGTTCGAACAGCACGCCTATGCCGCCGCCTGTGTTAAAATCATCATCCATGTAAGATTCAAAATCTATACATCGAGCTAGCAGCTTCTCAAGAAAACGATCTCCGCGGTGCTCATAATCCCAGTCGATTTTTTCATCGTGGCGGGTTGGAGCTTTAACATCATAAAAACTTTTGCCAGTTATCCGCTTGTAGCTTTCAAAGAACCGATGGAACGTCTCCATGCCGGTCTCGACCTCGCGGAGGCGCTCCTCGCTGAAGTCGATCGGGCGGCGGTAGTGGGTCGAGAGGACGAAGAAGCGAATCGTCTCGCCGGAAAACTGCTTGAGCATTTCGCTGAACGGCTGCGAGCCTTTCGACTTGCTGATTTTTCCGATCTCCTGCGAGGCGAGGTCGCCTTCCTCGGCGGCGCGGGTCTTGCGTCCGCCCACTTTGCCCACCTCGCTGCTGGCCTGCATCAGCCCGTTGTGCATCCAGTATTTGGCCATGGTTTGGCCGTGGCAACATTCGCTCTGGGCGATTTCGTTTTCGTGATGGGGGAACATCAAGTCCAGCCCGCCGCCGTGGATGTCGAACGTTTTGCCGAGCAGTTTTCGGCTCATGGCCGAGCACTCGATGTGCCAACCCGGCCGGCCCGGACCCCAGGGGCTTTCCCAAGACGGCTCGCCGGGCTTGGCCGACTTCCAGAGGGCGAAATCGGCGCTCGACTTTTTACGGCTGACCATGCCGCCGCCGTCCCCTTGCAGGGCCTCGACGCCGCGATGGCTCAGCTTGCCGTATTCGGGATACTTGGCGACCTCGAAATAGACGTCCCCCTCGGCCTCGTAGGCGAAACCCTTTTCGACCAGCGTCTTGGTGAACTCGATGATCTCGTCCATCGTCTCGGTGCAGCGGGGAAAATGGTCGATCGAATCGACGCCCAGCGCGTCGAGATTATTCATGTAGTCGGCGGTCATCTCGGCGGCCAGTTGCGCCATCGGCACGCCGCGCCGCTGCGACTCGGCAATCAGCTTGTCGTCCACGTCGGTCACGTTCACCACGAGCGTCACGTCGTAGCCCGAGTAGGCCAGGTATCGCTTGACGGCGTCGAAGATCACCGGTCCGACCATGTGTCCGATGTGGCTCGGCTTGTAGACGGTCGGCCCGCAGACGTAGATGCCGACCTTTCCTTCCTTGACCGGCTGGAATTGTTCCTTGGATCGCGAGAGGGTGTTGTATACGCGGAGCATTTTGTAGTGGATAGTGTGGGTAGTGGATAGTAGTGGGTCGCCGTGGCGGCAACCGCTAAACGTCATCGCTCATTCCCAGCAGTGCCACGCACTGGGCGGCGACGGCCTTCTCGGCGCCGATCGTTCCGATTCCCTCGCCGGTCTTCGCTTGCAGGCCGACGCGCTCGACATCGATGCCGAGAATATCCGCCATCCGCTGGCGGATCCTGAGTCGATGGGTCAGCAGTTTGGGTCGTTGCAGGAAGACGATGCAGTCGATGTTTACGATCTCCCATCCCAAGGCGGCCACGGCCTCGTTTGCGGCGGCGAGCATCTCGGCCGAGTCGCGGCCGCGGTTGACCGCCTCGGTGTCGGGGAACATCTGTCCCACGTCGCCCAAGGCGGCGGCCCCGAGCAGGGCGTCGATCACGGCGTGCAGCAGGGCGTCGCCGTCGCTGTGGCCGATCGACTCCCGGTCGTGCGGGACGTCGATCCCGCCGAGCCGCAGCGGTCCGCCCGGCCGCAGCCGGTGCGTGTCGTGTCCAATGCCCACTCGCACGTCGTTCGTGGCCCGGTCTCCTTGTGGAGGAAGGATTCTTTTTTACGAGAAATTATAACGGTATAAGTATGCGGAGGGAAGAGAGAATAAGAATGTTGAATTATGAATGACGCATAGCGGGGAGTGCTCTGCGGTTGATTAAACTTCCAGGCCGAAACGGTCGCCGACGCGGAGCTTGTGGCCGCGGAGAAACTCGGCCACGGACATCAGACGCTTGCCGGCCGGCTGGAGCGAAAGCGGCGCCACGGCGCCGCGGCCGGCGGCGATCGCCAGTCGGTCGCCGGCCGCCTCGATCACCGACCCGGGCGGCGCGGAAACGTCTTCGACAACCGACGACGGGCCGAAAATTATCCGCAGCGGCCGGCCGTCGCGGCGATGCCAGCACGAAAAGGTTCTCGGCCAAGGCTCCATTGCCCGGACCTGGTTGCGGATCGCTCGGGCCGGGCGGGTCCAGTCGATCTCCCCGTCGCTCTTCTTCAGCCGCGGCGCCCTGGTCGCCAGGGCCGGGTCTTGAGGCAGCGGATGGATTTCGCCGGAGGCCAGCCGATCGACCGACTCGCGGACCAGCCGCGCGCCGATCTCGGCCAGCCGGGATTCCAGCTCGGGGGCCGTTTCGTCCTCTCCGATCTCCACGCGCGACTGCGCGATGCAGGGACCGGCGTCGAGCCGAGCGGTCATGCGGATCACGGTTACTCCGGTCTCGGTTTCGCCGTTGTAGATTGCCCAATTGATCGGTGCCGCGCCCCGGTATTTCGGCAACAGCGAGGCGTGCAGATTCACGCCGCCGAGCCGGGAGGCGGCCAACGCGGCCGGGGCGAGTATTTGACCGTAATCGCACACGACCAGCAGGTCGGCTTCCAGCTCGGCGAGCCGCGATTGGAACTCCGGCGAGTTGACGTTCTCGGGATCGAAAATCGGCACTCCGCGCCGCTCGGCCGTCTCGCGGATCGAACTCGTCGGCGCGACCGGCCGGCCGCGATGGAACCGCGGCGGAGAGGTGACGAGCATCGTCATTTCGTGCCGGCCGTCCAACAGCGCGAGAAATGTCGGCACGGCGAACGGGCCGGCGCCCATCATGGCTAGTCGCATATCGCCCTCAACGATTCCAACTCGGCCAGCCGGGCGAATATCCGGTCGTCGCCGGGGATCGAGCCCCGTTGACGACGCCCCTGGAACTCCAACTCCAGATCGGTCAACGCCTCCTTAACCGAAAACAACGCGGCGGAAGAAAGCCGGTCGATAAAGACGACGCCGTCGAGATGGTCGTATTCGTGTTGGACCGCGCGGGCGAACAGGCCGTCCAACTGATACTCGACCTCCTCGCCGGAGAGGTTGTAGGCGGAAACGGCGACTTTTGCGGGCCTTTTTACGGGAGCGAAAATATCCGGGAAGCTGAGACACCCCTCCTCGGCCTCGACGGCGCCGCCGCGGCGGGCGATTACCGGATTGATGAACACGAACTCCTCGGCCTTTTGCGGGTCGGCCTCGAGGTTGATGATGAACAACCTATACGGGAGATCGACCTGGTTGGCGGCCAGCCCGACGCCGTTTTCCCGGTACATCAGGTCGAACATCTCGGCGACGATTTTTTCCACCTCGCCGTCGACGCGCCGCAACGGCTTCGACTTGTGCCGCAACGTGGGGTGCGGGTATCTCACTACTTCCAGCACGGCTGAACTCCGCTTATGGTCTCGTTTCAGAAAACCTCCACTTATTACAATTATACGCCCGAACGCGGCGAAAGCGAAGAGGGGAAGAGGTGGAGGCGGATCGGGTGCTCCCTGCCCGACGCAACACTCTCGTTCTTCGGGTGTCATGTACGGAGCACCCGACCTATGAGCGACGGCTAATAGCGAAAGATCAGCACAAGCTGATAGCAGATCAACGCGGCATACAGGGCCGCCAGCGCGGGTATCAGGTAGCCGATCCGGAACCGGGTGCCAAACAGGTAATGGTTTTTATAGATAATCAACAGCGGCAGTCCGACGACGGTCAAAATGTACTTTCCCAACAGAAAGGTAAACATTCCGCGGTCGAGCAGATGCCCCATAAAGGGATTGATTTCGCTCCCTCCCGCGTCGATCAAGCGAATGGTCAAAAAGGCGTCGACGAGCGAGGCGGCGACCAACATCAATACAACGGCCAGAAGCGACGGGGTGAAGCGGTCGACGAAGTACGGCCGGCGGTGCTCCTCGACGCGGCGGTTGCGAATGCGCTTTCCGGCCGGCGGGAACGCGCCCCAAACGCTGGTCGGCTGCCGGCGGCGATCGGGAAGGCTTCGCTTCTCGTCGTCAGCTCGCGGGGACGGAATCGAATCGTCGTTCATCGGGTGCTCGCTCAAAAGTTGCTTGTTTGTCTAGCGGCGGTCGATCAGGAATCGGGAGCAAATGTGTCGGGCATCGGCGTGGGGTCTTCGCCCGATGCGGTCGGGGCGGCCTGGACGGCCCAAAGGTTTTCGCCTTCGCCGGTGAACGTCACGGTAAACGATTTTTCGCCTTGCGAGGTTGTCAGGGTTACGCCGCACACGTAAGGATCGCTCGGCGGCGAGCCGGTTTCGAGAAGCGCCATTGCCCGCGCCAGAGCGTGAATCGTCCCCTCGTCGCGGCGGGTTTGCAGGTCGCGGATCGACTGGCCGCGGAGCGCCGAGGCCGTTCCCCGCCACGCCACGCCCAGCAGCACGAGAAACAATAGACAGAAAAACATCGTCAGCATCAGCGCGTATCCGCGCCGCGGCGGACGGGTCAGTTTACGGGTTTTCTTACCAGTAGAGTGCATGAGCGGGTAATCTCGCGGTGTTGGAAAGTCAAGGCAATGCTGATGAACTCGCTGTCGACGTCGGTAACGGTAATACTCTCCAGCTTCCTTGCGACGGTAAACGTCGTGCCGGTGTTTTGGTTATAGCGGACCAGCGAGTCGCCGTCGGCCATGTATTTGATGACCGTATCGTCGCCGCTCCAATTCGCATCGCCGTCGGGTTCCGCGCCGCCATCGTAGCAGAGCCACAACTCTCCGGCGGCGGGCATCATCCATCCGACCCAGCGGTATTTTGTCTTTCCTCCCAGTCTCGCATCGGGGCCGGCCATGCTCCCGCCGAGGTCTTGGGCAAGCGCCGCGACGGCCGTGTCGATTTCCTGGAACAACCCGCCGCGAACGATCACGTCCACGGTCGGTCTGCCCATGCCGATCCAGGCCGAGGACAGCAACAACGCCAAAAACGCCATCAGGCCGCTGACGGTCGTCACCTCAATCAACGTAATGCCCCTTCGGGCGAATGAGCGATTCATTCCGGCACCAACACATCGATCTGTACGTGGACGGTCACCGTCTCGCTGGTGAGCGAGCGGTCCACTGATAGTATTTGCACGTCGTTTTCCACCAGCGCCAAACGGACGCCGTCGGCGACGACTTCCCCGTCGGTTTGGCTGTGGAGTTTTACCTGCGCGGACCCGTTTTCGATATACAACGTATCGAGCACTTGCCAAACGCACTCTTCATATTCCTCGCCGACCGGGGCGGTTTGCTGATTGACGGTCGTGTCGCCGACCAACTCGGCGCCGTCGTAAATGCAATATCGGGCGTCGTCGACTTGCTGGGCGGATTCAGTCCAGGTGGCTTGAACTTGATACCATCCATCGGGCACGTCGGTGAACGACCAGGTTGCGGTTTGGCCCTCGCCCGCCGCAGCCCGGCGGCGGTCATCATAGAAGGCCGCCGCGTCGGTTTCCTCGGTCCAGCCGGTGTCGGAGTAATCGGCGCCGCCGTCGTCGACTTCCAACGTGGGCGCGGTCGGCATGGGGCCGGGGTCGGCGGCGGTCAGCGTCGCCGCCGCGCCTAGTTTTTGCGCCCAGCGGTCGGTCGAGGGGGCCAGATACCATGTGCCCTGCGTGCCGCATTTTTCTTCGAGCGACCTTAGCACCCGCGATTGCACGATGGTCAGGGGAAACAATCCGATCAAAGCGATCCCGAAGACCACCATCGCCACCTCGAATTCAAGCAGCGTAAAGGCGTTTCGGGTTGTGCGGCAAGTAGATTTCATCATTGATATCCTGGGGTAATGACGGTTCCGCTTCCCGAAGCGGTCGAGCCGGAAACGGTTCCGTCCTGGTCGATCGACAACGATCCCGTCCAGTAGGTGCTGCCCGAACGGGTGGCGGTGGCGGTGAAGGCGTCGGTGGAGCCGGTGGCCGCGTATGTGAATCCGCTGGAGGCGCCGAGAATTTCCGAATCGATCATGCCGAGGCCTTGCAGACCGGACAGGTCGCCGGTGTAGGTATGATATTCGAGCCAATAGAGCCGCTGGGCGGACCAAACGGCGCGCAGGTTCGCCGAGGCCACGTCGACGCGCGATTGCTCCAACGCCCGCTGGAAAGACGGAATACCAAGGGCGGTCAACACGGCGACGACGATCAGCACGACCATCACTTCGACGAGGGTGAAGGCTTTGGGGGGCGGGGATGTGGGGATGCGGGGATGCGGGGATGCGGGGGCGGCGCATTTCAAACCGCCCTCACCCCCAACCCCTCTCCCGCTTGCGGGCGAGGGGAGATTCGATTTGCCCTCACCCCCGGCCCCGACCACTTCGTGGCGCCCGCCGCTTGCGGGGGAGGGGAGATTTTCAATACATTGCCTTGTGGCGCACATATCAGTTAATCTTTCCGGCCATTTCGAACATCGGCAAATAGATCGACATCATCAGTCCCGCCACCGTGACGCCCATGCCCATGATAATCACCGGTTCGAGGAGTTTTGTTACCTTGGCGATCAGACTTTCCATTTTTTCCTTGTAATACGGCGCGGTCTGCTCCATGACGGACGCCAGTTGGCCGGATTCTTCTCCGATGCGGACCATGTTGCTGATCATCGGAGTGAACAAGCCGGTTTCTTCGAGCGAGGTTCCCAGCGGCCGTCCCGAGGAGACCCGGTTTTGCACGTGTGCGATGGCCTCGCGATAGATCGGATTAGTTTGAAAAACGCCTTCCATCGCGGAGAGCGTCTCCAACATGGGAATGCCGCTTTTGAGCAGCAGGGACGTGTTGGAGGAAAAGCGGTACATGGCCGCCTGGACGATCAATTCCCCGATCATGGGTACGGCCAGTCCGATGCCGATGACTTTTCGTCTGCCGAAATCGGTCTTCATGTACTGCCGAAACGCGACGATCGCGCCGATAATGCCGAGTACGATATATATGCCGTAGGCCACGATGAAGTCCGAGGCGTCGACGACGAATTGCGTAATGCCGGGCAACTCCGCGCCCATGTCCTCGAACATTTGGGCGAAAGTGGGAACGACGAACCAGAGCATGGCGGTGACGGCCAGGACGGCTATCGCGAGCATGATAATGGGATACATCATCGCTCCGCTGATTTTGCGGGCCGTGAGGCGGCTGTCTTGTATTTGTTTGTTCAACTCCAGCAGAACGAGGCTCATTTGTCCGGTGATTTCGCCGGTTCGGATGACCTCGACCCAATAGCTTTGGAAGATTTTGGGGAATTCCGCCGCCGCCGCGTGGACGGTGCTTCCCGCCGATACGCGACTGACGATTTCCCCCAACACCTTGCGGAATTTGAGGCTTTGGTTTTGATCGGCGCAGATTTGCAGCGCCTGCAAAAGAGGCGTGCCGGAGGACACGAGCGTGGAAAGCTGCTGAAAGAAGGACATCTTGTCGTCCAAGGTCGTCCTGCCATGCGGCTTGCTCGACACGCGCGCGCGAGCTATAAACCAATCTTCAAACGCCACGGCTATATGTCTCCCGGCCCCAAAACAAAGTCAATCTAAAGTGAGTTAAGTTTTCGCGTCAGCATCGGGTGCGAGGACTCGGATACGACTTCAAGAAATTCAATGCCGATGCGATTTCCGTCTTCGTCCGCCTGCGTGTAGGCGACTCGCCCCAACACCTCTTCTTCAACCAGTTCCCCGGAATCGTTTTTCATAATAAAGCGGACGCGGACGTCCACGCCGCGTTCCAGTGAAACGGGCGCGGCCAATCCGACGCCGCCAATGCTGATGTCGAACGTGTTTGCCGCGACTGGCCCACCGTTCGGCAGCGCGGACAGCCGCACCGGACAGAAAAAAGCCATGCGTGCATAGCGACGTCTTTCGATCATCAGTGCCCCCTTCCTAAGGAACGTGTTTTGAAATTGCAAAATCAGTCCCCTCTCCCTTTGGGAGAGGGTTAGAGTGAGGGCCGATCGGCTGAAAAACATCGGAAGTTGACGATGCAATCCAAGCCGCCCTCACCTTCGGCTCCTCTCCCAAAGGGAGAGGGGAGATTTTCAAAACACGTTCCAAGTCGATAATAATGGTCTGTTTTATCTCCTATGCGTAATGGACCGCTATCAAAGCGGGCATGATCAATGTAGGTATTTAGTACTACAGCGCTAAGTTGATATTGATCTGTTTGGATAAAATGGCGAAACTTGTGTCCTGCTGAGTCAAGGAGGACCAGACATG
>JAFGLH010000104.1 GCA_016928165.1 Pirellulales bacterium | reverse complement strand
TGCGGAAAGCTCCAAATCCGTAGGGTGCGTGCTTGCACGCACCTTATTTCGCGGCAAAACCAAGCTGGTGCGTGCAAGCACGCACCCCACAGTGGTTTTCCGCAACAGAAACTAATGAGGAATGATATTGTGTCCGACTCTCATAGCCATGACGCCTTCGTGGAACTCCTCTCGCGCCACCGCGGCCAGTTGTTCGGTTTCATCTACGCCCTGGTCCGCCGGCTGGACGACGCGGAAGACATTTACCAGGACACCGCCTTGGTGATGTGGAGCAAGTTCCGCGAGTACGAGCCGGAGACGAACTTCCTCGGCTGGGCCTGCACGATCGCCCGATATCGGGCGGCGAACTTTCTGAAAAGCGAGCGCCGCCGGCGGCGCTATTTCAGCCAGGCGGTGCAAGAGGAGCTTGCCGCGCTGCAGGCGTCGATCAGTCCCCGCGACGCCGGCCTCCAGCAAGAGGCGCTGGTCGATTGCATGGAGCGGCTTCCCGAGTCGGACCGGCGGCTGGTCGAACTCTGCTACGGCGGAGGAGAGAGTTTTCGCCAGGTGGCCGAACGGCTGGGCCGCTCGCCCCAGTCGGTCTACGACGCGCTGTGTCGCATCCGCCGCGTGTTGTTCAAGTGCATCGCTCGGGCCGCCGCCCGCCAGCGGCGGTCGCAAAACGCGGAGGGCGGACAATGACTCGCAAACGACCCGCCGACGAGAGGAAAAAGGGGACAGTCCCCATTTGCCGGAACGGCCCGGAGGGTGCTGCGCACAAATGGGGACTATCCCCTTTTTCCTCAGACGAGTCGTTCCGCGAGTTGCTCGACGCGGCCTGCAACGACGCGCTGAGCGACGAGCAGTTCGATCGGCTCGAGGCGGCGCTGGCGGCCAGCGAGGACGCCCGGCGGGAATACCTCCGCTATTTCACCCTCGGCGGCGAGTTGCGCTACCTGGTCAGCATGGCCCAGGCCGACGCGACGGCGCGGCGGGAAACCGAGTCTTTCGCTCCGCCGCCGATAAGCATTTTTCAAGGCGTGGCGGAAAGTCACTCGCGGGATTGGACACGGGCGTATTTATTCGCGGCAGTTGCGTTGGGGCTTTTTCTGTTGCTCGCCTCATGGGTCAACGTTACTCATGTAACCGGACCGAATCGGGCCGGCCAACTGGCCGACCAGCGGACGCCGACGCCCGAGGTGCGGTTTGTCGGCCGGATCACCGGGATGAAGGACTGCCGTTGGGCCGATCACGAGACGGGAACCTATGTGGGATCGTCGGTCTCATTGGGGCGCGATTATGCTTTGGCCTCGGGCCTGATGGAGATTTCATACGAGGGCGGCGCGCGAGTGATTCTCGAAGGGCCTTGCGCGTACACGGTAGAATCGTCCGCCGGCGGCTTTTTGGCGATTGGAAAGCTGACAGCGAATATCAGAACTCAAAGCTCAAAACCCAAAGCTCAAAGCTCGAATCCCTCTCCCCTCCCCCCTCTCCTTTCTCCTCTTTTCTTCGTCAGGACTCCCACCGCGATCATAACCGACCTGGGCACCGAGTTCGGCGTCGAGGTGGCCGAGAACGGCGACACCACTTCGTACGTTTTCCAAGGTTCGATAAAAGTCCAAGGGCTGGCCGCTTCAGCGGCCAGTGGCGTCTCCGAAAAGGTTCTCCAAGAAAACGAATCCATCCGAGTGAGTAGGGTGCGTGCTGGCACGCACCAGGAACAAACCGCAAATGAAACGGTGCGTTTCACGCACCCTATACAGACGCCGAAATTCGTTCGCCGTCTGGCGATGCCGCCCAACACCCGCGCGGAAGAGGCATACATAAAGGCCGTGTTGGCCGACAAGCCGCTGGGCTATTGGCCCCTGAACGAGTCGGCCGGTGCGACGCGGTTCCGCGACCGCTCCGGCAACGACTTTCACGGCTACCGGATGGGCAACGTGCTGGCCGGTCGCCCCGGGCCGTTGCCGGGCGATTCGCGGGCCATCGAGCTCGAAGGCGACGCCTACATCGACGTCGGCCGCCGGGACCGTTTCGCGCTGGCCAACGGCTTTACCGTCGAGGCTTGGATTTGGATCAGGAACCCGTCCAGCGTCAGGGCGAGGCTCTTCTCGGCCGGCAATTGCATCGTACCACGGCAGCTTTCCGGCTGGGCGATCGGATACGTCAACCGAATCAACAAGGATCTGAAAGACGAGTTGCCGTTCTGCTCGTTTACTTGTTATGGCTACGACAACAGAAACGTATACCACCGCGTCGGCATGCCGCTGGAGGAGTGGTTCCATGTGGCGATGGTTTTCGACAAAGACAACGTCAAACGATTGTACTTCAACGGAAAACTACAGGAGACGTTCCCGGACGGCGGGCCCGCCGCCACGGGGCCGACCTGGGTCTCGATCGGCTGGGGCTCCGGCCATGGCGGAGAGTATTGGCGGGGTCGGATAGCGCATGTCGCAGTCTTCGATCGTGTCTTGAGCGAACAACGGATATTGAATCACTGCCGGATCGGCCGGAACCAGCGGGAGGACAAGCCTATGGACTGATTTGCGGGCAAGAACAAGATGAGGCGTTCGGGCGGGCGGTCCGCCTGGATAACGATTCGTTTACTGTAATGTTTTGTCACTTTTTCATCGGAGACTCGTACCATGTCGAAAATCTTTTTCAGCTTACTGACGATTGTCGCGGCGTTGCTGATCGGTTTTTCCGCGGGCGCGCAAGCGGAAACGCTCTTCTACGATTCCTACGACACGAGCGAGGCCAACAGCAACATCAATTTCGAGATCGACGACCGCACCTCCGGCGCCTACGGCGGCACGGGCTCGATCACTTACAAATCACACGTACAGGATCCCCCGACAGCATCGTTGACGGTTGGCACGGAAGTACTCGCCTTTGAGTGTCAATCAACGAAATCTAAACGCGTGTTTGCCTGGCTCAACCACGACTTCAGCGGTACGGACTCCGCCGGCGGATTAGACGTCAGTTTCTCGGGCAAACTGGTGGATCCCGATTCAGCTCAGTGGTATGCCTTTGCCATCGGGGGCAAGGATGCCGATAACGCTTTCGCTGACAATCCCATCGCCACGGCGCCCAGCGCGCTGGCATTTCTGATAAAGAATGACGGATCGGTGACTGTCAGTGAATACACGACCGGAAATGGAACCGGTATAGTGTATACTGGCGGATATACATGGCGGGCCGCCGGCAACGACGGCCAGTATCACGACTTCCTCTTCGAGGTCCGCGGCGTCGGCGACAACAATCCCTTTGACGGCACGGGCACGCTGAACGTCAAGATGTACGTCGACGGCAGCGCGACGGCAAGCGTTGATTATACAAGTACGTGGCAATTCGCGAGCAATTACATCGGCTTCGAGAAAAGCATGGCTGTGGACGGTTGTTATTTTGACGACTTAACCATAACTAAAGTGCCCGAGCCGTCCACGTTGGTTCTGCTGACAAGCGGACTGATCGGCCTGCTGGCCTACGCCTGGAGGAAGCGGAAGTAGGACAATAAGATTGGGGTGGCAGTTCAACTGCCACCCCAGCGTGTAGGAGGAAGCGGAAGTAGGACAATAAGGTTGGGGCGGCAGTTCAACTGTCACCCCGACAGACGATCATGGGGCGGCAGAACAACTGCCGCCCCAACATATCTTTTCCCCTCCCCCTTTGGGAGAGCAGGAGTGAGGGCGATAAGAAATCCCTCCCCTCTCCCTTTGGGAGAGGGGGCGGGGGTGAGGGCGGATTGCCACCCAAGATTTTCAAACGTATCGGATTTATGTAATGAAAACATTTATTTCATTTGCCGACGCCGCGTGTGCCACTGGCTCAGCCAGCACCACCCCCCAGTTAAACAACTACCCCCGCGAACGCAGTCGCGGGGCGTTGCGTCTTTCCCTCTTCCCTCTCCCCTCTCCTCTCTCCCTTCGCGCTTTTACCCTCGTCGAGTTGTTGGTCGTAATCACGATCATCGGCATCCTAATCGCGCTGTTGTTGCCGGCGGTGCAGGCCGCCCGCGAGGCCGCCCGGCGAGCGCAATGCACGAACAATCTCAAGCAGCTTGGTTTGGCGCTGCACAATTACAATTCCGCGCACGGATACTTTCCCGCCTCCGACGCCGTGACCATGCCGGAACAGTGCGGCTCGACGGATTGCCGCGGCACTCCGCTGTATTTCGTTATTTTGCCGTATATCGAGCAATTCAGCCTTTCGGAAAAGTTCGACTACATGATGTTTCGCGGCTGGATGACCTGGTCGGTGACCAATCCCGGCCCGGACGGCAAAAACCCGTTCGCCTGGACGAAATTGGCGTTTTATCAATGCCCCAGCGATCCGCGAATCGTTCCATCACCCAATGTGCGCGACTACTTCGGCGTGGCCGGCGGCCGGAAACTGGCCTGCACGACCAGTGCGATTTATGACGACGTGTTCCTCGACGGCATGTTCGCCATGAACCGCTGGCGCCGCTTCGCCGACATCAGCGACGGCACCTCGTCCACGCTGGCCATCGGCGAAAGCGTGCATCCGGCCTGGGCGGGGCTTGATCCAGACGGAGGAAACGACGAGGATTATATGACCGAGCGGGGCGGATACGTCGCCTGGTACTTCGGCGGCATCTGCAATCAACCGGATTGTCATCCATGCACCCAATGCAACCTGGGCCGCTGCATCCGCAACACGATGCACCCGATCAACTCGACCCTCTTTCCCTTAGACAATGACATGGAGAACGAAGTCCCCTTCGGCAGCTATCACGCCGGGGGGACGCATTTCGTCTTCGCCGACGGACACGTCGCCTTCCTCAACGACTCGATACACATGCCCACCTATCAGGCGCTGAGCACGATCGGCGGCGGAGAGATCATCTCCGGCATTGAGTATTGACGCTGCCGGGCGAATTGTCGCGATGCGGTCAACGCCGGTGCATCATCTCTGTCGCCACGAAAAAAAATCTTCCACCACGTTCAACCAGTCATGCGGCGAACAACGATAATCGTATTGATTTTATCTCTTCCGGGAATTAGTTTTGCGGCCGAAGCGGTTCAATCCGCCCAAGCCGCCGGTTTCCGATTGGCCGCCGCGGCCTGGTGTTTCGGCGACGCGGAGGACGCCCTCTCCGCGTGGACCAAGGAGAAAGCCGTCGAATTGACCGAAAAGCTCTGCGGCAAGCGGCTGAAAATCGCCGCCGAACCGACCGCCCCGTTCTCGATAATTGTCGGCACGCCGGATAACAACAACTTTGTCAAGCGGGCCGAGACAGCGAGGCTGATTGATGCGACCAAGTTGTCCGACGACGATTATCTGCTCAAACAGACCAGGCTCGACGATAAGGACGTGTTGATCGTCGCCGGACGAACGCCGCGAGCGGCGATGTACGGCGTGTTCGATTTCTTTGAACGATTGGGATGTCGATTCCTCATCAGCGGCGACGTCGTGCCCGAGACGAATCCCGATCTGACGATTCCAAAGCTCGACGTCCTCCGTCACACCGACAACACCTGGCGCGGTTTGATGATCTCGTATTGCTTCGCAACCAATTCCAGCATGTCGCTTTGCGACTACCAGCGGATGTTCGATCAGATGGCCAAAATGCGGATGAATCGCATTTTATACCATTATTTCGAGAACGAGCCGTTCATCGACTATTCCTATCGGGGCGAGCGGAAGCTGGTCGGCGACATATCTCATCCCGACTCGGGCTATATCTCCTACGGCCGGAGTTTTTCCGGCTCCTATCTGGTCGAAGACCTCCCGGTGGGGCGTGATAAATTCAAACGCCGCCGCGTGGCGCCGCTGGAGTTCCAGGACGTAAAATCGTCCGACGAGGCGTTGGACGTCGGCCGAGAGTTCGTCCGCCGGCTGATTGAGATGGCCGGCGAGCGCGGCATTCGGACCTGGCTGACGATTCTGCCGACTTTCGTCTCGCCGAACTTGCAGAAATACACCCGGCCCATGCCCCGGCCGCACGAGCACTGGTCGGGATTGGTTAGTTGCGCCGATCCGGTCGTCGCCGAAATAAACCGCAACAGGATTCGGAGCGTCGTCGATTCATACCCGGGCATCGAAGGCATCCTGCTGAGCATACCCGAGGGTTATGATGACGATCCCTATCCCGACGCCAAGGCGCTGGTCGAACGCGAATGGGACAACTACGTCGGACTATTGAAATACGAGATCGGCACGTCGAAGAGCATGTCGAATAAGAAGAGAAAACTCGAAGCCGACATCCGCTTTGTTAAGATCGTGGAAGACACGATTCGAGTGGCGAAAGAAGTCAAACCCGACGTGCGGCTGGGCGTCTTCACGGTCTGTAAGGCGTATATCCTGACCCATCTGGACAAGACGCTGCCGAAGGACATGCCGTTCGTGGACATCGAGTCCGGCTCGCTCTGGGGCGGCAATCCGCTGCATTTGTTCAAACAAATGCGGGGAAGAGAGTGCGTGATCGTTCCCCGGGCGGAAGACGACGGATCGCTGGCCGGAATGCAATTCAACCTGAATCTCTATCGGCGCGACCGTTTCCTGCAATCGAACAAGGAAAACGGCACGCGCGGCTTCATGATCCAGACGACGCACGTTCGCGGCAACGAACACAACGTAAAATATCTCGCCGATGGATTATGGAACGATCGGCTGACGCCCGAGGAGTTTTACGAGGATTACGCCCAAACGTTGTTCGGCCCCGACGCGGCCGCGCCGATGATCGAGGCGTTTCGGATATTGGAGCGCAACGAATCGTTCCTCGGCGGGCGCGGCGGATTGAACATGCCCTGGAACCAAGTGCCCCCGGAAATTTACGCCCTCCGTGCCGTCCCCGGCTTCGGGCAGCCGCTCCATCGCTCGCCCATCGGGCGGGTCGAATGGTTCCAAGAGCGCGGCCGAAAATTCCGAAAATCGGTCGAATATCTCGTCGCGGCGGAAGGGTGTTGCAAACGGGCCGAAGAAAAGGCCTCCGAGCCGGGCCGGCGCGAACTACATTATCTGATCAACCGCAACCGGGGATACATCCACCATCTGGAAACGCTTGCTAAAATCGGAGAGGTCTTCGCCGCCTGGCGCGACGCCTTGAACGCCCGACGCGAGGGAGTGGAGCGGGTCCGCGAAAAATTGCACGCCGCGGCCGATCTCGCCCGCCGTGCGGAGGAAGAGGCGCATCGCTCGGCCGAGCATTTCGCCGCCTGCGCCGAACATCCGACCGACCTGGGCGTCTTATGGATGATTGGAAGTAAAATGGTCGTGGGCACGCGATTGCTCCGCGAGCACCTCGAAAACGTCGCCGCCTATTACGACGGTCGGGAATACTGGAAAAAAATCGACTGGGGGCTGCTGTTCGGTTCCACGCCATACCCCACGCACGATCTGAAGCGCGTCGATGGCGACGGCGACGAGGCCGTCTACGAGCCGGGCTGACGCCGATCCGCCTTTTTCAATCCAGGTGATAGACCTCGGGAATGGTCTTCCACTGCTCGCCCTCGGGCGTGCCGGGCAAACGAATTTGACACGGGGCGGTCTCCTTCCACCACTCTTGCGTCTTCGGATCGGCCGCCATCTTCTTCATGTCCGCCTCGAAATCGTCGCCCACGTACTCGAAGTAGCTGAACAAATACAGCTTCCCGTCCAACTCCGTCTCGTAGATCGAATAGCTGCGAATGTTGCACTTGCGAAGCATCTCATTGACCTCGGGCCAAGGATCGGCGTGCAATTTGTTGTAGTAATCCTTCTTTTCCGGCCGCAGTCCGACGACCGAACCGAACCGTTGCACCTTGACGGGCTTTGTCATCGAGGCATCCTCCGCTTTGGGGGTGTCTTGCTTGGCGGCCGACAGCGAATCGGACCCGCCGCAACCGAATCCGACGAACGCGCCGAGCAGCAACGCCGTCGCCGCGAGGGAAAGTAGCGATGGGCTAAATCTCATTGCTCTGGCTCCCTGATTGTGTAAATAGCGTGCTGGGGTGGCAGTCGTACCGTCGCCCCCCTGATCGCGCGGGCACGGCCGCACAAGTGCCGCGCCAATGTGATCAACAGAGCTACATTGTGACGGTCCGACCAGTGCTGTCAAGCTCTGCTCAACTTGCCGCCTTCTGCCGACCGATGCAAGTTGTAGATCCGCTTTTGTTTCGTTCTTTTCCCGCACTACGTCAAATGATCCACACCCAGCCGATGCCGAGCGGCGGAATTGCTTGCGCGCCGGTCGTCGGGATCGCGAAGTCTTACGGTCGGGTAAAACAGTGGGAGTTGGTCGAGTTTGCCGCCCAGGGGAGTTTGGCAAACATCTACCGCGCCCGACCCGCCGGCTCGTCCGGGGACCGAGCGGCCGCCTACGCGGTGAAAATGCTTCGCCCCGAATGGGAGGACGATCCTCGGGCGGTGCGATTGTTGCAGCGCGAGGCATTGGTTGGGCGCAGCGTTGCCCATCCCCATTTGGGTCCGGTGTTGTCCTCCTCGGTGCTCGATCCGCCGCGTCTGTTGGCGATGCCTTGGCTCGAGGGGGCGTCGCTCCGCGCGCGGCTTGACGGCGGCAAACTGTACGAGCCGGCCGAAGCGCTGTGGGTCGCCCGGCAGGCGGCCGAAGCGCTCGATGCCTTATACACGGCCGGGTGGTTGCACGGCGACGTTGCGCCGGGGAACATTTTCATCTCGCCCGTCGGACACGCCACGCTGATCGACCTCAGCTTTGCCCGACCGGCGGAGCAGCCTGGTTCGGCAGTCGATCGGCCGGTGATGGGCACTTGCCGCTACATCGCGCCGGAACTTCTCACCTCGACGCTCCGCGGCGACGTGCGCGGCGACATCTACAGCTTGGGCGCGGTGCTGTTCGAGATGTTGTGTGGTCGGGTTCCCTATCCGGCCGTCGACCTGGCCGAGTTGGCCTCGTTGCACCGTCAATCGTCCCCGCCGCCGCTGGCCCGGTTGGTCCCGCACGTGCCCCGCGAAGCGGTCCGCCTGGTAATGCAAATGATCGCCAACGACCCGCTCCGCCGCCCGCGGACGCCGCGCGAGTTGATCGACCGCCTGGCGGCGTTGGAGATCGCCTTGTTTTCCGCCCGGCCGTGGTGACGGGAAAACGGCTTGACCACTTGCCAGGCGAAAACGAGACAGGTTGCCAACTCCCGCCGAATTGCCGACAATAAAAGGCATGTTCCAACTCGTCGCGCCCTTTCAACCCGCCGGAGACCAGCCGCAGGCCATTGAGGCACTTGTCGAAGGTCTGCGCGAAGGCCGACGCGAACAAGTGCTGATGGGCGTGACCGGTTCGGGCAAAACCTTCACGATGGCCAACGTCATCCAACACGCCCAGCGGCCGGTGCTGGTCATGTCGCACAACAAGACGCTGGCCGCGCAACTCTACTCCGAGTTCAAGGAGTTTTTTCCCCACAACGCCGTCCACTACTTCGTCAGCTACTACGACTACTACCAGCCGGAGGCCTACATCCCGCAGCGCGACATCTACATCGAGAAAGACGCCTCGATAAACCAGCAGATCGAGCGGCTGCGGCTGGCCGCCACCAGCGCGCTGGTCAGCCGCCGCGACGTGATCATCGTCGCCAGCGTCTCTTGCATCTACGGACTCGGCTCGCCGGAGGACTATCGGGCGATGATGGTCGGCCTGGAGGTCGGACAGACGATCGACCGCGACGTGGTGCTGTCGAAGCTGGTCGATATTCAATACGAGCGGAACGATATCGAGTTTCAGCCGGGCAAATTCCGCGTCCGGGGCGATTGCGTGGAGATTTGGCCGACCTATGAGGAGACCGCCTTCCGCGTCGAGTTCTGGGGGGACGAGGTCGAGCAGCTTTCGGTTGTCAACCCGACCAGCGGCGAGGCGATCGAGCGCTGCGAGCGGCTGTTCGTCTATCCGTCGAAACATTTCGTGTTGCCCGAGGAACGAATCGCCGACGCGGTCGCCGAAATCCGCAAAGAGCTGCGCGAGCGGCTTGAATTGTTCAAGGAAGAGGGCAAGATGCTCGAGGCCCATCGGCTCAACGCACGCACGCGATACGACCTGGAGATGCTTCAGGAGATGGGCTATTGTCCCGGCATCGAGAACTACAGCCGGCCGCTTTCGGGCCGAAAGCCCGGCACGCCCCCCGACACTCTGTTCAGCTTTTTTCCCGACGATTTTCTGCTGTTCGTCGACGAGTCGCACGTGACCGTGCCGCAGATTCGCGGCATGTACGCCGGCGACCATAATCGAAAAGTGACGCTGGTCGAGCACGGCTTCCGGCTGCCCAGCGCGTTGGACAACCGGCCGCTGAAGTTCGACGAATGGGAGAAGAAGATTGCCCAGGCGATTTTTGTTTCGGCCACGCCCGGCCCGTACGAGTTGTCGAAGACCGGCGGCGCGATGGTCGAACAGGTGATTCGACCGACCGGCCTGCTGGACCCTCGGATCGAAGTGGCCCCCGCGCGGAACCAGGTGCCCGATCTGTTGCGGCAGATACGCGAGCGGGCGGCCGCCGGCCAGCGGGTGCTGGTCACCACGCTGACCAAGCGGCTGGCCGAGGACCTGGCCGCCTATTTCGACAAGCAGGACGTCCGCTGCAAGTGGCTGCACAGCGACCTGGACGCCTTCGAGCGGGTCGAGCTGCTCCGCGACCTGCGGCTCGGCGAGTTCGACGTGCTGGTCGGCGTGAATTTGTTGCGAGAAGGGCTGGACTTGCCCGAGGTCTCGCTGGTCGCCATTCTCGACGCCGACAAGGAGGGCTTCCTGCGGAGCGAGACGTCGCTGATGCAGACCATCGGCCGCTCGGCCAGAAACGTCGACGCCAAGGTGGTTCTTTATGCCGACAAAGTGACCGACTCGATGCAGCGGGCGATCGAGGAGACGACCCGCCGCCGTCAAATGCAGCAGGAGTACAACGCCGCCCACGGCATCACGCCCGAGACGATCCGCAAGAGCATTCGCGCGGGCATCGAGGCCGAGGCCGCCGCCCACGCCCGCTCCAACGCCGCGGTCGGCCGGGGCGAAGAAACGCAATACATCACCGAGGAGTTTTTATCGGAGTTGGAGGGCGAGATGCTCGCGGCGGCCGAGGAGTTGGAGTTCGAGAGGGCCGCCGCCTTGCGCGATCGGATCGCCCAGATGCGCGAGCAGTTGGGCGTCCCGCTGGCCGAGGCCGATCTCCGCCACGCCACGCGCTCCCAGCGCCGACGACACAAGCAGCAAGGCAAACGGAAATCGACGCAAGGCGAGGGAAAAGGGTAGTCCCGATGGCAAAGCCGGCGGAGCGGCCGGTTTTATACGTATTTGCTCCAAATGGTTCTCCTTGCCAACGCGTCGTCGACCGTCCGAACGGGAACGCCGAGCGTTTTTTCGATGGCCCGCTGGATTTCATCGGTTCTGCTCAAGGGGATGTTCAGCAGATACATGACTCGCTGATCTTCGGCCTGTTTATCCTTAAGGGCTTTCTTGATCCTTGCGAAAGGGTTCAATCTGCCGAGCGTTGTTGGAACCTGCAAATCGACCGGCGCGCCGACGATAACCGCCAACATCGCTCGTTTCGTGCGGCCCACGCCGAACAACCCCAGAGCGCCCTTGATAAACTTGAAGGCTATCACCAGGGGAAATACCGTCAGCAGCGCCAGCCCGATGACTATGCCCACCAGTCCCATCTCCTCTTCTTCGGCTTTTTTCACCTTGCGCACGACGCGGTTGAGCAGGCGTTGGGAAACGTCCAGGCGAATGACCTGCGACACTTCGCCGGCTTGTAGCGTGGCCAGGCGGCCTTCTTGCTGCATTTCCAATTCCCTCGGGACGAAGGTGAACGGTTGTTTCGTAAATCTGGCGACGAGCGCCCGAAAGTATTGCCCGCAAAAGTGGAAGACGTTGACCGTCGATGTGAAAATGCCGATAAAATGGCCGAACCCTTCCATCATCAGTTGGGGATAGTTCCAAGGCGCGAAGATGGACAGCACCATCAAAAACGGCGTCACGCAGAAGCCAAACAAATGTTGAAAGGGCGCCAGCAGCGAAGCCGCCACCCAGGGAATATACTGTATCAAAAACGACGACAGCTCGCGCGGCGTAAGATTTCGAGCGTTGATCTCCAGCGACCGATTGGCGAACTTCAGGGCCATCGGCAGACTGATGTCGCCGCGCACTTCCGTGCCGTGGTAGATAACGGCGGGATGAAAGCTGTCCGCCATCGTTCCCCACTGCGAAGGCTCGGCGAACTCCAAAACGCCGCCGGCAATCGGAGAAGCGGTCGCCGGAGCGGTCATCGCCGGCTTCGAGGGCATCGGCGGCGGCGCGGGCCGGGCGACGACGACCGATCCGGCGGATGGAGGAATTGCGGCGATCGACGCCTTGGCCGCGGCCCGCCCCACGCTAGTCGTTGCTCGATCGGAAGGTTGCGAAACCTTGTGCGGCGCGGGAATCGCGTCGGCCGCCGGCTGCAGGTGCTCGCGGGAAATGGAATTGCGCGATTGACATTTTGCGCATCGAAACAGGCGGCCTATGGCTTTCTCTTCGATTTTATACTTTGTTCCGCACTTGCACGTGTAGATGTAATTCATGGATCGGCCCTTTCGGTGAATTAGTTACTGTTGCGGAAAGCTCCAAATCCGTAGGGTGCGTGCTTGCACGCACCTTATTTCGCGGCAAAACCAAGCTGGTGCGT
>JAFGLH010000103.1 GCA_016928165.1 Pirellulales bacterium | reverse complement strand
GAAAATCGCGCAAGCAAGTCAAGGCGTTTTAAGGCCGCAAGCCCTCACCCTAGCCCTCTCCCGGAGGGAGAGGGGACTTTCGTTTTCAAATTTGCAAAAGTTCAATAATAGCATAACATGCGTGTTGTGTCAGGTACGGAGTACCTGACCTACAAAGAGCCGTGCTGCAACTCGTCGGCCAGGCGGTCGGCGTCGTAAATTTTACGCAGCGACTCGACGATCGCGCCGGCGTGGACCGACACGGCCCGGCCTTGCTTCATTGTATAGACGTAATCCCAAACCAGCGAAGCCAGGTTGCCGTCGAAGACGATGCCGACAAGCTCCCCGTCGCGGTTGACCGCCGGGCTGCCCGAGTTGCCGCCGATGATGTCGTTGGTCGAGACGAAGTTCAGCGGCGCCATCTCGTCTAACCGGCCGCGCCGCTCGATCCACTCCTTGGGCAACGAATATGGCGGAGCGAACTGGTGCATCTCGGCGGTGTAGAACAATCTGCCGAACGTCGTCGAGGGTGCTTCCCACTTGCCGTCGCCCCAATAGCCCTTCACCGTTCCGAAGGAGAGCCGCAACGTGCCGGTGGCGTCCGGATAGATTGACTCGCCGAAGAGCTTGAAACGGAGGTCGGCCAACATGCCGTAGGCCCTGTTGCGCGGCTCGCCCACGGCCTGCTCATAAGTCTTTCGCGCCGCCCGCGCCGGAGCGTCGACAAGTCGGGCCAGTTGGATCATCGGATCGTTGCTTTCGGCGACGGCCGCGGCGTCCCCCTCGACCAGACCGCAGCGGACATCCGCGTCGGCCAGCAGCGTGCCGCGGACCAACAGCTTTGCCCGCCGCGACGGCGAGCAGTCCTCCATCACCCGGCGGACCAGCGGATCGTCGTAGCCCATCCGTTCCGTGTACATGCTCAGCGAGCAGGAGAGCATCTCGGATTCGAGGTCCGGGAAGATCGGCGTATCGGTAAACAGTCCCCGTTTCAAGGCTTCGAGGTTCGAGTCGCGGAACTCGCGCAATCGCTCCTCGTTGGGCTTCGACAGCTCGTCGGCCATGCGGACCAGCGTCCGGGCATAGTTAAACAGCGTGCTGTGGAACGCCTCTCCCTGCTCGAGCATCTCGTATTCGACGCGGATCTTATCGTAGGCCGGCAACGTTTTTTCGATTGTATGCAGCGCGGCCTCGAAATCTGCGGCCATTTTGGGATCGTCGGCGGCCGCGCGGCGGAGCGTCTCTTCCTCGTCGCGCTTGATCTTCATAATCTCCGGGTCTTGCAGCCCGGCCAACATCCCCAGCCGCGCCTTGCGGCCGTTCTGCGTGCCGCGCAGGGCGATGCCGGCGCAGCGAGCGTTCTCGGCGTTGCGTTGGCTGAAGGCCAGCAGCGCGACCTCCAGCCGACGCAGTTTGTCCATCGCGGCCGGCATCTCCACGTCGCGGATGTACTCCAAGTGCTTGACCGTTTTCAATCGCTCAGTCCGTCCGGGGTGGCCCGCCATGAAGACCAACTCGCCGTCTCTCGCCCCGGTCGAGTTCCACTTCAGATAGTGCGGCGTCTTGGCCGGATTGCCGTCCTCGTACACGCGGAAGAAACAGACGTCCAGGTCGCAGCGGGGATACTCGAAATTGTCCGGATCGCCGCCGAACGAGGCGATCGACTCCTCGGGCGCGAAGACCAGCCGCACGTCGGTGTAGACCTTGTAGCGGTAGAGATGGTAAAGCCCGCCGTGGTATAGCGTGACCACTTCGCTTTTCAGCCCGGTCTCGAAAAACGATTCGCTTTCGATCGCGGTCATTTCCGCGCGTCTTCGCCGGGCGCGCTCGGCCGGATCGGAAAACGGGGCCAAGGCCTTCTCGATCCGCTCGCTCACTTCCTCGACGCTCATCAGCACGTTCAACTCGACGCCGGAACACTTCAACTCCTCCTCCCGCGACCGGGCGAGGAAGCCGGTCTCCAGCAGGTCGCGATCCGGCGTCCACAGCTTGTGTATGGCGTACATGCCCACGTGGTGGTTGGTCAAAAGCAGCCCGTCGCCGGAAACGAACGAGGCGGAGCCGCCGTTGAACCGCACGCAAGAAAGCCGCAAGTGGTCGAGCCACTCCTTGCTCGGCTCGAAGTTGTATTTTTCCTTAAGTTCCTTACGCGGCGGATCGGTGAACAGCCACATCCCCTCGTCGGCTTGAATAGAAAAGCCAAAAAACGCGAAGGCAAGCGCAACGGCGATAAAACAAGCGAAACGGCGATGATTCATGCTGTGATCTCCGTGGAGAAAAACGGCGGGGGGCGGTAAACGGAAGGACACGGAACAACAACTTATGTTAAACGATTAGCATCCCGCTGCCAAGTGCCGGCATTGCTTGACTCACTTAAGTTTATCGTGATAGGATGAGCGATAAAGAAAAACTCCCCTCTCCCAATGGGAGAGGGGACAAACTTTTCAATTTCAAAACACGTTCTAAGTCTATCAAAGAGGCGCGACCAACGGCCGCGGCTTTATAAAATTCATGCAATCGAACATGCCCCACTCCCGCGACGAACTTGTCAGTTTGTATCTCGACCAGATTCCTTACGAACCGTATCCGGTGCAGGAGGAGGCGCTGCTGGCGTGGTTCGCCGCCGAACAGGGCGTGATGGTCTGCACGCCGACCGGCACCGGCAAAACGATGATCGCCGAGGCCGCGCTGTTCGAGGCGCTGCACAACGGGACGACGGCCTACTACACCACGCCGCTGATCGCACTGTGCGAGCAGAAGTTCCGCGAGATGCAATCGGCCGCGGTTAAATGGGGCTTCCAGCCGGACGACGTGGGCCTGGTGACCGGCAATCGGCGCGAGAATCCCAACGCCCGGGTGCTGGTCGTCGTGGCCGAAATTCTGTTGAATCGACTGTTGCACGATACTCCCGCAAGTTTAGCAGCCGCCGGCACGGCGGCTAGCGTCGAACTTGGGCCGACGTTCCGTCGGCCGCTAAACGAAGGAATCGAAACGCCCTTCGACTTCGACCGCGTCAGCGCCGTTGTGATGGACGAGTTCCACAGCTTCAACGATCCCGAGCGGGGCGTCGTCTGGGAACTGACGCTCGGCCTGCTGCCGTTGCACGTCCGCACGCTGCTCCTCTCCGCCACGGTGGGCAACGCCGTCGAGTTTCTCGGTTGGCTGCGAAAACAGCAGGACCGAAAATTGGAACTGGTCGCCGGCGACGAGCGGAAGGTGCCGCTGACGTTCCATTGGATCGGCGACATGCTGTTGACCGAGCAACTAGAAGCGATGGCCCGGGGCGACGACGATGCGCGCATGACGCCGGCGCTGGTCTTCTGCTTCAATCGCGAAGAGTGTTGGACGGTGGCCGAGCAGCTCAAGGGCAAGCGAGTGCTGGCCGAGGGGCAGCAAAAACAGCTCGCCGCCGAGCTGGACCGATACGACTTCTCGGACGGCGCGGGACCGAAGCTCAAGCAACTGTTGATGCGCGGCGTGGGTGTCCACCACGCCGGCGTGCTGCCCAAGTATCGCCGGATCGTCGAAGAGCTATTTCAGCGGAAGCTGCTGTCGGTCACGGTCTGCACCGAAACGCTTGCGGCGGGGATCAACCTGCCGGCCCGATCGGTCGTCGTGCCGAAATTGATGAAAGGCCCCGCCGAGAAGCAGAAGCTGATCGACCCGAGTTCCGCTCATCAGATATTCGGCCGCGCCGGTCGTCCGCAATACGATTCGCACGGCCACGTCTTCGTTCTAGCCCACGAGGACGACGTGAAAATCGCCCGCTGGCGCGAGAAATACGACCAGATACCCGAGGACACGAAAGACCCGGGGCTGCTGAAGGCCAAAAAACAGTTGAAGAAGAAGCAGCCCACCCGCCGGTCGAACGTCCAGTATTGGAACGAGGAGCAATTTCGCAAGCTCTGCGCCGCGCCTCCGGCGAAGCTGCACAGCCGCGGGCCGGTCCCCTGGCGGCTGCTGGCCTACATGCTCGACGCCTCGCCGGAGGTCGAGCCGGTCCGGCATCTGGTCGGCAAACGGCTGATGGACCCCAAGCGGCTGGAGGAGGGCCAGAAGGAACTCGATCGGATGTTGATGGTCCTTTGGCGGGCGGGCTACGTGTCGCTCGAACCGCCCCCGCCGAAAGAAGAGGAATTGGCCGAGCGCCAAGCGGCCTTCGCCGAACAAAAGGCGAAAGAGGCAAAGCGGCTCGATTTCAGTTTCGGTTTCGCCGAGAAGCCAGCCGCCATCGAGGCGCCGCCGCCGTATCGGCCGATGATCGCACGGCCGACGGAGAACCTCTCGAAGCTGCTCATGTTCCGCGGCGCACATCCGCTCTACGCGGTGTTTCTGATCAATCAGTTGGGCATCGCCGACCGAAACGAACGCATCCAAGCGATGGAAAGCGTGCTGGAGTTGCCGCGTTCGATGGGGCGATTCGTCCGCGTGCCGCGCCGCGACGACCTGCCCCCCGGACCGCTGGCCACGCTGCGGCTCGATCCGCAACTGCTTCAACTCGGCTTGGCCACGCCCGAGGAAATTTCACAGGAGGCCAACGACCAGCAACCGCGCGGGCCGCGACATGCTTACGACGACGAGCGGGTATGGGTGCTCACATTGGCCGACAAGCTCCGCCGACTGTTCGATTACGATTTCGCCGGCGTCCATGACCTGCGGACTTCGCCCGTCTGGGCGGCGGGCGAGTTGCTCCGCTTCGGCGGCGATTTCAACATGTACGTCACCAGCAACTCGCTGCAAAAACAAGAAGGAGTAATCTTCCGGCACTTGTTGCGGCTGATTCTACTGGTTAAGGAATTCGTTCAACTCTGTCCGCCCGATGCAACCGAAGACCAGTGGCGCGGCGACTTGAACGAGATAGCCGCGCTGCTGACCGAGAGTTGCCGCCGCGTCGATCCGGCCAGCACCGACAAAGCGCTGGAGGAAGTCGAACAGGAAAACGAAACACAGTAGAACGGAATTTAGCAACCGTTCACGGGCCGGGGACTGGCTCATTTTTTCGTCCTTTCAAGGGCGAAAAATGTGCCTGTCCCCTTCAACGCCCTCCCGGAGTGAGAGGGGACTTTCGTTTTCGAATTTGCATAAGTCTGGTTACAACTTCCTCACCTTGCATTTCGGCAGCGATTCTCGCAGCCGTTCGGCGGCCTCCTTGCTCACCTTGGTCTGGTTCAGATCGAGCGATTTCAGCTTCTTCAAGTTCTTCAATTGTTCCAGGCCGGCGTCGGTGATCTTCGTTTGGCCGAGATTCAGGTTTTCCAGGCCGTCGATCTTGCCGAGCGCCTCCAGGCCGGCGTCGCCGACGTCGGTGTCGGTTAGATTGAGGTATTTTAGATTCTTCAACGAAGCGAGATTTTTCATGCCGGCATCCGTCACGCGGGTATGCCAGAGATCGAGCCGTTGCAGCTTGGGAAACTGGCGCAACAGCCGCATGGCGTCGTCGTCGGCCTGGGTCTCGCTGAGGTCCAGCCGCTCAAGCCCTTTTGCTTCCTTGAGGTGCGCGAGACCCGATCCGGTGATCGAGGTGTCGCGGACCGCCAGCCGCCGCAGCCGTTCGAGTCCCTTCATGTGCGCGAAGGCGTCGTCGGTGATGTAGTAGCAGCGGAAGATGACGAGGTCTTCGATCTTGCCGAGTTTTTCCAGGACGGCCAATCCCTCGTCGGTGATCTGTGCGTCTTCGATGTCCAAGGTTTTCATATTGGCCATGCCCGAGACGTGCGCCAGCCCGGCGTCGGTCAAGGCGGTGTTGCGCAGCTTCAAAGCGCGCAGGTTCGTCATCCCCTTTAGTTGTTCCAAGCCGGCGTCGGTGATCCGCACGCAGCCGCGGAGATCAAGGAGGCGGAGTTTGTCGAGGCCTTTCAGTTCGGCCATTCCCTCGTCGGAGACGTTGTTGAACAGCAGGGTAAGATATTGCAGATTGGGAAGTTTTTTCACATGCGCCAAACCGGCGTCGGTCATGTACGTGCTGCGCCGAAGATTGAGCGACTTGAGTTGCGGCATTTTTTCGAGGACTTCCAGCCCGGCGTCGGTAAGCTCGGTGTTTTCCAGCGTCAGATCAGCGAGCTTCGTCAGGGCGGCGAGTTGTTTTATTCCTTTGTCGTGGATCTCGGCGCCCCAGAGGACCAGCTTTTGCAAATCGGTCAGTTGGACGATAAGTTCGACGTCTGCGTCGGTGGTCTGTTTTTCCATCAGATCGACGGCGACGACATGATTATCGGCGTCGTACTTGATTTTTCCACCGAGTTGCTCGACCCGCCGGATCGCCTCGACTTGGTCGGCGAACAACGTCGCGTCATTAAGAAGGCAAATAAGGCACAAGGCGGCGGGCAAAAAATATTTCAGTCTCATCGAAGGAAATCTCCTGTCGTGGTCCGGAAGCTGTTAACTAGCAGAAACGCCTTTTACCAAGGTACTCAATAACCGTCGGGGGTGCAAACGCGGGCCAATAATGTTGCAGCCGTACCCGCCGACGGCGGGGTGCCGTTGGCCGCAACTCTTGCATATATGCGCTCCTATCGCTATTCTAAACGTCAGAAGCGGTGTCTTGCTTTTGCGTGCCGCACTCCCCACCCCGCGCTCCCCGCCGCGGAGAGGCCGACCGAGTTTCATGCCAAGTTCTCTTTCTCTCAAATAAATAGGAGTCAACACCCATGTCACATCTCACCAATCGTCGCCGTTTTTTGCAGGCGTCCGCCGCGACGGGCGTGGGCCTTTGGATCGCCGGAGGCGTCCGGGCCGAGGAAAAAGAAAACACCTCTCCTAACGACCGCATCGCTTTCGCCTGCATCGGGGTCGGCGGCAAGGGTTCGAGCGATTCGGAAGACGCCGCGAAGGCCGGCGACGTGGTCGCCATCTGCGACGTCGACGAGACATTCCTCGAAATCACAGGCAAGAACAAGTTCCCCAAGGCCAAGAAGTATACCGATTACCGCAAAATGCTCGACGAGATGGGCGATCATATCGACGCGGTGACGATCAGCACGCCCGACCATCACCATACCTCGGCGGCGTTGATGGCCATGCGGATGGGCAAACACTGCTTCTGCCAAAAACCGCTGACCCGCACGATCTACGAGGCCCGCTTGATGGCCCAAGTCGCCCGCGAGCAAAACGTCGCCACGCAGATGGGCAACCAACACACCGCCAGCAGCTCGCTCCGCCGCGCGGCGGCAGTGATTAAATCGGGCGCGTTGGGTAAGGTCAGCGAAGTCCATGTGTGGACCAACCGGCCGGTCTGGCCGCAGGGCAACGATCGGGCCGAGTCCATTCCCTGCCCGAAAAACCTGGATTGGAACCTCTGGCTCGGCCCGGCCCCTGTCCGCCCGTACGCCAACGGTTATCACCGTTTCGCCTGGCGCGGTTGGTGGGATTTCGGCACCGGCGCGCTTGGCGACATGGCCTGCCATACGGTGAATCTGCCTTACATGGCCTTGAACCTCAAAGATCCGGTGGCCGTCCAGGCGGAAACCTCCGGCCACAACGGCGACTATTACCCGAAGTGGTCGATCATCAATTTCGAGTTCCCCGAACTGGATGGTCGTCCGCCGGTCAAGTTCACTTGGTACGACGGCGGCAAGCGCCCCGACGCGGAACTGTTCGAGGGCGAAACGATCAACAGCAGCGGTTGCCTGGTGGTCGGCGATAAGGCCAAGCTCTATGCGCCGGGCGACTATGCGGGACCGGACGACGACGGCGGGCCGCACTTTATCGGCGGCGGCGAGATGCCGGAAGTCAAGTGGGTTGAATCGCCCGGCCACTTCGACGAGTTCGTCCGCGCGATACGCGGCGGCGAGCCGGCCGTCTCGAACTTCCCCGACTACGCCGGCAAGCTGACCGAGGTCAACCTGCTCGGCAACCTGGCCGTTTGGGTCGCCGCCGCCGGCAAGGGCGAACGGGTCGAATGGGACGCCGAGAAGATGATCTCGCCCAACACGCCGGGCCTGGAAACGATCATCAAGCCGATCTATCGTCCCGGCTACACGCTCGACCTGGCCTCGACGGCCCACGGCGTGCCGATGCGACGACCGCGTCGGAGAATATTCGACCGCTGAAGTATTAACTGGACTTTTGCAAATTTGTCCCCTCTCCCGGAGGGAGAGGGGACTTTCATTTTCGATTTTGCAAAAGTTCAGTTAGTACTACAGCGCTAAGTTGATATTGATCTGTTTGGATAAAATGGCGAAACTTGTGTCCTGCTGAGTCAAGGAGGACCAGACATG
>JAFGLH010000102.1 GCA_016928165.1 Pirellulales bacterium | reverse complement strand
ACGCACCAGCTTGGTTTTGCCGCGAAATAAGGTGCGTGCAAGCACGCACCCTACGGATTTGGAGCTTTCCGCAACAGTAACTAATTCCAAGACACCCTCGCCCCCTGCCTGGGCTGATGAAAACGGGGACAGGCACCGCAATCAGTAGTGGTTTTCGTTGCATAACAATATAAAGGATTGCGTAGCCAGTCCCCGTTTTCATCACGCCACCCCCTGCCCCCTCCCAAAGGGAGAGGGAAAATTTTTTAACCACCTTCTCATATATCCGGATTCAACAACGCCCTGGCCCACAGGTACGCCGCCGCGTTCAACAACGCCGCGACGGCCAACATGATTTGCCCGGGCACGGTGATGAACAACAGCTTCGTGTCGGCGGGAGTGACGAAATAATAGGCCGTCAGTATAAACGCCGGGGCCATCGCCATGTAGACGGCCGACTTGCGGGCCTGGGCCGTCTCGGCCATTACCTTCCGCTCCAGACGTTGCAGTTCGAGGACCGACTGGGCAATCCGCTCGACGGTCTCGTTCAGCCGTCCGCCGCTCTCGTGGCTGGCCAGCAGAGCGGCGGCGAACAACGCGAAGTTCTCGCTCCGCAACCGCTCCTTGGCCTCGTTCAGCGTCCGCTCCAACGGCTTGCCGAGCTTGTATTCGGCCACGATCTGATGGAACTCGGCGTTGATCGGCCGCGGACACTGGGCGGCGAGTATCTCCAGCGATTGGGCCAGCGAAAGCCCCGCCCGGACCGAGTTGGCCATCGTCGCCATCGCGTCGGCCAACTGGTCCTCGATCCGTTGGCGGTGCCGCTCGGCCAGCCGGCGGAGCAGATACCAGGGAGCGGCGGCGAGGAACAGCACCGTCAGACAGGCGAAGATTACGCTGCCCAATCCGCACCAGCAGCCGAGAAACGCGGCGAGCATGACGACCAGCCAAATCCGCAGGCAGCTTCGCGTATTGCGGGTCGGCGCCCGCAGCCGGCGGAGCTTGTCGGCGATGTCGCGTTCGGCGGCGTCGATGGCGGCGTCCAGGTAGTCGCTCCCCGCCCAGCCGGCCGCGGCCACGGCCAGTCCCACGAGCAAACACGCCAGGATTGCCGAAATATCGAAGGGCATTCGTCGTAATCCTCTTAATGTTGGGGTGGCAGTTTAACTGCCAACCCAACATTTGTTTAACTGCCACCCCAACACGGGGAACGCGACCGACGATCGCGGCTTTACATTTAACGTCCGTATAAAAACTCCAAGTCCAACAACTCCTTCTCCACCAGCGAATCGACGAACGATGGCAAATACCCGGTCGGGCGAAGCACGGCCCCGTCGCGGAAATTAAATATATCGTGCAGTATTATTTGCCGCTCGTCCGGATCGTAGCGGAGCACCTCGGTGATTTGCGTGATGACCCTGGCCCCGCCCGGCAGCCGGCTGATGTGGACGATCAGGTCCAGCGCCGAGGATAGCTGGCGGTGGATCGATGCCACGGGCAGGTCGGCCGCCATCAGCACCAGCACCTCGAGCCGCTCGATCACCTCGCGCGAACTGTTGGCGTGGACCGTGGTCATCGAGCCGTCGTGGCCGGTGTTCATCGCCTGGATCATATCAAGCGCTTCCGGCCCGCGGCACTCGCCCACAATGATCCGGTCGGGCCGCATCCGCAGCGCGTTTTTCACCAGGTCGCGGACCGTGTATTGGCCGGTCCCCTCGACGTTCGGCGGCTTGGTTTCCAGCGTGACGACGTGCTCCTGATGGAGCCGCAATTCGGTGGTGTCCTCGATCGTCACGATCCGTTCCTTGAAGGGGATGAATCCGCCGAGGACGTTCAGCGTGGTCGTTTTGCCGGTGCCCGTGCCGCCGCTTACGAGGATGTTCCGCCGGTCGATCACGCAGGCGCGGAGGAACGTCGCCGCCGAGGTGCTGATGCTGCCGATCTCGATCAGGTCGTCCATCGTCAACCGCTGGGCGGGAAACTTGCGAATCGTCAGCGTCGGACCCTTGCAGGCCAACGGCGGAATGATCGCGTTGACGCGCGAGCCGTCGGGCAGCCGGGCGTCGACCAGCGGCTGGCTCTTGTCGATCCGCCGGCCGACCTGGGCCACGATCCGCTCGATGATCGCCTCGGTAACTTTGTCGGAGATGAACCGCCGCCCCGATTTCTCGATCACCCCGTTCTGCTCGACGTATATCTGGTCGCTGGCCACGACCATGATCTCGGTCACGGTCGGCGCCCTGAGCAGGTCTTGCAGCGGCCCGAAGCCGAAAATCGCGTCCTTCAAGTCCTTTTTCAGCGTGCGGAGAATCAGGTATTTCCGCAACTCGTGGTGCAAGTGCGGACGAACCAGGTGGAACTCGGCGTTGAACCGCGATTCGACCCGCTGCACCTGCTCGGTCGCGTCGCGGCACTCCTCCATCTTCAGCCGCTCGCGGACGAACTGCAACAGCGAATGAAGCTCGGCCTCGCGCTCGGGCACCAGCGTCGCCGGCACGTCGTACTCGTTGCTGCTGAGCGTAGCCAAGTCGAAATACTCATCGCCCGTCTCCATGACGATCTGATTGATCAAGTGGTCGCGGAGCACCAGTCCGGTGATTTCCTCCAGCAGGGCCTCGTTTTCGGGGGCGAAGACGTTCAGGTCGCGGCAGACGTCCTCGATGTTGTTTTCCAGCAGCAGGATGCTCTCGCTGTCGCCGGCCTGGTTGGCCTCGAACTCGTACAGGTCGAGCCGTTCGAGCAGTTTGCGGTGGATGCGCAGTTCAAGGTCGGCCACGATCGAGCGCAGATGCGATTCCAGTTCGCCGAGCGTGACCGCGGCGGCCTTTTCCGCCTCGAAGGTGAGCGTGTAGGGCCAGATGCGGATTTTAGCCCCCGGCGCGAAAACCGCCGTCTGGCCGCCGAGCACTTCCTCGTCGTCGACCACGCAACTGTTCAACCCGACGTTTTCCAGTTGCAACTTGCCGTCGATCGTCCGCACCACCGCGTGCCGCCGCGAAACCAACGGACTTTGCAGGCGGACGGCGTTGGACGGATCGCGGCCAATGGTGATTTCTTCCGCGTCGACCTCCAGCACCGAGCGGCGGCTCTCGTTCACCTTGTTGAACCAGATTTTCATGGGTGGATTAGGTATATTAACGTGTTTTCACGGGTGTGTTTTCATTTCTTCCCGCTGTGCAGCTTGACGCCGATGTTGCGGAAGTTGGTCTCCTGCAAGATGCTCCACAAACGTTCGGCCCTTTGACGTTCGCCCGCGACGTGGTCGCTCACCCGGATTGTCAACACGTTCTGCTGCAACTGCGGCGTTCTGGCCGCGCCAGCCACCTCGGCGCTGCCCAGGCGGTTGCCTACCGTAAGCACCTTGAACGGCCCGATGGTCTCGACCGGCCCGGCGTCCGTTTCGGGGCCCGGTCCTCCGGGCACGGCCCGGATGGGCGTCGAGGCGCGGCTTATGAGGAACGACACCATGTCGCCCGGCTTGATCAGCGAGGGGACGAAGGCCCGCGTGTCGACCGGAATCCACATAGCGTCTTCGCCTTTGTCCAGATCGAGCTTCTGCGGCGGCGTGGTCAGGTCGTCGCGGAGCAAGAGGCACTCGCCGGTCATATTCCGGCATACCCTTTGGCCGACGACCGATCCTTTGGCCTCGTACAACATGGCGAAATCGCGGAGATTTCCCACCAGCCGCAGGGGGATCCGCACCGGCACGATGTCTTCGTCGCGGATCATCTCGCCGCTGTTCACGGTGACGTCCTTTTTGATGCCCACAAAGGCGACCGTTTCTTCCTGGCTTGCCCGGCCGGCCAGATAGGCCCAGTTGAGCAACGCGCCGGCGATGCCCAGGCCGACGGCCGCGATCAGTCCGTGAATGCCTTTCATGTTTATTGCTCCGGATATCAAGGCCGCCGCGCCGACGGCCGCTAAACAAGTTTCCCGACAATAGATAACTAATTCTACTTCGGCGTCGGCGGCGCAATCATCAAAAGCCCACTCAATCCCCCCCCGGCGTCCCGCCCGAAATGGACCTCGACCGCACATCCGACACAATCGGGCGAAACATATTTCGCATACCACCCGTTTTCGTTCCGACGCCAAGCCGTTGCGGGCCGCCAGCCGCGCCCGGCGAACCACTCGTCGTAAAACGGCTTCCAATCGCCCGACTCCCCTTGGCCGGCGAAGGCGACGATCGCCTCGCCCTCGACAGTCCGCACGGCCAGCGTCCGCCGGGCGCCGGGCGGAAGCGACACATCAACCGCGACCGATTCTTCTTTCGCCGAAAAATCATTCGGCAAAAAGATGCATAGCGACCAACGATCCGCGCCGGTCGGGATTGCGATTCCCCACATTATCACCCGATAGCCAAGTTGGGCAAGGTCCGCGGAATCCGTTTCCGGCTCGGTGGGCGACCCGCCCGTCCGCGCGACGCCGACGACCGTCGGAAACGCTTCGTTGAACTCATAAAGCCGCCATCCGTCGGTGCTGTCCGCCGTCGGTGACAGCTTGGAGAGAAATTTCATCAAGCCGCCGTCGTCGGTCGCGCCGGTAGTTTGCGCGACCAATGGTCGCGGCTCTGCATTGCGTGATAAGTTGATGCATTCCACTCGCAATGCCGAGACGGCGTTGCTTATGTCTCCGACGATCTCCCGGCGGCGGAGCGACCAGGCGGCTTCGCCAAAACGGATCGTGTGAGGCCGGCGGGGATCACCCAGCGGATCGGCCGACGAGGGATATTGCGCGGCAGGCCCCCCATCGGCCGCGGCGCCGTCGGTCTTCCACCAAAGCAACGCCTCTCGGGCGAAAAACCAGCCCGCCAATAATACCGCGACGGTGAGCAGCGCCTTGACGGTCAAATCCAAGAGCCGCTTCGCCTGTTGAGCGCAACCGAACGATTTCGGCGTTTTCGGGGCGGCGTACATGGCGTCGCGACGGCGGCTAATCGGAAAGTGTTCTAATATGACAGCGCTAGGTTTTTCCGGCGCCGCCTGCTAATGTTTTTGCACGGCGTTGTCGGCTTTCGTAGGACATTCGATTTCGTT
>JAFGLH010000101.1 GCA_016928165.1 Pirellulales bacterium | reverse complement strand
ACGCACCAGCTTGGTTTTGCCGCGAAATAAGGTGCGTGCAAGCACGCACCCTACGGATTTGGAGCTTTCCGCAACAGTAACTACTTACGAGAAGATACTTACACATCTGATGGATTCCTTTGTTTTGCAGGAAATGATGGTTTGTGGTTGTTGGTTTTAAGGAATCAGTTTTGTTTACGTTTATTTATTGGTCAGCAACACCTGCTGATTTAGCACGATTTCTCCTTTGGTTCAACGTGGTCTAATCGTTTGGCCCAGACGAACAGTCCAGCGCCTATCAAAACAACCACAAGGCCCAGAGCGAAATCGGCAAGCAGCATGAGTATATCAAAATCCACAGACGATAATTCACCCTCGGCCCAAGTCACAAACGTCCACGGAAAACCCGCCGAGTATAAAAACGACTTCAGCGGCGGACTATGTGGCAGATTCAATGAAATCCACACGGTAGTCAACAACACAATCCAAATTATTAGCCCTCGTTGACGACGCATTTCTTATGCTCTGCTGCTTGCCATTCACTCCATTCGCCGCGTGGACGCGGCGGCTAAACGGGGTGAACTCCACATAACCGAAAACTGATTACTGACAACTGAAAACTATCCACTAACCTCCCACGGCGGATGCTCGGGCAAGTGGCGCTCGAAATCGGCCAATAACTCCGCCGCGTAATCTCCGGCGAACGCGCCGGCGAAGAAACGGTCGATCGCTTCGTCGTAAAACCGTTGCCAACTGGCCTCCTCCGCGCCGGGATTGATCGGATAGAACAAGACGCCGTTGGCCACCGCCGCCTTGTGGTCGCCGGGGGCGTCGCCGATCATCAACGTCCGCCCGGCCGGATATTTCGCCGCGGCCGCCAACGACTCCTTCTTCGTGCCGATCTCCTGACCGCAGATGGCGACGGTGTATTTCGTCAAATCGTGCTCTTCCCATTCGCGATGTAGGGCCTCGTTCGGCGTGGCCGAGACGACCAGCACGTCCGCCTTGGCATTCAATTTCTCCAAGCTCTCGCGGACGAACGGGAACGGCGGCACGCCGCGGACCATGCCGGCGATCGAGTGGTTGACCGCCTTCGACCATTTCAAGGCATGGGTCAACTCGGCGTCGCCGGTCCGCTCGACCTCAGCCTCCAACGCCGGATTGCCGAGCTTCGTCTCGCGAGCGATCCACTCGCGCAACGTTTGCGGAATCTCGATCTTGTAGCCCCGGGCCGCAACCTCCGGCCGGCGATTCAACCACTCCATCACTTCGATCAGCGCCGGAAAGCGGTTGATGCCCCGGCTCTTGGAATAGAGATTGACGAACTCGGCCGCCTCCCGGGCGTATTTGCTAATGCCTTGCAGTTCGTAGTGGTTGATGATGTTCGGGATGAAACACTCCTTGTGTTTCAGTTCCATCGTATCGAACGCGCAGCCGTCCGAGTCGATGCCCACCAGGAAGTCGTGCTTGGGCGTGAAGTCGATCATGGTGCTATTTTCTATCTGCTTGGGGAACGTACGAGGGTAATTTCTTCTCGGCGAAGATCGGCTGGAAGCGGGTCATCCGCTGCCGGCCGTCGATCATGGGAAGGTTTATCATTTCATCGCCGACAAGCGGCCTGGCGTAGCGGACGAAATCGTCGCTTACGTCGCAACCATTATGGGCGATCCACTCCGCCGGAAAAGTCCGCTCGCTGTTGGCCACCTCGGCCAGCGGCACTTTGCCGTATCGGACGGAATATATCTCTCCAGGCTCGCGAAGAATCGTGGCCATAAAGCCGCTTTCTCCGCCGCCGGCCAACTCGACCGCCTTTTGGCCCAGGCGATATGCCTCGTCCAGATCGACCGCCGAGGCGTAGGCCATCGAGTGCCGCTGATCGGTCCCCGGCACATTGCCGCGAGCCGACCCTTTGCACGGCAGCCCAAATTGATTCAAGTAATTCACTACGATCTGAGCGACGGTCAATTTCGACGCGCCGAACTCGGTGTGGCCGAACGAGTCTTTCATCTCGCCCAGGTCGCCAACGTTGAATCCCTCGCTGATAACCACCAAACATCGACCCGAGCGGCGGAGTTGATCGCAGACCCCCTCGGCCAACTGTTCGAGGCTGCAATGGCTTTCGGCTAGGAAGATTTGCAGCGGCATTTCCCGAGCGGGGTCGGCCAATCGGGCGGCGGCCGGGATGAAGCCGATCTTCCGGCCCATCGCCTGCATGACCAACACCGGATCGGCCGGACACGAGCCGGCGTTCTCTTCGTTCGCCTCTTGGACCTTGTGCATCCAATATCGGGCGACCGAGCCGTAGCCGGGCGTGTGGTCGATCAGCCGGAACTCGCCGTCGCCCACGTCGTTGTCGATCGTCTTCGGCACGCCGACGGCCACAAGGTCCAAACCCCGCTCGCGGGCCAGCCGCGCGATCTTGTCGGCCGTGTCCATCGAGTCATTCCCCCCGGTGTAGAGCAGATACCCGACATCGTGGGCCTTGAAGACCTCGATTACCCGCTCGAAGTCCTCGTCCTGGTTTGCCCGGAGCTTATAGCGGCACGTGCCGATCGACCCGGCCGCCGGGGTAAACCGCAGCAGGGCGACCTCCTCGGGCGATTGGGCCGAGAGATCGAGCAATTCCTCTTTCAGAATGCCCTCGACGCCGTGTCGCGCGCCGTAGATGGCCCCAATGGAGGGTGACTCCCGCACCGCTTCGATGATACCCTGCAAACTGCTGTTGATTGCCGGCGTCGGCCCGCCGCTTTGGGCCACGACGAGGTTCCGCTTGAAGTACATGAATTTTCCCGCCATTTTCCCGGAAAAACAGCGATTTTATCGCCGCTGCGGGACGCGGACAAGGTGCTGAAGAAGCCGTTCCTGTCAGGCGGCGATCTTTTCCGAAGGGGCCATATACGGATCGCCGAGCACGTCTCGGACGATCATACCGACCATTTGCACAATGGCCGCCTCGATAATCCGGCCCTTCAGCCCGGGCGCAACTCGATGTCGTTCGATTGTCCGCTCCACTTCGGAGGCAAGAGGCCGGGCCGCCTGCGCTCGAACGTAACCCCTAATTTCAGGAATATCCATATTTCGGCAGGAAAGTCCGATTCGCCGCCAAAGATCCTCCCGGCACTCCCGGGCCGCTTCGCCGCCGAGTTGATGGACCAAACGCGCTTGACGCCAAGGAAACATGGCGTTCCCGAGTTTTTTCGCGAAGTGATACATGATTTGCCTTAAAAAACGTGCAAAGGACTATATATCATATCGGCGATTGCAGCGGCAGGATTCCATGGTAGGTCGGATACACACGTACCCGACGTCAAGAACAATTCATCTCAGGCGCGGGGCACCCGACCTACGGCTACGGCTCTTTTATCTTGGATTGAGGTTTGGTATTATTCAGTCTACGGTGGTAAAGTTTGCCGGTTGTGCCGGCAACAGTAACGGATATGCCGGATGGCGTCCGATACCAATAGTCGCCGCCCTATGGCGCCGTAGCCAAGTGGCTAAGGCAGCGGATTGCAAATCCGCCATCGTGGGTTCAACTCCCACCGGCGCCTCTTTTTCATAATCCATTGCTCTGCAACCACTTGCGACTATCGGTTGCGGGGCTTTTTTATGCGCGTGCGAATTTCCCCCCCAAAAATCCACTAGGGGCCTACCCCCCAGTTGTTTTTTTGCTATGATTGTGGGGGTAAACCGCCTTGACTATTTCAGGGGGCAAACCGAGACACCATCCGCCAAAACCCCCATGAAGCGGCGGACCATGGGTTTGGCAATATACGAAACCGGCAAATTACGGGAGCAAAAAATGACGAACAAAATCAAATTGCTGATCGCGGACGACCACGAAGTGGTCCGGTGCGGTCTGAAGAGCATGTTGGCCGATACGGAGATGAAGGTTGTCGGAGAGGTGTCCACCGGCGCGGCGGCGGTCAAGTTCGCCTTGGAAAACGAAGTGGACGTCGTGCTGTTGGACATTCGCATGCCCGATGGCGACGGATTGACTTCGCTGGGACGGATCAAGCTCGACAAACCAGACTTGCCGATCCTGATCCTTTCGACCTTCGACAATCCAACCTACGTGGCCCGGGCGGTGGCGCTGGGCGCGAGCGGGTATCTGTTGAAGGGCTGCTCGCGGGACCAGTTGTTGGCGGCCATCCGCACGGCCGCTTCTGGCGAGAGCGCCTGGACCCGCGACGAGTTGCGCCGCGTAACAGGCGCCTTGGCCACGCCGCGGCTGGCGGCCGACGTCGAGGTTCCCTTGACCCAGCGCGAAAGCGAAGTCCTCCGCCAACTGGCCTACGGACTGACGAACAAGGAAATCGCCATCGCCTTGCACATCAGCTACGAGACGGTCAAGGAGCACGTGCAGCACATCCTGCGTAAGATTGGCGTTTCGGACCGCACACAGGCGGCCGTTTGGGCGGTCCGCAAGGAATTGGTCTAAGAAGGTCTCTTGTTGTAGTGATACCCGCGCCGGGCAAGCCAGCAGCGGCAGCCGTGGCCATTGGCATGTCGAAATCATTTCCGTCGCCGCCCGATCTCGTCGAGTGTCTGCGCCGACTGCTCGATCAGGTGCCCAAAGGGCGGGTGACTACCTGCGGCGAACTGGCCGAGGCGCTGGGCAATAAAATCGCCGCCACTTGGGTCGGGTATTACTCGCTCCACCATGCTCACGACGGCAGGTGCAATTGCCATCGTATTCTCCGCGCCGGCGGCGCGCTCGGCGGGTATATCGAAGAGCCGATCAAAAACAAGATCGAAAAACTGCAAGCCGAAGGCGTAGCCGTCCGCCGCGGAACGGTCGATCTGGAACGCTTCGGTTTCAATAGTTTTTCATCCGATCGCCCGTTGGAGAAATTGCGGGCGATACAGAAAACAATCCGAGCGAAAATCGTCGTCCGGCCGCGGCGGCGAATCCCCAAGCTCGTCGGCGGCGTGGACGTTTCCTACCCGATGCCCGAGTTGGGCGCGGCCGCCTACGCGCTGGTGGAAACCGAATCCGGCCGGCTCGTCTGGTCGACGAGCGTCCGCCGCCGGGTATCTTTCCCGTACATCAGCACGTTCCTGAGTTTCCGCGAAATACCAATCCTGCTGGAATTGCTCGATGCGGTCCGCTCGGCCGACCGACTGGCCGACGTGCTGCTGGTCGACGGCGGCGGCGTGCTGCACCATCGCCGCGCGGGGGCGGCGTCGCACCTGGGCGTGATTGCTTCCCTGCCCACGGTCGGAGTGACGAAAAAGCTGCTTTGCGGCGCCGTGGACATCGACGGAATGGCGCCAGGTGAGTCGCGTCCGGTGTTGCATCAAGAAAAAATACTCGGCGTTGCCTTGCGGCCGACTTCGGGCAGCCGGCGGCCGATATTCATTTCGCCCGGCCATCGCGTCGATCTGGAGTTTTCCGAGCGGTTGGTCCGCCGTCTGTTGACCGGACGCCGCTTGCCCGAGCCGCTGTACTGGGCCGATCGCATCAGCCGTCGAAAAGGAAGGAAAAAATCCGCCCGCAAAATATAACCCTTCACACCTTCCGACCCTTCACCCCCCCTCCCTGATCGCCATCTGTACATAGGGTGCGTAGGCCCGATCGCTTTCCTGGATGTGTTCGCACCACCAGTCGTTGAGGAAGCGGAGCATGTCGCGGCCGGTGACGAGGTTCAGGTTGTTGTGAAAGTCGAGCGTTTTTTTGCGCAGGTGTTCGTGTTCGAGTTTATGCTCGAAGATTTTCGGATAATCGCAATCCTTCATCACCTGCTCTTCATGTTGGAAGTGCTCGTTGGTGTAGCGGACCAGCCGGTCGGAGATCGATTTAAGATCGGGTTCTTCTTTTTTCGAGATCACGGCCGCGTGCAACTCGTTGATCAATCCGATGATGATCTTGTGCTCCATGTCTAGCGATGGGTCCGCGACGCTGTAATACGGCTTCCAGAGTACATATTCGGCCATCTCTCGCCCTCCATAGTTGTACGTCCACCGGTGTCATTACAAGCATAGTATATTTGGCGATCTTCCGTTTTTGCCAGTTGTGCCGAATGTTCCGCCGCGTTTCTTTTCCGCCGCCTGCGATGATGCGAAAAATCCACGCTCGACTTGAAAACGTGGTAGGTTTTCATAGTGGAATAGTGTCCGAGGCCCTGCTGGACCCGAGGAATGGGCCATGTGGCGTTCATGGAAGATCGAACGGTTGGCGACCGTCGCCGCGACGCTTTTCGTTTTCGCGGCGGGGGGGTGTATGGTTGCGCCCTCATCCGGCATCGACCCCTCCGGCGAGCACGTTTTCTCGCCACCGCCGGCTTCCGTCGAAGATCCGTTGAACCAACGCTACTACGACGACCCAATGGGGAAACTTCCCTGGGATCCCGTGGTCGTGCTAGTCGACCCGGCCGAGCAAGTCGCCCGGGTCGGCGGCGAGGTGGTTCTCCGCGCCGGGGTGGGCGACGCCGACGGATACCTGCAAACAAACCGCCGGCTCGAATGGTCCATTTCCGCCGACAGCGTCGGCCAGTTCACCGCCGTGGAAAAAAGCGGACTGGTCGATCTACTGCTCGGCGATTTCACCTTTCCGAGGAAAGTCACCAACACCTTCGTTGTCGGCGGCACCGGCCGCAGCAACATCCGCCTGAACCGCGGCACGTGCACGCCGGAAGACGACCTGTGGGTGCTGCGCGGCCAGGGTTGGGTCTCGTTGACCTCGCCCGTCGAGGGCGCCACGCACGTAACGGTCCTGGCCCCGGAGGTGTACGATTGGAACCACCGCTGCCGTTCGGCGGTTGTGCATTGGGTGGACGCCGCGTGGCAGTATCCGCCGCCGTCGATCAGCCCGGCCGGCGCGCGGCAGTCGCTCGCCACCACCGTCTTGCGTCAAACGGACCAATCGCCGTGCGAGGGTTGGCGCGTCCGCTACCGGATCGTCGGCGGCCCGCCCGCCGGTTTCGCTCCCGACGGCGTGCAAGAGGTCGAGGCGCCGGTCGATTCCGCCGGCCGGGCGACCGTTGAAATTTTCCAGCCCCAACCGGCACACGGAACCAATCAGATTTGCATCGAGGTGATCCGGCCCGGCGACGTCGCCGGCGCCGGGGGTAGAAAACTGATCGTCGATCAAGGCTCGACCAATCAAACCTGGTCGGCCCCCGACCTGGCCGTCAACATGGCCGGCCCGGCCTCGGCAAACGTCGGAGACCTGCTCAGCTATCGCATAGACGTGAGCAATCCGGGCGATCTGCCGGTCGGCGACGTGACGGTCCGCTACGACGTGCCCGTTGAGTTGACGCTGATCGAAAGCGTCCCGCCGGCCGAATCCTCGGGCAATCAACTCCTCTGGCGGATCGGCGAACTCGGGGCCAGACAGCAGAGCACGATCGAGGTCCGCCTCCGGCCGCAGAGGCAGGGGAGCGTGACCAACTGTTGCCAGGCCACCGCCGCCGGCGGATTGAAGGCGACCGGCTGCGCCACCACGACCGTCGGCCTCTCGACGCTAAGCGTGCGAATGACCGGCCCCGAGCAAGCCGCCATGGGCGAGGAGGTCTATTTCGAGATCGCCGTGGCCAATAACAGCCAGGCGCCGGCCGCGGACCTGGTGATTACCGACCAGCTCGATCCCGGTCTGGAACTGAAAGACGCCCCCGGGGAAAAGGTTATTCGTAAGGACTTGGGCGTCTTGGCCGCCGGCCAGACGAAGCGGTTTGGCATCACGTTGCGGGCCGTCGGCCCCGGCCGGCTCTGCCACGCGGTTGAAGTAAGCGGACCGACGATAACCGCGGCCACGGCGAGGGCCTGCGTCGCGGTCGCCGCAGCGCCGGGGAAAGAGCGGCCTACCGCGCCGACGGACGCCTCGCCCACGTTGAAACTGGACGTGGTTGGTCCGGAAAAAGCCGCCGTCGGCGAGACGGCGTCGTTCACCATTAATTTGACCAACACGGGCGAGGCGTCGTTGAGCGGGCTGAAAATCGTCGATAGTTGGGACCACGCTTTGCTGCCCAAGAGGGCCACGGACGGTTCCCGCGTCGAGGAGAACAGCCTGGTTTGGGAGATCGACCAGTTGGCCGCCGGACAGTCGGTTCGGATCACCATCGAGTGCGAATGTCTATCCGCGTCGGTCAGGGCCTGCAACCGCGCAACCGTCGTCCTATCCAGCGGCGGCAACGTGGAAGACGAAAGTTGCCTGGAGATCGCGCCGGCCGAGGCGCCGACGACGCCCGAGGTCGAACAGCCGCCGACCGAGCTGACTCTCGCGCTCACCGACTTGAGCGATCCGGTTGTGGCGGGCAAGGAATTGACCTACGAAATTCGGGCGACCAACAACGGATCAGCTCCCTATCGGCAAATCGTCGTCGCGGCGATCGTGCCCGAGGGAATGGCGGTGAACCCGCTGGGGACCGCGCCGCCGCATAAGTTCAAGTTCGAGGGGCGCACGGTCCTCTTCGAGCCGATCGGCGAGTTGGCGCCGGGCGAGACGGCGACCTATCGTGTCCGCGTCCGCGCGCCGCGGGTCGGCACTTATAGTTTCCGCGTCGAGTTGAGCGCGCCCGCTCTCTCGCAGCCGCTGGTCGAGGAAGAAGACACGGAAGTGTTTCTGCGGCAGTAATAGCGCGTTTTGCACCTGGCCGCTAAACCACAATCTTGAACTTCCCGCACCCATGCTGTACGATATTACGGCGTTGTGGTTCTGACGCCATGCCGTTTCACCTCCACGCATAACAGGGGGCCTTCCCATGTTCTTCACCAGACACGGTTTTCTCGCCGCCGGCATCGCCGCGGCCGCCGGCTCGGCATTGGCCCGGGACTTTCGATCCCAATCGACGCTGCCGACCATGATTTTCCACCACGGCAAGATCGTCGCTGTGGCCGACCAGCAGCCCGACTGGCTCTACCGCGACGGCTCGACGCTGCTGCACCACTTCGGCTACGACCGGCTGGCATGGTTCCAGCCGTACAAAACACTGTTCGACCAGAGCGCAATCGTCGCGGGAGGCTCCGACCACATGCAAAAGGTCGGCCGCCACCGCTCGATCAACTCCTACGACCCCTTCCTGGGCATGTGGATTGCAATGGTCCGCCGGCCGCGCTGGTCCGACGAACCGCTCCATCCCGAGCAGCGCATCGACCGCCGCCGCGCAATCCAACTCTATACGATCAACAGCGCGTTTCTGACATTCGAGGAAAAGGAAAAAGGGTCGCTGGAAAAGGGCAAGCTGGCCGACTTCATCGTCATCGACCGCGACATCCTCACCTGTCCGGTTGACGAAATAAAAGACATCGAGGTACTGCAAACCTATCTCGGCGGAGAGAAAGTGTATTCCATATGATGGGGTGGCAGTTGAACTGCCATTCCAACAAGTCTCTCCTCTTCCGCTGGGAGAGGGGCTGGGGGTGAGGGCGGACAATTCGCCGACATATATATTTATAGGAGATCGCCATGCAACGATCGCTTCTATTGTTGTTCGTCGCGTCGCTGGTCCTCTGGCCCGTCGGTTGCATGGACGACTACGTTCCCGCGCCGAGTCCCCCTGCGGCTCGACAAGAAGAACAACCGTCGCCGGAGCCGACGGCGGTATCAGAGAATCCAGGGCCGGAACCCGCTGCGGAAGCAAGCGAATCGGTCGCCGAACCCAAGGAGCAACCTGTCAAAACGCCTCCGCTGGCCGGGCCGCGGATTGCGCTCGACCTGGGCGTGGCCCTGCCGCAGACCGGCCCCGAGGGGACGATGATGATGTTCAGCGTTCAGTACGAGTTCGTCTCCGGCGCGCCGGACCCGAAGGCGCAATACTTTTGGGTGATCGAGCGGGCGAAGGGCGCGCCGCAGAAAATACCTTGCCATTTGCAGCGAAAGCACAAGCTGGAAACGCCGATTTCTGGCTGGCGGCCCAACGAGGGACCCTTCCATTCGCACATCGAGGACGCCGACGGTAAACGCCTCTCCGATTCGATCGAGATGAAGTAGTTGTTCTCACAATACTCCCCTCTCCCGCAAGCGGGAGAGGGGCCGGGGGTGAGGGCGGCAGGTATTATTCGCGACGGCATCAATTAGTATTCATCTCTGGCGGGGGGTGTTATATGGCGGCCGATTCCGAGCCGTGTACAATAATGTCGGCATGAACCGCCTAACTCGACAATAAAACGAAAGGCCCTCTCGTATGTTGTCTTCCATCCGAACGATCGTATTTGCCCTGGCGTCCGGCGCGGCTGCGGCGGCGTTGGCCGGCGACGCCTACTACGACGTCCCCATCCGCGAACTGAAACTCACCGAAGGGGAATTGCCCAGCCGAGAGACAATAAATCAATGGCGTCCATACGATGAAAGGGAACGGCTGTTGGCAATGTGGCCCTACGTCGTCCTGGACGGACCGGGCGAAGCCTACGTGGTCGGGCGGGGCACGCCGCGCGATACTTGGTATGCGCCGTATCTTCCTGAGTTGTCGCCCTCCACATACACTGGGCCTCCGCCTGCGCCCGCGCCCGCCGGCGCAGCCCCTCCTCCGCCGCAAGCTACGGTCGTTCCACCCAGCGCCGGCACGGGGATTTACATCCTCGCGCCCGAGGGCAAGGAAGTGACCGGACGGCTGTACGTGCCTAATGCCGATCTCACGGGGATGATCGCGCTAAAGTTTGCGGTCCCCGCCTCGGCCGCAAAGGCGGAATCGAAGCCGCCGTTTCTGTGGGCGAAGATGTCCCATTACGAAAGCCTCCGCAACCGCGACATCCCCGGCGGGGCGTGGTTCCGACATCAGGCCAACTCCATTCAGCGCCGGCAGCCCGCCGAGGGCCGTGCGTCGAGCTGGCCTGCGACAAGATTCAATCGGGACGACATCGGGCAGACGTACGAACTTTTCGCCGGCGGCCGGGCGCTGAGCGAAAACCTGCAACTCGACCGCGCCCTGCCCGAACAACAAGCGAATGAAACCCCCGTCAAGCTCGATACGCTAAAAGGCATCACGATCGAGGAGATCGACTGGGAGCCGCTGATCGGCGATAAGCGGCCGGAGCTAGACCCGCTGGCGGCCAAGATTCCGGCCGATCAGCACGCGGTTTTCTTTCCGAGTTTTCAGGCGGCGATGGCCGTGCTCGACGAGACCGAGCGGCACGACACGCCCGTGCTGCGGTTGGCCCGGCCGCGGTCGGAGAACGCACGCATCGTCGATCGCTACCAGCGGCAGCTTGGATTGAAGTTGAGCGAGATCGCGCGGCTGCTGGGGCCGAAGGTCGTCAGAAGCATGGCGCTTACCGGCTCCGATCCATATTATCCGTTGGGGACCGACGTGGCGGTACTGTTCGAGTCGCCGCAGCCGGAGGTGCTGGAAAGTCTGCTGCGGGCGAAAATCGCCCTGGCGGCCGGTCAAATGAAAGACATAAAATTCACGACTGGTGAAATCAACGGGCTTGGATACAGAGGATTCCTCACGCCCGATCGGAGCTTGTGTAGTTATATCGCACGGCTCGACGGGGCGGTCGTGGCGACCAATTCGATATATCAGTTGGAGCGTTTGGCGGCCGTCGAGAAGGGCGAAGCGAAGTCGATCGCCGCGCTGCCCGAATATAAATTCTTCCGCGTCCGCTATCCGCTCGGCGCGGCGGACGAGACCGCGCTGGTGTTCATCGGCGACCCGACGATCCGCCGCTGGCGCGGGCCGCGGTGGCGGATCGCCGACTCTCGCCGCACCCGCGCCCGGGCGCTGTTGGCCGACATTCAAGCCGGGCAGCTCGACGCGCTGGTGCGGAAGACCGTCCGCCCGGGGCCGATCCACACCGAGTATCCCACTCTCGACGGCGAGCTGACGCTTACAGATTCGGGCGTCGTATCATCGACCTGTGGCACGCTGGAGTTTATGACGCCCATCGCTGAACTGCCGCTGGAGGAAGTAACCAAGGCCGAGGCCGAGGCGTATCGCCGCTGGCGCGACGGATACGAACGCAATTGGAACTGGGCCTTCGATCCGATCGCTTTGAAGATCGGCCTGGGCGAAAATCGTCTTTCGGCCGACCTGAGCGTGATGCCGCTGATAATCGGCACCCGGTATGCCTCATTTACCTCTCTCGCGTTGGGCGGCTCATTCAAGCCGACCGACGGCGACCGACACGACGCGCTGGCGCAGTTCATCATGGCGATCAACCACGACGCGCCGATGTTCCAGTACGGCAACAACCTGGCTTCGACGATGGGCAAGGCGGTCTCGCTCGGCTGGCTCGGCCGCTGGGTGAACGTCTACGCCGACGACGATCCCTTCTGGCGAGAGTTGGCCGAGGTCGAATCGGACGAGATTAATAAGTTCATGGAAAAGAACGTCGGACGCCTGCCCGCGGCGGTGCGGTTCGACGCGCCGAACCCGTTGAAGCTGGCCGCTTTTCTGACCGGCGTTAGGGCCTTCATCGAACAGACCGCGCCGGGCCTGACGCAATGGGAATCGTTAAAGTATCGCGAGCAGCCCTACGTTCGCATCGCTCCGGCGACGGGCAAACGGGAAATTCCCAAAGAGATGGAAAAACTCACCGTCTTCTACACCACGGTCGACAACGCACTCACGATCACCCTCAACGAAAAGGTGTTGTGCAATTCGATCGACCGTTCGCTTGATCGAAAGAAAGCCACGGCGGAGAAGAGCGAAAAGGCGGCGCCGCGGCCGTGGCTCGGCTCGAACGTCGCCCTGCGGGTGGACAGTAAAATCCTCGAAATCGCCAACGCCGCCCATTGCCGAAGATACGAAGAGGCGATGCGAATGAAGTGCTGGAACAACCTGCCGATCCTCAACGAGTGGAAGCGGCTCTATCCGGACCGCGATCCGGTCGAGGTCCATCGGCGGGTCTGGGGCGTCGAGTTGCTCTGCCCGGGCGGGGGGAAGTACATCTGGAACGACAAGTATCGGGCGATGGAATCGACCGTTTACGGCCATCCGGGCGAGCCGAAGCAAGGCCCGGCGGCACCGCCGGTGCTGAGCGACTTTTCCAGCGCCGATTTCGGCCTGACCTTCGAGCACAAGGGGCTTCGCGCCCAGGCAGTGCTGGAGCGGGCGGGGCCCACGGCGGAAAACAACTGATATATTTCCCGCGGGCGGCGAGAATCTAGACGGGCACGGCGACATCTGCTATGCTCGAATGCGTTTGCCGCGAGAACCTTGTCCCCCATCCAGTGCAATCTTCTTGTCGTGTTTGGAAGGAGCTTGAGATGCAAGCGGCGTTTGCTCTTGTCGCAATGGCGTTGACCGGTTTTTCTTTCGGAGCGCAGCATGGAACGGCCGCAGAAAAGGCCGCGCGACCGGGCGTGGTCTACATGCAGCGGTCGTCGAAGTTCGTCGTTCCATTCTCGGAAAAATCCTACGCCTATACCAAAGCCCCTCTATGGCGCGAACTCCAGCGGCAGGCGTTCTTGATCGCCGCCCGCGACCAACTCGGACTGGCCACCCGCGACGAATATCTGGGCGATTGGATTCCGAGTGAGGGAGACAACGCACCGTTTGAAATGGTAATTTATCACAGCAAGCCCACGGCGTTGAGAGTAGTGCATGGGTTCAAGTCGGGTAAGACAAAAACGGTCTGCACAGTCAAACCCGAAATCGCGCTCTTGCCCACCAAGGATGTTTTGGGGGTGCAATACGACAATATTTTGGATTACCGGCCTTGGTTTTTTCAAGCGGAGGAGTTGTCGCGGGGCGAGTACGTCGAGACGTTGAAGAAGGCCGGTTTCACGGGCGAAGCCAACCAGTGGAAGGCCGACGGGGACGTGCCCGAAGAAATCAACCAATTACTGGACGCAATGACTTTTACGAAACAATTCGACGCCGTCCGTCGGCTGCACGAGTTGATTCGTCGCGACGGGGAATCGCCCGCCCGGTTGGGCGCCTTGATCCGAGGCTACGCGAATTTGGGCGTGTTGACCGAATTTTATTGGAATCCGGCGCATAAAGTTTTCAAGGCCCGCGCGTTGCTCTACGCGCAACGGTTTCTGGCCCGGGATGCGCAATCGCCGACGGCCTTGTGGCATCGGGCCTATGCCTACGGACTGACTGGTCTACACAAATTTGCCTTGGACGACTTGCAGGCGGCGGACAAGCTGATCGGCGAGATGAAAGAAGCGGATCGTCCCGCGCGGCCGGAATGGGGAGACTTGATCGACGCCTATTGCCGCTTCGATGCGCGGAGTTTGAAGAATTGGAGCGGCGACGGATACCTGGAATTAGCTGATTTTCTGCGGTTTTGCACGGCCCGGATGAGCGGCGAACCATCGATGAAAGTCGAAGTCGCCGGGGAAATCTCGCCCAACATGCCCGAATGTTATCCGATGCACGACGGAGTTTGCGCTTATTATGGGGTCAGCACCGGCCACCGCGCGACGACCACATGGTTAATAGTCGCCGGCTCGACTTTGTATTCGCGGCTGCGCGACATGCCGGGCTTGCCTCGGCAAGTAGCCGAGATCACCAGTGAAATGGACGCGGACGACGCCGGGAACGATACGCGAGAAGAATTCAAAGTGCGGGCAAAGTTGATCCGCGCGTTAATGGACGCGGACAAACCGCCGCACAACGAAAAGGGCGGACCGCAAGCGACGGCGAAGCCAATCGACTCGGGCGAGCCGTCTTGGGCCGCGCTAGGGTTGCTAATCCGGGAATTGTCTTTCGTGCAGGTGTTGAGGCGGGTGTATTTTGAGTGCATCATGCTGGACGTGTCGCCAAAGGAATTCATCGAGGCATCGGTCCCATTGATCGCAAACCATCCATACGCCTCCTATATCGACACCTTCACACTAAACAAGGAAGAAAAAAACGCCGCGTGGAAAAAGGTCAAGTTCGAACACCCCGGCGATTTTGAACGACAACAATATGACATGTACGCCATCTACTACAGAGACTACCATCCGGACACAAAGAATCGAAGAAAAATGCTGATCAGAATCTATAGCACGCAGATGGACCAAACCGCGCAGGATATGAGCCTGGAAATGGAACAGTTCGATTCTCCGGGCCAGAATCCGCTGACCTTTGGACGCGCCGTCAGTTGTTTATTGGTAATCAGTCCGTATTCACCTTACGCCAGGGCGATGGCTTGGATACAATTCGGCGACAATTTCGCCGACAAGCTGCCCGAGTGGGAAAAAACGGCGGACCAAAACCCCCGTCTCTGCAAGGGGCTGGCGAGCAAATATCTCAAGGAAGAGCGTTGGGAAGACGCCGCCAAATGGGCCAAGGCGGCATTCGAGCTTTGCCCCAATAAGAAATGCGCTATGTTGCTCGCCACGGCTTATTGGCGACAAGGCAAGCACGACCAGTGGGTCAGCGCGCTGGAAAAAGTGCTCAACTATCCTGATTACGGATTAGAGCACGCAGGAATCTGCGAGTCCATATCCAGATACTACATGAGACAAAAAGATTGGGAAAAGTCGCTGAAATACGCCGAAGCGGCGGCGGAAACATATTCGGCTTGGGGACTTGAGGCGGCGGCTGACTGCTATGAAGGCATGCACAAATGGGAAGAATCCGAAAAGCTCCGCATAGCGATCGGCGAGCGGTATCACAATTCCTGGTTGGATTGGTATTATTTCTGCCGTCGGACGGGCCACGGCGATTTGGACGCCGCTCGAAAGAGGGGCATGGAATACGTGAATTCCGACTACTATCAGAAAACATATCCAAAAGAGGCGGCCGTGTTTAATATACTCGAAAAGGAGCCGAGAAAGGCCGCGGATAAACTGGCCGACTTTTTCCAAAAAGTAGCGTGTATTAGGGTCGGCCTTCGTCTGGTCGTTTTGCATGACGAACTAGGCGACGCGGCGGCGCGTGACAAAATCTTGCAGACTTTGCTCACGTCTAATTACACCCCGTCAAAAACATTCAACAAAGAGGCGCGCGATGCGCTGGTCGGCTTGGCCAAATTGATCGACGCCGATCTTAAAGCGGGAGGCAAGGGAAACATCGACTTGGCGGAAGCGGACCGTCTATATCGAGCCATGGAAAAGACCGCCGATGATCTACCCGACGCTGAAAACGATGTAAATATGAGCCTTTACGGCTACATTCTCGGCCGCTATCTCGCGCTGCACGGAAAAAGTGAAGAAGCCGCCAAGTATTTGAAATTATGCCTTGCCGAGACGGAAAAACTTTACACGGTAGACCGCACGCTCGCCGGGGTCGCGCTCCGCGAGCTCGGCATCAAGCCGGAGGATTGCAAGGAACTATGGGAAAAAAAGGACTAATCCTCCGAGAGTCCGCGGATCATCCTCAGGAAATCCGCCATCGTCGGGCAACGTTTCTCGCGGTTCGGCTCGATGCAGGCGTGGATCGCCTTGGCCAGGCGGGGATTGATCTCCGGCCGATATTTGCGGATGTCGGCCGGCGGCTGGTCGTGGCTCATGGCCGCCATGCCGGTCGATCCGCGCGGCCAGGGAAGCTCGAACGTGCAGAACTCATAGGCCGTCACGCCGAAGGCGAAAATGTCCAACCGCTGATCGGTCGGCCGGCGGCGGACCAACTCCGGGGCCATGTAGTTCGGCGTGCCGGTCCGGTTGCCCGGCTGCATGAACCAGCGCGTGGCGGGCACGGTTAAGCCGAAGTCGATCAGCTTGATGTCCTCGCGGCCGTTGCAGAGAAGGAAATTTCGCGGGCAGACGTCGCGGTGAATGAACCCCGCCTCGTGGACCGCGGCCAGCGCCTCGGCCGCTTGGCGGATGAAATGCACCCGGCGGCCGTCGAGGACCGGATCGCGAGCGGCCAAAACCATGTTCAGATTGGGGCCGTCCAGGTATTCCATCACCAAGTATTGCGCCCCTTCGTTCGTCACGCCGTATTCGATGGTCTCGACGATCGAGGGATGCTTCAGTTGGACGGCGATCTCGCCTTCGCTAGGTTTGTCCAATCCCTTGAAACGGGCCTCAAACGCCGCCGTCTTCTTCGGATCGAGTATCTTCAACCCCACTACTTTGCCCGTATTCAGATCGCGGGCCATGTAGAAGTTCGACATCGTGCCCGAGATCGCTTCGTGCAGCAACGCGAACCGCTTGGACACGTTCAAGTGTCCCGCGGCCAGCATCGTCTTTATGTGGTCGAACAGCGGCATGTATTAGGGGAGAGAGGAGAGGGGAGTAAAAAAAGGTGTAACTTGCTCGCGATATCTTCCTCCCCCTCCTCTCTCCTCTCTCCTCTCTCCTCTTTCTTCTATTTCCCGCAGTAGTCGATAGTTCTAGCCAATTCGCTTTGCAAGTCGCGGCGGCGGACGATGCGGTCGATGAAACCGTGTTCCAGGAGGAACTCGCTGGTCTGGAACCCCTTCGGCAACTCGATGCGTATGGTGGCCTTTATGGTCCGCGGCCCGGCGAAACCTATCAGCGCGCGCGGCTCGGCGAAGACCACGTCCCCCAGCGAGGCGAAACTGGCGGCCACTCCGCCCATCGTCGGGTTTGTCAACACGGAGATGAACAACCCTCCGGCGGCGTCGAAACGGGCCAGGGCCGCCGAGACCTTCGCCATTTGCATCAGCGAGATGATCCCTTCGTGCATCCGCGCCCCGCCGCCGGAGCCGGAGACGATTATCAGCGGCAACTGTTGTTGCATGGCTCGTTCGACGGCGCGTGTCAGCTTCTCGCCGACCACCGAACCCATGCTACCCATGATGAAGGCGGAATCGGTAACGCCGAAGGCCACGCGGCGGCCGCGGATCGTGCCCGTGCCCACCACCGCCGCCTCGCGCAGTCCGGTGCGATCCTGTTCCTCTTGTATCTTTTGTGGATAAGGGATTTTATCGACGAACTCCAACGGATCGGCCGTTTCCAGATCGGCGTCCCACTCCTCGAACGTCCCTTCGTCGAGGACTTGGGCGATTCGTTGCCGGGCCGGAACGTACCAGTGATAATCGCACTCGGGGCATACGCCCAGGCGTTTTTCCGCTTCTTTGCGAAAGATCGTAGCCTGGCATCCGGGGCAGCGCCGCCAAAGCCCCTCGGGCACGCCCCGCTTGGGGCGCTTGAGCAATTTTTTCCAGCCGTTTTCATCGGCGGCGTTCGTGGACATGCGGCTACCTCCCTTCCGCTACACGCCGGCGGCGAGCAGTTCATCGGCTTCCACTTCCAGCAATTCGAACCGCCCTTGACCGTTGGGCGCCTGCCATAGGTCTCCCAAGTCGCTATGGACAAGGAAGCGACGGGCCAGACTGAACAGCGGCTCGGGCAACACCAGACCGATCGTTCCTTCCTTGTATCGCTTCAACAGTTTCACCAGGGCCGTCTGCACGCGCTCGTCGGCCGCGCCGAGCATCTCGCCCTCGGGCGGACAAACGTTCTCCGGCTGCTCCCGCCAGCGGCGATAAACCTTCGGGTGCTTGCGGCGGACGTCTTTCACCAGCATCCCCTGCCACAGTCCCAGGCAAAGGTTGTGGAGGTGATCGAGTTTTTTCCGCTTGATCCCCAACCTCTTGGCGATGATGTCGGCCGTCTCCAGCGAGGGCTGAGAAACGGGCGCGTAGACCACTTCCAACGCCAGGTCGCGGAGTTGCTCGGCCGTACCCGTCGCCTCCGCCACGCCCGTGTCGTTCAAGGGAATATCGAGCCTTCCCTGTATCCGCTGTTGCTCGTCGTAGTCGGTTGAACCGGGATGAATCAATACGATGTTAAGCATCGCCAACCCGAATTTCCTTTCTTGATCTTGCCAAGGCGGTCATTTCACTAATAAACCGTCCGTAATCGTCTTCGGAAAACAACGCCGAGCCGGTCACCAGCATGTCGGCGCCGGCCTCGGCGCAGGCGGCGGCCGTGTCGCGGTTGACCCCGCCGTCGACCGACAACAAGAGATCGCCGCCGGCCAATTCCCTCAGCCGCCGCAGCTTGTCCGCCGCCGCCGGATCGAACCGCTGGCCGCCGAAGCCAGGCATCACGCTCATCACCAGCGCCAGGTCGCAAAGGTCGAGGCAATTTTCGATCGCTTCGACGGGCGTGGGCGGATTCAGCGATATGCCCGGCCCCGCGCCCAATGACCGAATTTCCTCCAGCAGCGGGCGGGGATCGTCGATCGCCTCGATGTGGATCGTCAGCAGATCGGCCCCCGCCTCGCGGAAGCGGCGTATATACCGGGCCGGCTCGGAAATCATCAAATGCACGTCCAGCGGCAACGCGGTCGAGCGGCGGACCGCCTCGACCACCGGCACGCCTATGCTCAGATTCGGCACGAAGTGGCCGTCCATGATGTCCAGATGCAGTACGCGGGCGCCGGCCGCCTCGACGCGGCGTATCTCCTCGCGCAGCTCTCCAAAATCGCACGCCAACAACGATGGCGCGACCAAGGGAGCGACGGCAAGCAAATTGGCGGCAACCCGCGAATCGGACATACGCGATGAGTCTGGAAACTCCAGAAAATTCTTACCCAAGACGCTCAGACCTGCTGACGTGTTATGCAAACCGAATCCGGCGGGCTTCTCCCGTCTGTCCCAATTCAGCGCTCCCACCATTTTAACAGCGGATGAACGACTCGTCAGCGCTTTTTTCCGGATATGCCGCAAGTGCTTTTACACGGGGAACTTGCGCCGCCGCGTTGCGGTCTTTGGCGCCGATGCTACAATGTGGCTTGTTCCTCCCGCGAAACGATCGCAAAACCCTCTTGCCCGCCTTGTGGAGCCTCCCATGCCCCTGCGATGCCTTCTGCCGATCTTGGCGTTGTCGATGCTTTCGACGCCCGCTCTCGCCAATGAATCGACGAGCGCCGATTTCCACGTCGCTCCCAACGGCGACGACGGCTGGTCGGGCTGCTTGCCCGCGCCAAACGCCGAGCGGACCGACGGGCCGCTGGCCACGCTGGCCGCCGCGCGCGATAAAGTCCGCCTGCTGAAAAAGCAGGGTCCGATGCTAATGAAACCCGTCAGAGTTCTATTCCGAGGCGGCACGTATCGTCTCGACGGCCCGATCCGTTTCACTCCTCAAGACTCAGGCAGGCGGGAGGCCCCGATCGTCTACGCCGCCCGGCCCGGCGAGAAACCGATCTTTAGCGCCGCCGTGCCCATCTCCGGCTGGAAAAAGTCGGACGGCCCGCTCTGGACCGCCGTCGTCCCGGCCGTCAAGGAAGGACGGCTTTATTTCCGGCAACTGTTCGTCGATGGGAAACGTTGTACGCCGGCGCGAACGCCGAACGACGGATATTTCACGACCCTTGGGCCGGGCGTCGATTGGAAAGACAAGGAGGCCGCGCGTAGAAACATCGCGACGAAGAAGTCGATCCGCTGCAAAGCCGAAGACCTCGCTTCGATTTCCGATTGGAGCGACGCCGTCGCGGTGGTCTATCATTCCTGGACCACGTCGCGCCACCGCATCGAATCGGCGGACCGCGCGAATAATATTCTCTACTTCACCAATCCCAGCGAGTGGCCGATGGGATTTTTCTATACGAGAAGCCAGCGTTACTTCGTGGAGTTCGTTCCCGGCGGCGTTGACGCGCCCGGCGAATGGCATCTCGACCGTCGTAGTGGAGTGCTGACCTATTATCCTCGCCCCGGCGAGGACATGACCAAAGTCGAAGCGGTCGCCCCGTGCGGCGCTGAGGAATTGCTCCGACTCGAAGGAGACCCGAGCGGTGAAAAGTTCGTCGAGCATCTGCGATTCGAGGGACTTTCATTCCAACACTCCGCGTGGAATATGCCGCGCGAGGAAATGGTAGACGGCTTCGGGGCCGATTTCCCCCGCACGGCCGCCGTTCATGCCCGGGGCGCTAAAAATTGCGAGTTCGTCCGCTGCCAAATCGCCCACACCGGCGGATACGCGCTCTGGTTGGACTTCGGCTGCAAGAGAAACCGCCTTGAACAATGCCACCTGCACGACCTCGGCGCGGGCGGTGTGCGGATCGGCCAATGCAAAATCTCCGACGTCCGCGTCGACGGCGTGCGCGTCGAAAAAAACGCCGAGGGGCTGCCGGAGGAGGCCGACCTCTGGGCCGGCGACAACGATGTCTATAACTGCTTTATCCACGACGGCGGCCGCGTCTTTCAGGCCGGCATCGGCGTGATCGTCGGACGCTGCTCGAACAACCGCATCCGCAACAACGAGATTTGCGATTTCAACTACTCGGGCGTTTCGGTCGGCTGGAGTTGGTGGAACGATCCACCCTCCTATGCCCACCACAACCTGGTCGAATACAACCACATTCATCATCTCGGCTGGGGACGGCTCAGCGACATGGGCGGGGTCTACACGCTCGGCTATTCGCCCGGAACAATAATCCGCAACAACCTGATCCACGACATACTGGCCTACAGCCGCCGCGGCTGGGGACTCTATCCCGACGAGGGAACGGCCGAGGCGATCTTCGAGAACAACATCGTCTACCGCACCACCGACGGCGCGATCCACGACCACCTCGGCCGCGACAACATCGTGCAAAACAACATCTTCGCCTTCTCCGCCACCCGCGGCCAAATCACCCGCAACCCCGAACCGGGCGTCTGCTCGTTCGACTGCCGGCGGAACATCGTCTACGACGTGCGGACTCCGCCGCTGGGCGGCGATTGGACCACGCCGAGTTTCAAGTTGGACTACAACCTTTATTGGCATACATCGAAAGAACCGTTGGTCTTTCCCGGCGATCGGACATTCCGGCAGTGGCAACAACTGGGATACGATGTCCATTCCGTCGTCGCCTATCCGCGATTCGCCGACGCCGAGCGGTTCGATTTTCGTTTGCGGCCCGACTCTCCAGCGTTGATGCTGGGCTTCAAGCCGATCGACGCCGGCGAAATCGGTCTGGTTGGTCCGGCCGAATGGGTGGAATTGCCGAAAAAAGTCGAACGCCCCGCGATGAAGTTGCCGGGCGAGTAGTGGGGAATATCAATCGTTTAGCGGCCGTCGGCACGACGGCCTCGTCGGCAATACAAGCCGCCGTGCCGGCGGCTGCTAAACTTTCTCGGGGGGGCAAATTGACAACACCACACGTTATTGAGAATAATTACCCCGTGTTCCGCCCATTAACCCGCTGACATTGAGGAGATCGCCATGTTTCGACGCTTTGCTCCGGTAGTGTTGTTGACGGCGTGTATGTTGCACTGGGCCTCTTTCGCCCCGGCGGCGGAAGATTATATGAAGCTGGTCCCCGAAGACGCAATGGGGGTGTTGGTAGTCAACAATCCTGCCGCGATCGCCGCAAAAATCCAAGAATTCGGCCAGAAGACGCAGATGCCCATTCCGCCGCTGATGGCAATGCTCGATCGGTTTGGCGTCAGAAAAAGCATCAACGAAAAGCAAGCGGCGGTGTTCGCCGTATTGCCGCCGAAGAACGAGTCCGGCCCCCCGACGCCCTTGGTCTTGATTCCCGTCACCGATTTCGAGGCGTTCCTCGCAGCGTTTGAAGAAGAAAAGCTGGCCGACGAGCCTGTGTATCTATTGACTGGTCCGGATATGCCGGAATCTTATGCCCGACACATCGGCGGCTATGTCGCCCTGACAGGCAAGAGGTACAGTTGGGCTTTATTCACTCGCAACCTGAAAGTCGCGGACAAAGCGCCGGCAAATCTGGCCGAATGGAGCGAGTGGCTCGGCGGACACGACGCGGCGGGCGTCATCCTCCCGCCCGGAATCAAGTTCGTCTCGTCGAACGTACAGAAAAAAGTGCGGGAAATGCAGACGCAAATGAGCGGCTTGGGACAAACCAACAACATGGCCACCGGACTCGAAGTATATAATGTAATCCTCCGAGTTATCGAACAGGAAGCCGCCGGATACGGTGTCGGGCTGACCTTGGACAAGCAGATCAACGTCGTCTTCAACGACCGCCTCCTGCTGAAGCCCGATGGCGAATTGGCCGGCGTCGTCGAAAAGATTCACCCCATGCGGATGAATCTGTTGGCCGGATTGCCCGACGGAAAGTTCGTCTTTGCCGGCGGAGCCTACGTCCCCGACGAAGTAATGCAGGCGGTGATGAAGTTTTCCACGAACATGATGGCGTCGATGCGCGAAGTATATGGGCTGACCGACGAGCAAGTGGAAATACTCTCGAAGCTGCCGACGACCCCGATGAAAGGCATCCACGCCGTGTCGATGTCGATGCTTTCCGAACCGGTCGACGATTCGATCTACTCGACCATGAGCGGCATCATGCGGGTGGACGACTCGGCCGAGTTCCTGAAAGGGTATCGGCGTTGGATGGAACAATATATGGAAGTGTTGAAAGGGATCGACAGCCCGATGCTCGCCCAAATGAAAGTTGAAGCGACCGATTTCGACGGAAAATCGGCTCTCAAGCTAACGACCAGCATGCCGAAGGTCATGGCGGGCGTGCCCGAGGCGAGACAGAGCGGTTTAATGAAAACCCTCTTCGGCCCGGACGAAAAGCTCGTCGCCTGGCTGGTGCCCGTCGATGAGCACACGGTGGCGATGGGCTACGAAAGCAAGGACTTTTTGCGGCGGGCAATCAAGTCGGTCAAGGACGGCGACACAAGTTTTGCCGGACGGTCCGAGCTGAAACAGACGGCCGCCCTGCTTCCATCCGGCGCCGTGGCGGTCGGCTACCTCAGCCCGGCGGGTTTGTTGGATTTCATCAAGCAAACAGTTTCCGCCGTTGCGCCTTCGGGCATGGGGCAAATGTTCCCCGATTTCCCCGAAACCCCTCCGATCGGCTTCGCCGTAACGACCGGCCGCAACGAGGTCCGTTGCCGCGCGGTGGTTCCCTTCGAGGTGGTCCGCGGCGCGATGTCGGCGTGGCAGCAGATGATGATGTATCAATTCGCTCCCCCGCCGCCTCCCGAAGTGCCGTAAAGTCGAACGAACGGCAACGTATTTGTTCTCTCGCAAAATAGCCGGAGGCTAGCAGCCTCCGGTTATTGTTTGAGCCGGGCCGCCGCCGGCGCGGAATAAGCTATCCTTGTTGTGAAGCATGTTTTCACTATTCGTCACAACGAGAATAGGAGCCATCCCATGCGTTCATTTTTTACCGAGCTTTGGCGCGGGGTAGCCGCGGGCATTTTGGTCGGCCTGCTGATCGGGTTTATCGTGGGGCTTGTTATGAGCGCCAAATTCCATCTGCAACTTAACCTGCTCGCCCTGATCGGTTCGTTCGGCGCGACGGTCGGCGTGCTGACGGTCGTTATCCGCCGCGGGGCGCTGATCGCCGGCCCGCGCCGCATCGCCCTCCGCGCGATCGGCGGCGGGGCGATCGGACTGATCGTCGGACCGATGCTCTACTGGTGGGGCTGGTGCGAAGAGTTTTCCGTCTGCACGATCGGATGCGTTTTGGTGCTGGCGATGTTCGCCGCGGTCAACGAAACCCTCGACGCCTTGGCGGAAGAGACAAAGCCCCACGCCGCGAGTTGATGCAGGAGAAAGGATTTCTATCCGTTCGATGAGATTTCATTTTCATTAAACGGAATGAATTCCGTTCCACAACCCTACTGGTTTTCAATCGCCGACGGGGTTATGCTGTCGTCATGCCCCGTTCGGAATTGGAACATCTTGAATTGCTGGCCGAGGTGGACGCCCTGGTCGGGCGGCTGAACCGTTGGGCCGAGGATGCCCCCAATTGGCGGCCGGCCGAAAAATGCCGGGCGCTGGTCCGCCGGCTCGTTGCCCGGGCCGACTCGCTGCGGGTGCGGATCGAGTCGCCGCTGGTCGCGGCCACGCTCGGCGGCACTGGGGCAGGCAAGAGCGCGCTGCTAAACGCACTGCTCGGCGACGAGCTGTTGCGGACCGGGCGCTCGCGACCCACCACCACCCGACCCACGCTCATCTGCCGCCCGAACATTTCTCCCGAGATGCTCGGCATCGACCCGGCGTCGGTCGAGTTGATCCATGTCGATCGGCCTGCGCTGAGGGATTTGGTGTTGGTCGATTGCCCCGACCCGGACACGACGGAAGAGGCTGGAGGCCGGAGGCCGGAGGCCGGAGGTCTTGCGAAAACGCAAGTGGCTTCCGACAATTTGAGCCGGCTTCGCGCGATACTCCCCCACTGCGACGTGCTGCTGGTCGCGGCGACCCAGCAGAAATATCGCAGCGCCCGGGTAGCCGACGAATTGACCGCCGCCGCGCGGGGGGCGCACGTCGTTTACGTCCAAACGCACGCCGACCGGGACGACGACATCCGCGACGATTGGCGGGATATTTTGGCGGATCAATCGACGTATATCTTTTTCGTCGATTCGCTCGCCGCGTTGGCCGACGCCCGGGCGGGGCGGCAGCCGCGGGGTGATTTCGCCGATCTGCTCGACTTGCTCACCCGCCGCATGGCCGGCGCGGCGGCCAACCGCATCCGCCGAGCCAACTTCCTCGACCTCGCGGCAGAGACCCTCGACGCCTGCCGGCAACGGATCGAGGACGGTCTGCCGAGCGTGAAGAAGACGCAAGACGCGATTGACGAACAACGCGCCGTCTTGTCCCGGCGAATCGCCGAGCGGATGCAAAGCGAATTGTCGGCCGATCGACGGCAGTGGGAAAACCGCCTGCTGGGCCGGGCCGCGTCGCGCTGGGGCCTCAGCCCGTTCTCGCTCGTGTTGCGGACGTATCAAGGATTGGGCGGCCTTCTTTCCGGCGGATTGCTGTTCCGCGCCCGCTCGCCGGCGCAGTTGGCCCTCTGGGGCGCGATGGAAGGAACTCGTTCGTGGCGCACGTGGCGGCGCAACCGCCGCGCCGACCGGGGCGCCGATCGCGCCGCCGAAGAGGCTTGGGACCGCGCCGAGCTACATAAGGCCGCCATCATCATCGACGGCTACGCCGCCGAGGCCGGCTTGGACCGCCGCGACTGTCGCCCGGAGACAATCGCCGCCGAGGCCGCCAAGGCCGCCGAGGATTTCGCCGCCCGGGCATCGGCCGATCTCCAATCGCTGGTCGACCGTCTCGCCCAACGACGAGCCGGCTGGTTCACCCGCTGGCGATATGAACTGCTGTTGGCGACGATGCTCGGTTTTATCCTCTTCAGACTGGGTAAAAACTATTTCTACGATTCCTGGCTGGCGACGCCAAAGTCGCCCGTGCTGGGGCTGGATTTTTATCTCGCCTCCGCTTTTTGGCTGCTGCTCTGGTGCATGTTGTTGCTGTGGGGCTTTTGCGGCCGGTTGCGGCGGGGCCTGCGCGGGTCAATCGCCCGGCTGACCGCCGATTGGCAGACCCCCGCGTCGGCCGAGGGGCTGTTTGCCGGCGTTCAGCGCCAGTGCCGCCGCGCGGAGCGGTTTCATCAAGAGCTTGAAAACCTGCGGGCGGAAGTCGAACGCCTCGGCCGCCAGGTGGAACGTGGCGGCGACGTTTAGCGGCCTCGGGTAAAACACTGCCAAACACGCCTCTTGGACAAGTCTCCGCCAACCACTACAATAGCGGTTTTCCCGTTCCGCAACAGTGCCGGTCCGCATACCGCGCTGAATATAATCTGGAGAGCATAAAAATGATCGTCGGCGTGCCAAAAGAAACCAAGTTGGACGAGTATCGCGTAGGCTTGCTGCCGGTGGGGGCCGAGGAATTAACCCGCGCCGGACATTCCGTGTTGGTCGAGACCGGGGCCGGAATGGGGTCCGGCCTGACCGATCAGGACTACATCGACAACGGGGCGAAAATCGTCAAAACCCCCAGCGAAGTCTACCAGCGGGCGGATATGATCGTCAAAGTCAAGGAGCCGCAATCGGGCGAGTTCCCCATGTTGCGAAAAGGACAGATCGTCTTCACCTACTTCCACTTCGCCGCCGACCGAACGTTGACTGAAGAGGTAGCAAAAAGCGGCGCCGCCGCCGTGGCCTACGAAACGCTCAGCGACGGACGCGGACGGCTCCCGCTGTTGACGCCCATGAGCGAAGTGGCCGGGCGGATGAGCGTCCAGGAAGGAGCGAAATATCTCGAACGCCCACAACAGGGACGCGGAATACTGCTCGGCGGCGTGCCCGGCGTCGAACCGGCGCATGTCACCATCCTCGGCGGCGGCGTGGTCGGATCGAACGCCGCCATGATCGCCGCCGGTTTCCGGGCGAACGTATCCCTGTTGGACGTCAACCTGGATCGGCTCCGCTATCTCGACGAAGTCATGCCGGCCAACGTCAATGTGTTGTTCAGCGATCGCCACACCATCCGCGAGCAACTGCAAAAGGCCGACCTGGTGATCGGCGCCGTGCTGGTCCCCGCCGCCAAGGCCCCGCGCCTCGTCGGACGGGAAGACCTGAAGCTGATGAAGCCGGGCAGCGTCATCATCGACGTGGCGGTCGATCAGGGCGGGTGCGTCGAGACGACCCGACCCACAACGCACAGCAACCCCACATTCGTCGTCGACGACGTGCTGCATTATTGCGTGGCGAACATGCCGGGCGCGGTCGGACGGACGAGCACCTTCGCGCTCTGCAACGCGACCCTGCCCTGGGCGTTGCAAATCGCCAACCGCGGCCTGCTCCCGGCGGCCGAGGCCCTGCGCCCAATCGCCACGGCGATCAACATCTACGACGGCGAAATCACCAATCGACCCGTCGCCGAAACGTTCGGAATGAAATACAACCCGCGGTTTGAGAAGTAAGAAAGAGTTATTATTACTGGACTTTTGCAAATTTGCACCCTCTCCTTTGGGAGAGGGGTCGGGAGTGAAGGCATGGGAAAATCGCGCAAACAAGTCAAGGCGTTTTATGGCCGCAAGCCCTCACCCTAGCCCTCTCCCGGAGAGAGAGGGGACTTTCATTTTCAAATTTGCCAAAGTCCAGTGAAAACTGAAAACTTTACCAGGAGCAACCGATGTCGAAAACCGCTTCGCCCCTGGTGGGCATCGTGATGGGAAGCGACGGCGATTGGCCGAAGATCAAGGCCGCCGCCGCCGCGCTGGACGAGTTCGGCGTGGGTTACGAGGTCAGGGTGATGAGCGCCCATCGCGCGCCGGAGGTCGTTCGGCAATACGCCTCGACGGCCATTGAGCGGGGATTGAAGGTGATTATCGCCGCCGCCGGCGGGGCGGCGCACCTGGCCGGCGTGGTCGCCTCGCACACCACGCTGCCGGTTGTTGGAATTCCGGTCGCCACCGACGTGGCCGGCGGCCTCGACTCGTTGCTTTCGACCGTCCAGATGCCCGGCGACGTGCCGGTGGCCGCGGTCGCCGCCGGCGGCGGAGGCCCCCGCAACGCCGGTCTGCTGGCCGTGCAGATCATTGCGTTGGCCGATCCCGCCTTGCAAGAAAAACTCGTCGCCTTCAAACGCAAGCTGGTCGACAAGATCGCGGATAAAGACGCGGCGCTGCGAAATTCTTTGCATGTGGAGAATAAGTAACCAGTGAAAGACGTTTCCACTCTCCATTGGATCGGAGAGGTCGATGGTTTTCTACGGATGATCGACCAGACCAAGCTGCCGGTCGAGCTGGTCGAACTCGACTGCCGCGACGCGGAAACCGTTTGGGAAGCAATTAAATCACTCCGCGTCCGCGGCGCGCCGGCCATCGGCGTCGCCGCCGCCTACGGCGTCTGTCTTGGCATTCAGAGCGCCGTCGACAATGACGAGACTTCCTTTTATAAACGGCTCGACGAAACCACAGAATACCTGGCCGCGAGCCGCCCGACGGCCGTCAACCTCTTTTGGGCGCTGGAGCGAATGAAGCGGACCGCCGCTTTGCTGCATGGAAAACCGACCGCGGAAATCGCCGCCGCATTGCTGGCCGAGGCCCGGGCGATCCACGAAGAAGACCGGCGGATGTGCCGGGCCATCGGCCGACACGGGGCCGTACTGCTGCCCGACGGCTGCGGCGTGTTGACCCATTGCAACGCCGGCGGGCTGGCCACGTCCGACTACGGTACGGCCCTGGCCGTGATTTTCGCGGCCGCCGAGTCGGGCAAAACCCTCCACGTCTACGCTGACGAGACCCGGCCGCTGTTGCAAGGGGCGCGGCTCACCACTTGGGAATTGCAACAGCGGGGGATCGACACGACGCTGATCTGCGACAACATGGCCGCCCAGGTGATGCGCGAGCGACGCATCCAGGCGGTCGTCGTCGGCGCCGATCGGATCGCGGCCAACGGCGACGCGGCAAACAAGATCGGCACCTACGGCGCGGCGCTGCTGGCCGCCGCTCACAACATCCCGTTTTACGTCGCCGCTCCCAGCAGCACCTTCGACCTGTCCATCTCATCCGGCGACGATATTCCAATCGAGCAGCGCGACCCGCGCGAAGTGACCCACGGCTTCGGCCGCCAGACCGCGCCGGACGGGGTAAAGGTATACAATCCCGCCTTCGACGTAACCCCGGCGGAATTGATCTCGGCGATAATCTGCGAGCACGGCCTGATCCGCCCGGTCAATCGGGAAATGATCGCGGAGATGTTTAAGCAAAACGACAGCCAGTAGCCAAAGGCTATCAGCCTTCGGTTGTGCATCCTATTCATAGCCCGAAGGGCTTCGATATGATAGCCCAGGGTTGACGCGCAGCGTCTACCCTAAGAGAAGGGAGAAGAGTTCTATCATATCGTCAACCCCGCAGGGGTTGTGTATCGGGCCGCGTTTGATTCAATCCCAAACGTATCGTTCGTCAAACGCAACGCCATGTTTTTTCAGAATTTCACGCAACTCGTCCTGAAACGACAATCGTCGATGATGTACCTCTTGCGGTTGGATATATTCCCGCACGCGCCGTTTTTGCGACTGGCTGACCGAGAACACGCCGTAACCCGCCTGCCATTGAAAACGATTCCAATGGCTACTCTTTTTCTTGGCCCAAAGTGACGACGCCCGTTTCAGTTCCTTCACCCAATCGGCCAATGTAATCGTCCGCGATTGTACGGCCAATACATGGACGTGATCGCTCGTGCCACCCACAATGACGGCGGGACATTCCAGTTTGGTGGATATGCCCGCGATATAACGGTGCATTTCATAGCGCAGATCGGGGATTTTGCAGGAGTGCTTTGCGTTCCTTCGTCGAGAAAACGATATGAACCAGCTATCATATTGCAAGCCCTTCGGGCTAAATTACACATCGACCAATTAAACGTCCGAAACTTTGTTCTGATTCCGCCTTCGCATTTTCAGGTATCCGAAATATGCAAGGAGAACCGTGACTACGGGGGCGATAACGGCGCCGGCGACGTATGGTTTCCAAAACCAATCCTGTTTGCTTTGGCGAGCGAAAAAAGCCATGACAATAATCGTGGAAATGCTGATCGCCAGCAGACAACGCACGGCGGCAAAACGTCCACTGTAAAAAGCGGTGCTAAAGCCGGTAAAGGCGCCAAGGATAAAGCCGAGGGTCAGCGTCCATATCAGAGTAGCTACCCAAGGACTAAGATTCCACCAAGCCGGGAAGATGCACATCACACCGGCTCTGTGGTCTATAAACAAAGAAATTATGGCCCCTGTTGCAGTACCCAACAGCGAATATCCTAATACTACAGCGCTAACTTGAGTCCCATTTACATACAGGGGTTTCGGTCAGTTTGATGCCCATATTCCGTAGAATTCGGCGTT
>JAFGLH010000100.1 GCA_016928165.1 Pirellulales bacterium | reverse complement strand
TGCCTGTCCCCTTCACCGCCGAGGGGGACAGTCCCATTTTCGCGGTGAACCGCGAAAATCGGGACAGTCCCCTGTGAACGATTACGCCCATCAAGTCCGATGAACAAAGGATGTGAATAACGGACGAGAAACGTGGCGGGTGCAGGCTGCCTCGCTCACCTTGTGCCTCTCTGCCTTCGGCCCGTTTGCAAACAGGGGGTGTTGGCAGACGGTGGGAAAGACAAACACCCGGCCGGGGACGCACGGCGGAACGGCTCGCCGCCCCATCTTCCGGGAACACGGCCAACACCCAAAGACGGCAGTTTACCGCTCATCATCCCGCGCCGACGCCGCGATCGAAGGCCTCCTGGTCGCGGCTGTAAAGGGCGAGCGTCGATTCGAACAACGACGCCGATATTTTCCACTCCGGCTGTTCCTCGCTGTGGGCGTTGCAGTGGGCGGTCAACAGCCGGTAGATGAACTTGAACAGGTGGCGGGGCACCCGCAACGCAGCAAAGGCGTCCATCAAGCGCCGCTGATCGACGTTGTCGAACAGGTCAATAATTTTCGTCTCGCGACCTTCGGCCGCGCAGGCGGCAATACGCGAGTTGGCCATGTCGTAGAGCGACTGGCCCGTCCAGTCGAGCGAGCGGATCATGTTTTGTTTGTCGAGCCGGGCGCGTTGGTGGAAGTCGCGGTCCTGCCGGTCGAGCATCCGCTCCAACTCGCTGGGCAGGAGCAGTTTTAGCCCCAGGCCCGGGTGCTTAAGAAACTTGTTGTCCAGCATCGGCCAGACCAAAGCCCGCATCAACTCGCTCGATCCGTTGATTAGATACGGCTCATCGACGCGATCGACAAGCACCAGCACGCCGTCGAAGTTCATCGAGCGGAGCACGCCCTGGAGTTTGGTGAGCAGTTCGTAGCGGTCGTCGGTTCGCTGGTAAGCGGGCAAGGGTTGGCCGACGATCTCGCTGCCGGGGAAGTTCAGCAGCGTGCGGCAGAGGAGTTTCGTGCTGCGGTTGAGCGAGCGGGTGTTGCGAACAATTCGCCGGGCCGTCCACCACCAGCGCAGCAGCCGCCAAGCCCGCGGCGTCCACGATGCGGCGATCAGCAGATACGGCCACGGACGGCCCAAAGCCGAGATTCCGCCAAACCAGACAAACAAAATTATTGCCGCCAGGGTAGTCGCTATACCCAGGGTCAAGTCCCACTTGGATTTCCAGGTGCGGAAACGGAGCCGCTGCCGCAGGCGGCGCCAGCGCTGGAACGAGTTCTCGGCGGTCGATTGATCGTAGCAAGCGGCCAGCAGCATGCAATCGCGGACCTGGGCGAGGTCGAGTTTTTCAATCGGCGGCGGTTCGTCGCGAGCGGCCGGGTATCGCGCCTGTTTATTGCCCAATATTCGGTCGGTCAGTTGGGTGACGGCCAGCGAGAGGATGGCGTCGATGTGGTCCCAGAGCCGCCACTGATCGAGCATCCGTTCGGTCCGCCGCCGCCGACCCGAAAAGCGGTCGCGGAAGCGGTCCAGGAAGGGATTGAAGTCGTCGTACTCGACGACGAACGCCTGGTGTTCGGGATGGTCGGCGTTGTAGTCGGCCAAGCGCCGGGCGAGTTGCAGGCGGATGGCCGTCTTGCCCGAGCCTTTCTCGCCGAAGACCACGGCCGTGGCCGGTTCGGACGGGTCGCCGTAGATTTTGTCCCAAGCCGGGTGGAAGGTGCTGCGGATGCAGGCACCCTTGAAGACCAGATCGGTCTGGGCGTCTTCGTCGGCGAAGGGGTTCGAGGCGATCCCATGATGGTCGAGGAAATTTTGAATTTTCATTGGCGCGCCAAGACAATAATGAGGATGGTGAACAGTACAAGGACGACCAGAGCCAGCCCGCCGATGAACGCGTATTGCGCGGTTCGGTCCTTCGAGCGGCCGGCGAATCGGCGGGGATGGACGGGCGTGGAAATCGGGGCGGGCGGGATCTCTTCCAGTCCGGGAACGGCGGCGGGCCGGGACAATTGCGGAAAGACGCCGCCGGCCTCGCGCCAGTCGCGCCAACCCTCGCGCCAGACGAGCGTTTCGGCGGCGATGCGCCCTTCGGCCAGCCAGTTGCGCATGATCTCGGCCGTGGCCGGGCCGAACTGACCGCCGGAGGTGGGCCGGACGTACCAGACCACGTCGCCCGCGACGGCCAGCGGATCGTCGGCGCAGGGCGAATCGGCAGCGGCGGAAGGATTTTGGTTTTGCTCGACCGACGCGGCGGCCTCGGCCGGCATTGCCGCGGGTTCGGTCGCGATCTCGGTTTCTTCCTCTTCGGCCGGCGACTTTTTCCGCCGCGAGCTGGGCCGGGTACTCTCCAGGGGGATTTGCATCTTTGCCCCGCAGTAGGGACAAATGCCGTTCCGCCCGGCCTGAAAGCTTTTCACGTTCAGCTTGTGTCCGTTCGGACAATAAAAACGAATGCCCATCGCCGCCGCCTTTTCCGAGTGGTTTTGACAATTATACCTTCTCTTGGGGATTGGTTCCATGCGTCGCGGCGGCGGCCGGCAGCCGCGCGGCGCCCCCTTCCTCGGAGGCATCGGCGTTGTCTCGCCGGACCGTAATGATTATTATGGCTATGCTGGCTGCAACAAAGGAGAAAGCGATGCGAATTGCCGTGGGAAGCGATCATCGCGGCGTGGAGCTTAGGGCGAAACTGATCGACTATCTCGAACAACACGGCCAGGAGGTCGTCGACGCCGGCAGCTACGGCGACCAGCCGGTTGATTATCCCGACATCGCCGCCGCGGTCGCCCGAAAGGTGTCCGACGGCGAGGTGGACCGCGGGATATTGGTTTGCGGGACGGGCATCGGCATGTGCATCGCGGCCAACAAGGTGCCCGGCGTGCGGGCCGCGCCCTGCCACGACGACATAACGGCCGAGATAAGCCGTCGGCACAACGACCTTAACGTATTGTGTCTTTCCGGCGACCTGATCGGCGAGAAGCTGGCCGATCGTTTGGTGGAGATTTGGCTGAAGACCCCCTTCGACGGCGGCCGTCACGCCCGGCGGAACGAAAAGATCGCCCGACTCGAGGCCGGCGGCGGCGCCGTTGCCCGCGAGGAGGGCGTGGGGGTTTAATACACGTTCCGCGCGTCATTAATAATTTCTTCGGCTTCGCGCGGTTTTGGACTTCCGCAGCGAAAGTTGCCGATGGCTTCCGACGTGCGGAGATATCGATCGTAGACGCGGAGTGATATTATCGCCGGATCGAGGGTCAACCGACCGGCGTGGAGAACCTTGCCCAATGCGCCTTTCCAACGTCCCCATCCCTGCTTGCGCGATTCGCCGCCGTCGCACAATTCGCCGTCGATGACGAAGGTGATGATTTGCGGCCCCGCGTCGGCTATTGCCACCACGTGGTGCGGTTTGTTCGCGTCGAGCAAGCCCGGGTCGCTATCCCAGGAAGCCGTTGTTTTGCCGTCGCCGAGCGTCAGGCGGACGGCGCCTCCGGCGATCGTCGACAAGATTGTGCCCCGGCCGTCGGCGTCGCGTCCGTCGATCAAAACGCGGCCCGGCTCGAGGTCCTTCAACCGAATCCAGCAGTCGAGCGTCAGGCCGCCGCTCTGACCGAGAACGACGGCGCGGGGGAAGTTCAATTCGCGGCCCCCGCCGCCGTCGGGAATCGCTTCCAGCAAAAGCCCTTCGCGCGCGACGGTTTTGTTTGAGCGTTGGTTCCACAATCCTTCCAGCAGCGTTTTGTCGATTTCGTGGACGCGGGCCTCGGTTTTATTGGTTTCCGTGACCCAGTATCGGCCGTCCTGTTCGATTAGGTCGGGATAGCTCATTCCTTGGACGCGGGCGTCCCGGTCGTAGAGGAGGATTTCCGGTTGCGCCCAATGCACGGCGCCATCTTTTTCGACGCCGCCCGTAATCCAGGCCGGATTGCGCGCCTGGTGGTCCCGGCCGCCGTGGTTGTGGAACCAGAAGAGGAAGCGGCCGTCGGCCGTCCGCCAGAGTTTGGGGCAAGCGCGGGGATTTTTGATCTTCCTTCCGCCGGGCGCGTAGGTCATGTGCTCGGGCTTGGTCCAGGCGCGTCCGCCGTCGCTGCCGTAGCAATGGCAGGGGTGTCCGGTAGCCGTGCGATATGCGCAATACAGTCCGCCGCCGTCGAGCGGGACGACGTTGTGCTCTTCTTGATAGGAGCCGAACTCCGGCGATCGGATGCCGTGCTCTCCATCCGGCAAAGTCGACCAATGGAGTTTGGCCGGTTCGCTTTCCGCGAGGACGTTGTCCGAGCGGAAGAGCCATCCTTCGCCGTTTTCGAACATGAATCGCCCCATTTTGGTGAAGGCGAAAAACACGCTTCGGCCGACGATTTTTGGTTTGTCGATGCCCCAAAAAATTTGCACCGCTCCGCCCCAGTCGTTTGCCCTGTCGCAGGCGGTGACCGGCAACGGCAGACGATGTCGATCCGCCGACCACGACCTGCCCCCGTCGTCGGAATACTTATGGCAGTACCAGCCGAGCACTTCTGGATGAGGAATGGGCTTGCCGCTGGGGAGAGAGCGAATTTCATCTCCGTTGTAAAGGTAAAATACGTACACGCGGCCGTCGGGCACGATAAGCGGGACGGCCCAGGAAGAAAACTTCCAACCGTCGCTCGGCTCAATATCCACCAACTTGGACCAGGTTTTCCCCGCGTCCGTGCTGATGGTGGAGACGATGTGTTGGCCCTTTCTGCCTTCCCTGCCCGGACCGGTGGTCAAGACGCACAACCAGTCGCCGTCCTTGGTTATTACAATATAGGGCTGATCGCAGTAATTTTCGTCGGGGATGAGGCTGCCGGCGCGAATGTCGCGCCGATCCGCCGAGGCGACGGCAACGGCGCCCGGGAAAGCACACGGAGCCAGGAAAACGGCGATCAGTTGGATCGCCGTCAACTTCACGGCTCCAGCGATCATCGACGAAGACGAAATAGTATTCCCGAAAGCGCGAAACATCAACTTTTCCGGCGGTCCGAGTTAAACAGTTCGATATTGATGGTGTTCGGACCGGGCTTCACAACATACTCCAGACCGGAGGTCTCGACCGAACCGTATGAAAGGGGAATGGGCGGAGGAGCGGCGGCGGCCGAGTATTCGACCAATTTGGCCTGCTGGGGCAAGACGGCGACGCGATACTGTCCGGCCGGGGCGCCGTCGCCGTCGGCGAAGGTGCTCAACCTGTATCGGCCGTCCGAGGCGATGGTCCCCCTGGCGGTGTATCGATCGCCGCCGCCCGGCGATTTCATTTCAAACAGCACGGTCCCTCCGCCGAGCGGCTTTCCGTCGATGGAAATCACTCCTTCGACGGGAAAAGTCGGTTCCGGCCCTGCGGAGCAGCCGTTCATGCAGGCCGTCCCCGCCATGACGGCGCAAACGACCCAAAAATGAAAACGAGCAACCATCATTTTAATAACCCTTCATGGGAACGCCGTCTCCGACGGCGCAAAGGGCCTTAAAGACATCCAGCGGAATAGAGTAATCGATCCAGGTAACGTGGCCGTCGAGGAACGCGAACGCCGCCGACTGACCGTTCGGGCTGCCGAACTTCTCCGGGTCCGTGTCGTCCGGGCCGGCGGGAAAGCCGCGCTCCGCGCCGCGCGAGCAAGACCAAGGCGCATCGCCCGAGCAAACGGCGTGATCGACCAACTCCTGGCCGTACAGTGTAAACATTGCCTCGCAGAGCCACTTGTCGCCGACGACGATGGTGTGGCTCAGCCCATCGGAGACCTCCATCGCGCCGATCGGAGTGCGGATGCCGAGGTTGCTGTAAGTGGTGGAGAAGGGGCCGGATTTCTTGGGATCGAAGCGGTCGGTGACCGGACTGCCCGAGTCGCTCCAACCGCGGTTGGCCGCGTAGTCGCCGCAGGCGGCGAGTTTTTGGCCTGATAGCGCCGGACCCGCGCCGTTGTTGTCGAACGGGCAGAGTTCGCCGTCGCCGCGCCGGCTGGGATTTATGAACACCGACATCGGGGTGCGCATGGTGATCGCGTTGGCCGCATCGTAGGAGCGCGCACTGCTGACCCAACTATCGAACACGGTCTGTTGTTCCAGGTAGGGGAGGATGCGATATGCCCAACTGGCGGCGTACTCGTCGGAGCGGTCGCGCAAGTACGGATACATGTGGTGATATTCCTCGTAATGCGCGACTGCCAGGCCGATTTGCTTGAGGTTGTTGGTGTTTTGCAGCCTTCGGGCCGCCTCGCGGGCCGCCTGAACCGCCGGCAACAGCAGCGCGATCAGGATGCCGATAATCGTTATTACGACCAGTAGTTCAACGAGCGTAAAGGCGCGAGGGGAGAAGGGAGAGGAGAGAGGGGGGAGGGAAACACGCAACGCCCCGCGACCGCGGTCGCGGGGGATTCCGTTTAGCCGCCGTCGGCACGACGGCGCGGGGTATTCGTTTAGCCGCCGCGACCGCGCGGCGTCGATGGATGATCGTTTTGCGCTCATTGCATCTGTCCTTGCATGTTAACCATATACGGCAAATGGCTGGACGGCAAATGCACCCGCGCGGGACGCACACGCCATCCGCCATCGACCGTCCGACGTTCCTCCGCAACCGCCCTCACCCCCGCCCCCTCTCCCGCAAGGCGGGAGAGGGGTGAATTTGCGCACCGCCGAGGGGGACAGTCCCATTTTCGCGGTGAACCGCGAAAATCGGGACAGTCCCCTCCACGGGGCGAACGGAATGAATTCCGTTCTACTTTCTCTTCCTCCAGGCGTAGGCCAGCAGGCCGATCAGGCCGGTGGCCAGCAGCGCCAGCGTCGAAGGCTCGGGAATCGGACCGTACTTTAAATAGTCAATCGTGCAGCGGTCCGTGTACGTCGTGCCGCCGAAGAAGCCGAAGCCGTTGTTGCCGTCGGCCGGCTGATAGCTCGTAAAGCTGTTGTAGGTAGTCTTATAGACGGAAACGTCGTCAACGAATACTTCGACTTGGGTGACGTCCAAATCGTCGATGTACTTGTCCACCCGATAGGTGTGCCACGCATCGTCGAAGTAATCGACGTTGTTGATCTTTTTGTAGTAGTGCGTCCGCTTATCGACAAACCACAGGCCGGGCTTGTTGCCATCCGCCGGATTATCGTAATACCAGCCGAGCAAGATCGCCTTGCCGTAGTCGGACCCGCCGGCCCATTCGTCGCGGAAACCTATGCTGATCGTGGCAAGGGCAGTCGAAATCGCGTCTTCATCGTAAAGTTTCATCCGAACGGAGTAGGAATACTCGTCCTTTGATTGATCGGTTTGGAACGTGCCGGTCCCCATTAGGCGATTGACGGAGACGCGGGCGGTGGTGAGCAGGTCGTTGAAGTTGGCCACGCCCGGCGATGTGGTCCCGTTGTCGTTGTTGGGGATCGGAAAGATCGTGGCCGTTCCATGTTGCCAGGTGCTTTGCCCCGACGGAGGCGTAAGGCTATAGGGGTCGTAGCTGCCGTCGTAGCTGCCGCTGAAGGAGATCGGCTCCGCCTGGGCGAGCGACGCCGCGCAAAGGACCGCGGTCGCTCCGAGCAGCACGAACAACACTCTCATTTGGAAGCGATACATCACAAACTCCTTGTCAAACATTTGTCATAACCGACCGTATCCGGGCCGCCGGCGCGCGCCGGGGACTAAAAACCCGCCACGGTAAAATAAAATATTTCAATGACGCCGCACCACTTTTATTCAGATCAGTTCACCACCTCCTTTCCGGCCCCATCTCGCGGCGATTGACCTTCCCCCGCATCGTCCTCGGCGCCGACCGAGAATCGCTCCGTTTTGGAAGTCGGCGCTGGGGGGGCATAAACGCGATACTCGAAATAATCGACGGTGGCCCGGACGGCGCCCGGCGTCGAAGAGAAATAGCCGAAGCCGTCGTCGCCGCTCTCGGCGGCGGGGAGCGTGTCGTAGCCGATTTTCACCTTCAGCGCGCCGTCGACGTATACCTTTACCTTGGCGGTTCCCCGCTCCAAGACTTTGTCGACTCGATAAGTGTGCCAGGCGTCGTCGAAATAGTTGACGTTGTTGATTTTAACTGCGCCCGCTTGGGCGGAGCCCATCGTCCGGCGTTCGACGAGCCATAGCCCGGGATTGTCGCCGTCGTTCGGATTGTTGTAAAACCAGCCGAGCATGACCACCTTTCCGTAATCGTCTCCGCCGTTCCATTCGTTGCGGAAACCGAGGCAGATCAAGGCCAACGACGGCGTGGTGGTCATATCGGCGCTTCCCAGCTTCAACCGCGCGGTGAACGTAAACTCGTCGTTGGCTTGGTCGTCGCCGAACGTGTCGGAACCCATCGGGCGATAAACCGATAGACGCTGGCCGGAGGATGGGTCGTTAAAGTTGGCCAGGCCCGGCGAGGGAAGGCCGTTGTCGTCGTTGGGCGTGGGAACCAAGGTCGCGCCGCCGTTGAGCCAAGTGCTTTGCCCCGGCGGTGGAGAGGCGTCGTAAGGATCGTAGCCGCCGTCGTAGCCGCCGCTGACGGAGACCGGTTTCGACATGCGACGGACGAATTTCGGCGCAGCGGCGAGTTCCTTGACGATAACGATCCGCGGAGCGCCGCCATCCAAGCCGGCGCCGCTTTTTTCCACCCGCGCCCATTCGTTTTGCCGCAGTAGCACTTCTTTCCACGAATGTTCGTCGACCGTTCGCACCTTCACGGAACCTTGAAATACGTGGGAGATGGTGTCGCCGTTTTCGTCCACCTCGACGCCGAACTCGGTGCCCAGGTCGGCGACGACGGCCGTGGGAGTGCGGACGCAGAAGAGGGGAGAAGAGGGAGAGGAGAGTGGAAATGGTTTCGAGCTTTGAGTTCTGAGATTTGAGCTTTGAGTTCTGATTTTCGCCGTCAGCTTGCCCCGCTCTAAAAAACCGCCGGCGGAGGATTCGACCTTGTACGTGCAGGGGCCTTCGAGAATCACTCTCGCGCCGCTGCTGTAGGTAATCTCCATCAGGCCCGAAGCCAAAGCGTATTCGCGCCCCAGCGGGGCCGAGGCGCCGATGACCGTTTGCGTATTTGCATCGCTCCAGCGACAATTTTTCATGCCGGTCACTCGGCCGACGAAGATTGGGGCGAGGCGGCGAGTTGACGATGCCGCCATATCAGGAGCGATAGACCGTATGTGCGAAATCTTGTATGCCCAGGCACCCAGCAGCATCAAACATAAGACCACGGTGGCGACCATGTAGGAGAACACCGGCCCGCCGACGAACGAAGGGGAAAGGGTAAAGGAGAGAGGGGAAAGGGAAGGAATCGCAAGCGACTGATCAAAAATCTTCCGATCCTCGAACTCTGGTTCCCGATCTCCGACCACTGGTCTCTCGTTAATACCGACGCAGGAAGCGAGCAACGAAGCGTGCGTGCAGACGGCCACGAAGGCGTCGCGGCTGCGCGTGTCGTTGGCCAACAGGGCGTTGAGCCGGTCGCGCCGCGGCGAGTCGAGCCAGCCGTCCAGATGGAGGACGGCCAACTCCATCAATTCGTCGCCCGAGGCGGTGGTGTCGAATTGTGCAACGTCTTCATTCATCGCCGGCCACCCGTTTTTTGGATGAAATCGCATCCTCGATGCAATTGGCCAGATTGCGGTGCGCGCGGGTAAGCGACCGGTAGACGGTCTCGACCTTCATCCGCAATCGCTCGGCGATCTGGCCGCTGCGGAGTTGTTTGGCGTAGCGGAGCGACAGCAAGTTCCTCTGCTTGTCGGTCAATCGCTGGAAACAAGCCCGCAGCATTTCCACCAGCGACGATTCGGACAGCTCCCCGCGAACGTCGTATGGTTCCCAATGGGCTTCCAGCTTATCGAGCACCTCGTCGCTCAAGGGTGGGGGCGTTTTGCTCTTGCCGCGGAGCGATTCGAGGGCCTTCAGCCGCGCGGAGCGTCGCAACCAGACCCTCAGCCGCGGCTCGTCGGCCACCTCCCGCCCTTTGTCTAGCGCCAACAGGGCGACTTCCTGCACGACGTCCTCGCAGAGAGCGAAATCGCCCGTGATCGACCACGTGTAGGCGAGCAGCTTGTTCCGCTCGGCCATCAGCACGCGAACGAGTTGCTCCGTTTCCAACGCCACCGGATCGCTCCCGAACACGAGTATTACCTAACCGGCCTAGCGCACGCCGCCGCCGGCCCATTAGTTATGTGATGATTCCGCGCCGAATCAGGACATGGAAAAGCGATAATTTCCGCCCCCTATTACTCATGTTAATTGGGGAGCGGGGTAAAGGAGGAAAATACTTCCCCTAGTAAGCGTGGTTATGACGTGGTATCTTTGGGGGGGGTAATGAGGGGGCAGACGATCAGAACCGCAACGAGTTGGGGAGCATGTCTTTGACTCGATCCAAAAGGCCGTTGCGTTCGGGGGGCTTTTTATCGGCTTCGGGCTGCTTGGCGGCGGACGGGGTCTCCGAGGCCGCCAGGCCGGGCGGCTGGGGAACGTTCCGCTCGAGAAATTGCGGCCAATAACTCTCCAACAAACGCACGCAATCCCCTACCTGCCGCTGCTGAAGTTTGACGCCGACCAGGGTGATCAACTTCGACATCTCAATCATCTCCGGCTTTGTGAAGGCCAAATTGTAAATTCGCACGTCGTCGATCCAGACCTCGCCGGCGCCCATCAGATCGAAGCGGACCCTCATCGAAGCCAGCCCTTCCAATGGCAGATCGTCCACCTGGAAGACGTATCGCCCCCACTCGGTCAGAATCGGCTCGGCGTGTTGTTCGGGACCGGGCGGCGCCCCGACCGGGGCGTAGCGGTAATAGTCGCCGCCGAGCAGTTTACCTTCCAGCGCCAGCCTCAACGGCGGCTGGCGCGCCCCCTCAGTCCGCAGCCAGACCGAAACGGTCAACCGTCCGGTTTTCGGCGCGACGAACGGCCGGCTCGCCAAGCAGGCCACCGGACCGTCGCTGCGGAGCTTGACCGACTGTCGGCCGTCGTGCCGCCGCGTCTGGTCCAACTTGATTTCCACGCCGACTCGGCTGGTCGCGGCCCAATCGGGGACCGGATCGTCGTCGGCCGCCGGTTTCTCGAAATCGGGATTGACCACAACGTCCAAGGGCGGAGGATTGCGCAGGGCCGCCGCCCGCGCGCCCAGCCGACGGATGCTCAACGCCAAGGCGGCGTCGATCTCGCCTGTCCACGCGACGCGCGGATCGGAAAACCGCGCGGCGGGGTCGGAAAGCCGCACGGCCGCCAGGTCGTAAGGCCCCATGTCGATTTTCCAAATCAGGCCCGATCGCGCGTCCGGCCGGAGCGGCTCGATTTGCCGCGCGCCGGTCAATTCTTCCAGGCGGCAACCGGGGGCGGCTTCGACGCGTAGTTGGGCGGTCACCGGAAAGGGCGCGTCGTTGACAGCGTACAAATACGTCCGGCCGCCGTGGGAGCACCAACGGAACGTCGCCGGCTGCGCAGCGGCGGCCGATTGCTCGCCGCCGACCGTTTGGAAACGGACCGCCGGCAGCGCGCGGTAGGCGGACGCCAAATTCAACAGCGAGTCTTCGCCGCCGGCGGGCAAGACCCAGCCGCCGTCGACCATCACCTGCGCATCGAGCGCGGCGAGACTGTGGACGAAGCGTTGTCGATTCCGCGCGCCGACGGGCGTCGGTTGGCAGACCAACCAGGTTTGGCCCGGAGCGAAGGGATTTTTTTCGTCGAACGAGTTTATCCGCGCCTCCTTCGGCTGATGGAAGAAAAAGCTTCCTGTAACGGGGGCGGCGCGGAAATAGTCGTCCACGTCGGGCATTTGTGCGAGTTCCAAGTCCGCGGCGCGTCGGCCCAACTCGTCGCGCGGCGCGATCCGTTCGGGTCTCAAAAGGACGATCCGTCCGGAACCTTCGAGGAAATGCCGAGCGTCGATGCCCGCCTGCAACAAGGCGTCGGCGAAAGTCGTCTGCCGGGACAGCGCCGGGCGCAACTCGTTTTCCAATGCCGGATTGCCGAAGATGTCGGCCCCGACCAAATAGAGGCGGCAGCCCGGACGAATCGAGGCGAGTTGTTCGGCGGCGCGGCGATAGAACTTGGCCGTTTCCGCCGCGCGCCATTGCAGCCACGCGCGGCGGTTCGACCCCGCGGCGAGAAACTCCGCCCGGCGGGCGAACCGCCGCGGTCCCGCGCCGGGCACCCTCAGGCCCGTCGCCCGTTGGAACCGGGCGATCGTGGCGTCGTCCAATCCCCAATCCGGACCGGGTAGCTGGGCGTAGCCGTCGGCCGAGAGACGCAAGGAAAGGCCGGCGAACGACGGATGCTCGGCGTAGCGGACGGCCAATTCCCTCAACGCGCCGAGCATCTCCGCTTGCACCCGCGGATGCAACACGTTGTAGTAAGGCGCCAAGCCGCGCCGCGGCGCGCGAACGGCGTGCCAAGCGGCGCCCGCCGGACCGATCAATTCCACGCCTTCCGCGTCGGGCCCGCCCTCGCGGAGAAGCGATTCCAAGCGGGGAAGCGGCGCGGCGAACTCGACTGAGGGGATCAGTTGCAGTTCTTCGCGGTCGAACAACCGCAGCAGCAACTCCAGCGCGTCCTTTCGCACAGGGTCTTGGGCGGAGGCGAAAAATATGCCGGTGTCGTATCGGGGCGTCGCCTGCAACAAATCGCTCGGATAGATGGCGCTGCCGTCGGCGGCCACGGAAATCACCAGGCCGTTGCGGCCGGCGCGACGGAGATATTCGATCAGCCGGGAAGCGCCCTCGAAAAACGTCCACCAATCGTCCAAGCAGCGTCCGCTCCAAGCGTCGAGGCGTTCGCCGGCCGAGAAGTTTTCGGCGAACAGAGGTCGATCGAGATAGGCGGCCAGCAAACGCCGGTTCGCCCCCTCGAGCCGGGAGAGGCGAGGCGGCCGCTCTCCGCCGGCCAGTACGCGAATCTTGCCGTAAACGGCCGCCGTACGATCTCGCCCGTTGGCCAAAAGCAACAAGGGCGTCGCCGTGCGCGGCCAAAAATCCATCCGATACATCTCCCGGCTCGGGACGGAGGCCGAGGGGACCGCCTCCTCGGCGTTGTCGAAGCCCGCCGACAATTCCAACGGCGTCAACGCCCCGGAGGCGTCCGGCTCCAGGATGCCGACTCGCAAGGTTTGAGACACGTCGCCGGGATATTCGATCTCCAGGACGTGCCGCTCGCCGGGCCGGTCGATCGGCAGCCAGTATGCCTCCCAGCTTACGTCGGGAGAATCGGCGTTGGGTTTCAATTCGGCCAGGTTGCCCAAGGCATGGTTGCGCGTCGTCGAGCAGCCGTTGCCCAGCGGACCTTGCCAAGACCGTGGCAGGCGCGACTTGGTCAAGGGCAACTGCGTCAACTTGGGGAGCTTCTCGTACCAGCGCGGATTGGCCGGATCGATTTCCAACACCTCCGTCGGTTTGGATTTTGCCGCGTCGGCCGGCGGGGGGTAGGGATCGAGCACCACGACCTGCACCCGGCGCTCGGCGATCGTGCGGCGCCAACTCAACGGTTGCCGGACCGCCTGGGTCCAATTCGGACTGGTGGCGGCGGTGATGATTATGTCGTAAACCCCCTCCTCGCCCGGCATGGAAAGCTCGAATGGAACGCTGGCCGCATCGTCGGCCGCGACTTCCTCCTGCTGTAGCCAATGCTCCTTCTTGCCCACGAGCAGTTGGCCGCGGATGCGCACTCGCTGCTCCGCGGCGACGGGCAACATTCGCGGCTCGACGGCGAACTCGAACCGCTCGCCGGGCGCGAAGATCAGGTGCTCCCTAGCGAAACTCACCCGCAACAGGTCGCCCGGCGCGCGCATCGCCAACAAGCGGTTGCCCCTCTCGTCCAGTTCCCTGTTGACGAATTCGCCGGAGAGGTCGGTCAGCGGGATTTCGACGTGCATGGGATGATCGGGGCGATCGGCGGCGGTGAACCGCAGCAGCAACTTCGCGCTCGACGGAGCGGATACGAGCACGTCAACCCCGTCGTATCCGCGCGGGCTGCGTTGGCGGAAGCGGAGCACGTCGCCCCCGTCGGCCTTGTCGATCCACATCGACCCCGGCTCGTCGGCTTCGATGCCCAAGGGGCGCGGCGCCGCCAGCGATCCCTCGCTGACCGAGATGGTTCCGGTCCAGAGCCGGTTTTCGCCTCCGCCCCAGGCGATGCGAGCGCGGACTTCGTCGGCCGCGGCCGCCCTAGCGATGAGCAACGCCAACGTCAGACAACGAAATAGCCCCGCGGCGACCGAGTTGGCAGTCGGTCGGCGGCGTCCCCGCGATGTCTTCGGACCTCCCTGTCCGATCATCGTAAATCCCGCGGTAATAAAGTGATTAGATCAAAGGACGGCAAATTATAATGAGAACGCCGCTGTCCCACTATGCCGATTGTTATCCAATTCGATATCGAGCGCGGTTCTAATATCCCCAGGAAGCGAAAATAGGATTGCTGGGCAAGAGGGGGCGTTTGACGGGGCCGCTACGCGTTTTGTCATTTGGCCATAAACGGAACACTTCAGCGTCCGGCGGCCCAGCGTGCCAGCCCCAGCCGCGCGCCAAGATCATCCAGTCGCTCGGCGAGCCGGCGTTTTTCGTCTGGCGTGAAAAGCCGAGTTCCCCAGACGGCTTCCGCCGCCACGGCCGCCAACGCCGCGACCGATACCCAAGGGCCAAGACAAACCAGCATCGGCAAGACAATTATCAGCCGCGCGCCGTCGTCGAGCCGGAAACCGAGTCGGCGATTGTACAGGCAGACAAGGAAAAGCGCCAAGGCGTTGGCGGCCGCGGTGGCCAACACCGCCCCGGTCAATCCCAAACGGGGCAACAACAAAAGGTTCAGCGGCACGTTCAGCGCCAGGCCGCCCAACAGCGCGAGGCCGCCGAAGCGGGTCTTCTCGCTGCAATACAAGTAGTTTTGCGCGACCATCATCGTGCCGAACCAACAGCAGTAGACCAGCGTCCAGGGAAGCACTTTTAATCCGTCGGGGTATTTGCCGTCGAAGGCGAAATCGAACAGCATCGGGGCCACGACCGCCACAGCCGCGGCCCCGGCGAACAATCCAAGTCCGAAGACTTTTAACAGCAGCCGCAGGCGAAAGGCGACCAGTTCCCGGCGTCCCGCCTCCCAATCGCGGCTCAAGTGGGGCAGAACCATCGCGGCCAGCATGGCGGCGATCGAAACCAGCAGCATCGGCGCCACCCGCGAGGCGTGGTAATTACCCACCATGTCCAGCGCCCCGTCGACCGACTCGCGGGAGAAATGTATTATCATGTAACGATCGACCACCCCGAAGAGGTTCGTCAGCAGGTTGACCGACAAGACCCAAGCGGCGAAGGGGGCCACCTTCGACCAGATCGCGGGTTGTGAGAGTCGCGGATCCGGCGGCGGCGTTGGCCACGCCCCGCGCAGCAAGAAAAGGGCCGCGGCGGCGGCGATCAGACACGATCCGCCGTAGCCTAGCAACACGCTCTCGGCCGAGCATCGCCACCCCAGGAGCAGCCCCAAGCCGAGCGCGGCGAAGGCCAGCCCGTTGATCAACTGCATGGCCGAAGAGAGGCGGATGTTGCGCATGGCGACGCACAGTTCGACCAGAAAGTTGTAGACGATCACCGCCGCCAGCGCGGCGGCCGCCACGGCGACCAGATTGGCGTGCGAAGGCGTACCGAAGATCAACAGCGAGACCCAATTCCGCAGCAGGGCGACGAGGACGCAGGCCGCCGCGCCAAGACCGCCGCACACAAAAGCCATGCGGCGCAGAAACGCATGGAGTTGGCCCCGCTGACGGTAGTGTTCGAGATAGCGGCCGAACGCGCCGGGCAGCGCCGCCACCGCCAGCGGCGCCGCCAGCAGCAGGAAGCTGAAGGTCATGTCCCACAGGCCCAACTGCTCGGCGTCGAGCCAGCGGCAAAAGAGCACCGCGCGGACGAACCCCACCAGCCGCTGGACCGCCGTTAGCGCCAAGATGATCAACACGCTGTCCAACAGCGTATCGGTCCTCGGCGGGGCGATCGGGGCGAAAGGTTCGCGGTTGTCGGTTAGATCGGCCATATAATCGGGTATATGTTTAGCCGCCGCGTCCACGCGGCGTTGAACTGAAAGATGATGTTAATACTCGAAATTGTCGACCGCCGTGGGGGGAGTTAAATTGTTGCTTTCGACGACGATTCCACTTCCGCCGCCGGCCAATTCTTGTTTCCGTCGCCGCGTGGACGCGGCGGCTAAGCTTTCCGGTGTGCGATACTCATATCGCCGCGTACGCAATTTCCTCGGGTCCATCGTGCACCAATTTTTCAGTCGGATCATCGTATCGTCGACGACGATCCGTTGCAGGTGGAAGGGGTCGTCGCCGGGAAAATTGTATCCGCCGTATGCCGAGCAGACGGCGGCGTATCCGGCCCGCTCGGCCGCCTCGAACGCGGCGGCGCTTAGGTTGGCGTATTGTCCGAAGGGAAAGGCGAACCAACGGACATTCAGATCCAGGGCCGCTTGCAACTCCTCCTTGACGGTGGCCACTTCGCGGCGAATTGCGCGCGGATCGTCGAGTGAACCGAGGTCGATGTGCGTCCGGCCGTGGGCGCCGATTTCCGCTCCCGCCCGGGCCATCGCCCGCAGTTGCTCCAAATCGTTCGGCGCCAAGTTTCGTCCCAGGGCGAGGTCGTGCGAAAACGGTTTTTTTTCCAACACGTTCGATAGAGTGACGAAATAGACGTAGGGGATGCGTCGCTCGTTCAACCAAGGGATCGCCGTGCGGCAGTTGTCGGCGTAGCCGTCGTCGAACGTGATGCTGACGCATGGTCGGCGGTTGCATCCTCGCCGGAGGCGTTGTTGCGCCTCGCCGAGAGATACGAATTGAAAACGCTTGCTCAACCAGTCCATTTGACGGATGAAAGTTGCGTTGGGCGTGGTCCACGGCGTGGCCCGGTCGTCGGCGACGCGGTGCCAGCAGAGCACGATCGCCGGCGCGCGGCCCTCGTCGGCCCGTCGTCTGTCGCCGCGCCGCCGGCAGGGGCCGCTGGCGTGGTAGTAGAGGTTCAGCAGTAAACGTTTCCAAAACGGCATGTGTTGCGAGGGGTCAGGGGCCAGGGGGTCGAAAACCATAGATAAAATATCTAACCACTCATCTATGGTTTCCCATCCCTTTCTTCACCCATTGCTTGACGCTGCTGCCGGCCAACCAGAGGTTGTGGCGGATTTGAGCGACGGCCTTCGAGGGCGCGACGCGATACTCCACGCTGGGTCGCGGGCGGGCGCCGAAGCGGGACTTGTAAGGCTCGTCGCCGCGGAGGAAGTCCACGGCTCGATAACCATCGGCGATTGCCCGGCGGATGATCGTCAAATTGAGCAGCTTGCCCGGCTGGTGTTTCATCGCCTCGGGCGCCACGCCGGTCTGGTAACCGTAGAGCACGCCCCCTCCGACCAACAGGAACTCCGCGGCCGCCGGCTTGCCGTCAATCTCCAGACAATAAAACCGTAGCTGGCCTTGACGGAACAGGTCGGGCAACACGTCGCGGTAGAAGCCGAGGAACCGTTGCGAGGCGAAGCAGCCGCCGTCGCTGAGCATGTTTCGCCGCCGTTGGTGCAGGTCGATGAGAACGTCCATTGCCCGCTCAAGCTCGTCGAGCCGTTCCACCGAGCGCAGCGCCGCGCGGTCGGTTTTGATCAGGTCCCGCTCCAGCCGCCTCGCGTCGCGGCGGAGATTCTTGCTGAGCGAGGCGAGGTAGGCGTCCCAATCGTCGGGCAGGTCCACCCGCCAGCAGTTCAATCCGCCTCGACGACTGACCGAACAGCCGGAGATGGCCAAACAATGGGCGAGCAACGACATGACCGGGTCCCCGGCGTCGATGCCGTCCAGATGCAAGAGGTCCCAGTGCAAGGCGTCGGGATCATTGTCCTGGGCGTTGGTCACCAGATAGTCGGCCAGCATGCCGGCGACCGCTTCTTCTCTCCCCGGCTGGCAAAGCACACCCAGATAGTCCGAGCAGACCTCGCCGGAGCCTAGGGGGCGCAGTTTCCGTCCACCCAGCGCGGTGGACTCATAATACCACGGGGCAATGCCGACCAAGGCGCGCGAGTCGAACACGCACAACACCGCCAGCCGTTGCGAAGCGTCCTCTTTGTCTTGGCCGTAATGCCGCCACCAATGATGGAGCCACGTCCAACCGCGAAACGGCGCGCCCGCCGCTAGCCGTTCCCAATCTTCGGCGTAGGGGGCCAATTTCTTCAGCGTGGTCAAACAACGGACTCGCATGGAAATACCAGGTGGTTCGAGGACCTGTTTGATTTTCAATTACAAAACTCCTTCTTACCCTATGACAACTCTCTGTCATCCAATAGCTATAAGCAAGTGGTTTTTGCTCCACTAAGTCGTTTGCATCCGCGAGGGGGGCGGTGACACGTTGCCTAATGGCGACGGCCCGTTGCGAAGCGGCAACGCGGCCCGGCTCTCGGCTGCCGCGAGGGTCCGGTTTTCGATACTATAAGTATTTGTTTAATAAGGAGATACAACGACTCACTCGGTGCGCGGCGCCCTTTGGCACCGGCCTTGCGACCGTACAAAGGCACGGTCGAGAATAGTATTCGACCGATGGCGTTTTTAACCAGCGGGAGTCGGCTCCAGCCGCCGAAAAATGACCGTGGTCGCCGGGACTTCGCCACGTGTTCGCTGAAGTCTCGGCGGCTGGAATCGACCCCCGCCGCCCTCTGCGGAAACCTAAACGATCATCAGATACGATGCACTTTTCACAGCCTACGGTACCCGGTCCGAGAGAAATTTTTCAACTGCTCCGCGAGCACGTCGTCTTGTGGCTCCTGCCCGCGGCGGCGATCTCGGCGGCCATCGGCCTATACGCCGTGTTTCACGAATCGACGTGGGAAGCCTCTCAAGCGGTGATTGTCCGCAACGAGGCGTTCTCGGCCGAGAAGGGGCCGGGCAAATTCAGCTATCCCGAAGAAATGAAGACGGTGCAGGAAACGATTCTCGAAGTGGCCCGCGGCCGCGGCGTATTGGAAGCGGCATTGGCCGAGGTCGGTCCGCCTTCCGATTGCGACGACACGGAAGCGTGGCCCAGCGACGAAGACATCGACGACGCCCGAGAAAACGTCGAAATTGTTCCGCCCAAGGGGGCCGAGTTCGGCACGACCGAGGTCTTTTATCTGAACGTCAAGGACGCGGACCGGGCCCGAGCGGTGGCGATGAACGAGGCGATCTTCAAGCGGCTCCGCGACCGCTTCATGCTGCTCCGCGACGCGAAAGCCCAAAGCGTGATCGACGAATTGACGAAGACCGTCCGTCTGGCGAAGGCCGACCTGGACGAGGCCACGGCGGCGTTGTCCGTTACTGAACGGCGCTTGGGCGGCGACCTGGCCGAACTCCGCTCGATGCAGGAGATGGCCTCCAGCGACAGCGCGCTGCGCCGCAGTGGCGAGGAAATCCGCGCACAAATCCGCGCCAACGCCGCCGTCGAGAAGGAAAACCGCGAACTGCTCGCCGTGGTGACCGCGGCCCAGAAGGATCCCCGTTATTTGGTCTCCGCGCCCAACCAACTGCTCAAATCGCACGATTCTCTCCGTCGGTTGAAAGACGGGCTGATCGACGCCCAGCTCCGCACCGACGCCCTGCTGGGCATTATGTCGGCCGACCATCCGAAAGTCCGAACGGCACAAGTGACTGAAGAGGAAATCGCCGGCGATCTCCGCGAGGAGTTGGCCGTCGCGCGACAGGGCATCGAACTGGAACTGCGAATCTGCCGGCAAAAACACGACCTGCTCGAAGAGCAACTGGCAAAGGCCGTCGAGCGGCTGGAAAATCTCACCGAGGTGCGGGCGGAATACGCCAATCAAACGGCCAGCGCAAAGCACCGGATCGTCCTCTTGGAACGTGCCGAGGCGAACCTGTCCGAGGCCCGCTCCGCGCTGGCCGGCGCGAAGGCCGCCAGCCTGATCAGCCGCATCGATTCGCCCGACACAGGCTCCCGTCCGGTCGGACCAAGCCGGGGCGCGATCGCGCTCGGCGGAGTCGTCGGTGGACTGTTGGCCGGCTTCGGGCTGCTGTTCCTCGTCGTTCCGCTCAACCCGCGAACTTCTTCCACGTCCACGCTGTTGGTCGCCGTCGGCCATCGCCGCCGGGTCTCGCAATTTCCAGAGACCGTCGTTGAGACGCGCCCGCGAATCGGCGTCGGCTGCCGCATGACAGTTACCCAGGCCCTGCAAACCCTGGCCGGCTGAACCACTTCATCTCAAACGTTCTCGCACGTCCTCGGGAAGCTGCTTTTCCAGTTCGGGATACGTTTCGATTAGTCTGAGTATGTCGGCCAGGTCCTTTTGTCGTTTACTTCTCCGTCGTTGTTGGTCGGAGCAGGCCCAAATCTTGCCTTGCAAAACATCTTCCGGCAAGGCGGCGTTCATTCGATATCCGAGAACGTCTTTCGGCTCGGATCGAGCGATGAACGCTTGATACCGCCCGTCGGTCTGAATCTGTATCCTCAAGTCAGATTCCGGACTGGACAAATTGATGCTGTGTTCGAATCTTTCGATGCTCAATCCTTTGCTTGCCGCTAGATCACAGAGTCGCTCCACGCCTTCGCCGGCGATAACAATGTCCAGATCGAGACTGACGACCGGCTCGGCGTATGCGTTGACGGCCAACCCACCGATCACGCAATAGGACGCGCCGGCCTGGGCAAGCATGTCCAGCAGCAATTGCGGCAGGTCGTCGTTTCCGCCGCCGACGGCGTTGAGGAATTCACGTTCGGTCATCTGAAACGCATTGTCTTATGTGCCAACCGTGGTCCGTTCGCTGAGTATCAAGTCAACAACGGGCAGCGCCGAGACTTCCAGGCGCGACGGATCGATGAACTTGCCGGCGCCCTCGATTTCGATGCCCACGACCTGATTACGCTCGTCGTAGTCGATAACTATGCTCGGCGCAACCTCTTCCGACTCGGTGCTTGGCCGATCAACCAGCTTGATATAAAGCATGTCGGTGTCGCGGTCGTATTGAAAGATCACGTTTGTGAAATAACGTGTTGTTTTCATTGCTCAGCCATCGACGATCATACCAGAAGATCGCCGACCGGTCAATAAATACACGCCTTCGGTCATCCCCGCCAAGAAGAACAGCGTCATGTTCGCCATCGGCACGACCGAGACCTCGTGAAACATGCCGTTGATGAAATACGCGCCCAGCACGATCAACGTCAGCAAACCCTGTTGTCTGGCCCAGAGCGGCCGCTCCGCGCCGCTCCATAAACGCCAGGCGTCCAATCCCCAAAAGAAAAACATCGCCGCGAACAGACCCAAGCCGACCAGACCGGTCTCGGTCAACAGACACAGCGCCGCATTGTGGGGAATATAGCCGCGGCCGCGCTCCAATAACAATTGGGTGGAACGGTCGTGGACGTAATTTTCATGCTCTTGGGCGTATTGCGCATAGCCGCAGCCGAGCAGCGGCCGGTCGAGGAACATATTCCATGCAATTCTCGCCAGGATCGGCCGCAGCTCGACCGACTCGGCTGTTTTCTCGGCGGCCAGGGCCTTGTCGCGCTTGAAAGCGACAATGTTGTCCCAATGCGTGGCGGCGAACAACATGCCGGCCGCCAACGCGAAGATCAGCGGCGGCACTCGCCAATTCCAGGGCAATGCCAGCGCGACGGCCAGCGCGACGGCCAACATCCCGCCCATCCACACGCTGCGCGTCAGGGTGTAAAACAGCGCCGCGGCGAGCAATGTCACTACCGCCAGCAGCGCCATTTGTCCCGGCCTTCGCAGCCTCGGCCACCACATCATCGCGCCGCCCAAGCAAGCGGTCAGCAGTATTCCATTGGCGATCGGATTCAACAGCGGTCCCCGCCCCCGGCCGACGAATTCCGCGGCCGGGTCGGCCGCCGAAGCGGCGATATATTTGGGGAACACGAGCCACCACGCCTGAAAATACTCGGCCAGCGTGGTGACGGCCAAGTAAACGCCCAGGACGGCCAGTCCGCCAAAGAGCGCGAGCGTCGTCCGCTCGGAATGTTTCATTTGCCGGGCGATCCAGTACATCGCCGCCGGCATCAAGTATGAAATGACCAACCACGAAACCGGCTGATAATTCTTGACCGTCCAATCGTGGGTGAAGGTGCTGATGACCAGAACCGCCAGCAGCGCCAGCAGGAGTATATCCGGCTTGCCGAGCGGTTTCGGATCGGTTAGACCCCACCGCCGCCAAAATACATATTGCACGACCAACAGCACCAACAGCAGCCGGTCGGCCGTCAGCGGCAGCGGACCGAGTTCAATCTTGTAAAACGGCACGCTCAAACATACGCCCGCCAGCAGCACGGCCAAGCAGCCGCCGATCAGCCCGCCGCGCATGAAGACGACGGCCCCCCAAATCAATCCCACGACGACGGCGATGACGATCAGTGCTTCCATATCGCAGGCCGGGTTTGCGACCCGGCATACACAACTCTAAGTTACTCTTCCAGTCACTCTTATCGTCCACTACAATGGCCGCATGAACGTCTTATGTTTGGCGATCGACCGTTTGCACGCCGGCTACGTGGGCGCGTACGGCAACACGTGGGTGGAAACGCCCAACCTGGACCGGCTGGCCTGTCGGTCGCTGCTGCTGGAAAATGCCCTGATCGACTCGCCCGACTTGGAGCGGTTGTATCGTTCGTACTGGCAAGGACGGCACGCCCTGTGTCCCGAGGTTCCAGCGGAAGCGGGGCAGTCGCTGGCGACGTTGTTCCGCCAAGCGGGCTTTACCACGGCGTTGCTGAGCGACGAGCCGCTGGTTGCCCGGCATCCGGGAGCGACGGATTTCGACGAGCTAGTCGAGATCGACCCGCCCTGGCAGCCTGAAACGACCGGGCGGATCGACCAGACCCATTTCAGCCGCTGCTTCGAGCGGATCATAGATCGGGTGGCCTCGTTTCGCAATCAGTTCCTTTTATGGTGTCATTTGGGCGGACTTGGAACGACCTGGGACGCGCCGCCGGAGTTTCGCCGGGCGTATCAAGAGCCGGGCGACCCGCCGCCGCCCGACGGCGCCGAAGTGCCCGACCGGACGCTCTCCCCCGATTTCGACCCCGACGAACTGCTCGGCATCTCGCAGAGCTACGCCGGGCAAGTCTCGGCGTTGGATGCTTGTCTGGGCGCGTTTTTGGATTTCTTCGACGGTCTGCCGGCCGCCGACGAAACGGTGCTGGCGGTGTTTTCCTGCCGGGGCTTGCCCATGGGGGAACATCGCCGCGTGGGACCGTGCGATGAAGCCCTCTACGGCGAACTGGCGCACGTCCCTTGGTTGTTGAAATTTCCCGACGGCGCCGGCGCCGCTCTGCGAAGCGGGGCATTGGCCGAGCCGGCCGATCTCTGGGCAAGCCTGTTGGACTGCTGCGGGATTGAAGACGCGCCCGACTCGCCCTCGGCCGAAAGCGTTCTATATTTGATGCGTGGAAAAGGAGTGTGGACAAAGGACCGCCTTTGCATCGCCGGTCCCGGCGGCGCTCGGGCGATCCGCACGCCCGCCTGGTTCCTCCGCGCCGCGGCGCCGCCGGAACTGTACGCCAAACCGGACGATTATTGGGAAGTGAACGACGTGGCTTCGCTCTGCCCGGAAGTGACCGAGTGTCTGCTCGACGCTCTCGGGCAGTACGAGCAGACCCTGGCGGCCGGCCGCGTCTCCGACCTGCCGCCGCTGAGCGATATATTGGTAAACGGATTGGAATAAGCGGTGAAGGGGACAGGCACATTTTTCGCCCTTTCAAGGGCGAAAAATGTGCCTGTCCCCCGCCTGTGAACGGTTACGTGATTTGAATGTATGTTTAGCCGCCGCCGGCACGGCGGCGCATGTTACTGGAGAAATATAATATCATGAATCGCAATTTCGCTTGGATGATCTTGATAGTAGCAGGCATTGCGTTTGGAACCCTGCTCGGCGACCATCCGACTGATGCCCAAGCGCCGAAAGAGGTCGCCGCCGAACGGCGGGACGAGGAAATCATTGAACAGCTCAAGCAGGTTAACGCCCAGTTGAAGGAACTGAACACGATGTTCCGCACCGGCACGGCGAAAGTGGTTGACGTAATCAATCCCGAAGTAAAGTAAGACGATCGGGGATGACGCCGGCGTTTTGCCGGAGCCGCTTAATACTACAGCGCTAAGTTGATATTGATCTGTTTGGATAAAATGGCGAAACTTGTGTCCTGCTGAGTCAAGGAGGACCAGACATG
>JAFGLH010000099.1 GCA_016928165.1 Pirellulales bacterium | reverse complement strand
TCAAGGCGTTTTAAGGCCGCAAGCCCTCACCCTAGCCCTCTCCCGGAGGGAGAGGGGACTTTCGTTTTCGAATTTGCAAAAGTCCAGACGTTGCCAGGAGTAAGTACAATGTTCTTTTTAAGAAATGTGGTTTATTTGTTTATTTTTACTTTTTCGATCGCATGCAATACGGGGCGGGCGGCATTGATCGACGACGGAAGAGAAGCCCTTCAACTCGTTGATCCTCCGGCCAACCGGGTTGAGCAGGATGGCGTCGCGGTTGCGGAGCGCGGAAAGGAATGCCTTATTATTCTCCCGGACAACGCCGACAATGCTTTGCGGATTGCGGCCGAGGAGTTGGCGAAGTATCTGAAGATTGCCGTCGGCGCGCATACGAAAATTGCGGACAAGCCGGGGCAAGCCCCGTTTGCCATATTACTGGGCAATGAACGGAACAATCGCTGGATCGCGCAACTGGGCGTAACCGCCGGACTTGCGGACGCAGGCGCCGAGGGGTTTGCCATTTGGGGTCGGCGGGACGCTTTCCGCAAGGGGCAAAACGTCGCGGTCATCCGCGGCGGCAACGGAATAAGCGTCCGCAACGGCGCGTACGGTTTTTTGCGTCGCGCGGTCGACGCCGCTTGGTTTCCGCCGCGAATCTATTATCCCAAGGATCGTTTCACTCTCGCCGATGGAGGCTATCGGCTCGAGACATACATGGAACGACGAGATAAAGTCAAAATGCCAAACAAGCCCTTCGTCGACAAGCCGAAACTCAGAGATCGGGGCGTGTATGTTTTCAATGCGCCCGAATGGGGCAGGTTCTTCCAGCCCGCGGTGGTTGATTGGTGCTTGAAAAACCGCATCAATCTGATTGTGGTCTGCATTCCATACGAATTTCCGATGAGCGCCAAGGATAGCGAGGGTCTCAAAGCCGCGTTGAAGCGGACGCGAGAGGTCGGAATTCCCGTTTTCTTTCTCAGCTTTACGCATTCCATTGATCGCGGCGCCGCGACGGCGCACCCCGAAATTCTAAAAAACGGCAAGGTCGATCCCACGGAACCGACGACGAAACGGGCGAGCGTGGAACTGTTTACCGATATTGCGCGAAATTATGACATCGACGGGTTGGTTTGGCACCCTGCCACCGAAGGCATCGAGATTGCAACCGAGAAGTTAAAGGGCCGGCCGCGCCACGAGATCGAAGCCGACTATTTCCGCGCCTACGTGGAGGGCGTTAGAAAAGTCAAGCCCTCGATGCAATTCGCCATGGTCGTATCGTGGGACTACATGAATCCGGCCGAAAAACTGGCGGAGGTCTTTCCGCGCGATATGATCGCCTGGGTGCCGCACCTCGAAGACGCGAAGGAATACAGGAAGCATTTTCCGCGCTGTTGGGCCTGGGCTTATCCGTCGATCAGTTGCGACGGGCCGTTCCCCGCCCCGAGACTTGCGAGCATGAAGGCCTTCGTGACCGACGCTTGCCAACGCGATTACGGAATGGTGCCCGAGGTGTTCCTCTACTCGCACGTCGTCAACATTGCGTATTTAATCGAGTCCGGTTGGCGGGGTCCGCTGCCGATCGACGATTTCCTTGCTGAATTCTGCGGCAAATACTACGGCGCCGACCCGCGCCCCCTGGACGGCCTCGAACTCTATACGGAAGTCTTCTCCCGCTACGAGGGATGGTACACGAATCCGCACATCCGCCTGGCTTACTGGAGGGAGCACAAGATAGCGCCGGATGACCAGGCCAAGCTGATCAAGGCATACGGTCTTTTCCGCGACGCCTATCGCGAGAGCGAGAATCCGATGGTCCGCAGCCGCTTGAAGGAGATGGCGCTTTCGTCCCTGAGACTCGTGCCGCGCGGAGAGATCGAGCCCGAAAAAATGTCGGCGATGTTTGCCGAGGCGGCGGAGATATTCAAAGACCATTGGCTCGGTCCCGAAACGGATTTCTTCTACGCCGATCTGCGCGAGCAAATGGGCGAGGCCCGTCACCGCACGATCCTCGCCGATCTGAACGCCGGGAAAGTCGTGCCCCCGCGAGGTCTTTCCGTCGTGGGCGAGCATTGGCGGGCGGCGGCAATTACCGGAAACAAGCACTCCGCCTACCGCATTTCCTTTCCGGCAAAAACGCCCGCGGCCGCCGGCGACTTTGCCCAAGTATCGCGCGCCGTCGAATTGCCGCCGGGGGCGCAAAATGCGCTCCTCCGCTTCACGATCAACGACGACATCGACCAACACGCCGAATATATCTTTGAACAAGTAGTCGTAAACGGTCAAGTGGTTTGGGAAAGGGACGCGGCAGGCTCGAACGACGCGGGATTGCAGGAGATCGACGTGAGCAAGGAGATAGTTGCAAAAACGCCCGCCGAAATCGCTTTCCGCGTGGTCGAAAAGAAGGGCGTATCCAACTGGGCTTTTAGCGTCTGGTACATTGACCCGCAACTGGTGTTGCCGGACAATCAAATGCGCATCGAGCTTAAACCGCAATAGGCTTCCCGTCACGCCTCGTTTGCGAGGATTAAAAAAGGTCGGGGAAAAAGCCCGAAATTGAACGGCGCTTGCTGAACTTGCAAAGGCAATGGGGCGGTAACCGTTCACGGGCCGGGGACTGGCTCATTTTTTCGCCCTTTCAAGGGCGAAAAATGCGCCTGTCCCCTTCACCGCCGAGGGGGACAGTCCCCTCGCCTGCGTCGCCGCCGGTTACGACGCCTTCGCCGCGCACTCGCGCAGATAGTCGATGCTCTCCTTGGCCAGCCGCTCGGGTCCGGGCGTGTAGTCAAAGACCTCGACCGACACCCAATCGCGATAGTCGATCTCTTGCAAGGCGCGCATGATGGGCACGAAGTCCAGCTTGCCGAAGCCCGGCCCGCGGCGGTTCGGATCGTTGGCGTGAAAGTGGACCAGCAGGCGGCGATGCTTGCGGATCAATTCCGGGACCGGCGTCGGTTCGGAGGACATCGCCTTGCAGTCGAGAATCAAGCGGCAGCGGGGCGAATCGACCAACTCGATCAGCTCGACCGCCTCGGCCGCAGTGGCGAGGAAGTTGGTCTCCGCAGGCGCGAGCGGTTCGAGGGCCAAGGTGACGTCCATCTTCTCCAGTTCGGGCATCGCCGGCCGCAACGCCTCGGCGGCGTATTTCATGCCCTGCTCCTTCGTCATCCCGGGAGCCAGGTTGCGCTGTTGGGGCGAGCCGAAAATAAGCCGATTCCCGCCCAAATCGGAGCAGAAACGGGCCAGCTCGACGAGGTACTTGGTCGTGTTGCGGCGGACCTCGGCCTCCGGCGACGTGAGATGGAAGCCCGTCGTCTTGGCCAGCAGCCAATGCAGTCCCACGATTTTCAGGCCGGCTTCCTCGGCCTGGCGGCGCAATTGTCTGCGCCGCTCGGCGGGAACATCAGTGACGAAATTGGAAATCGTGAACGGGGCAATCTCGACGCCCGCGTAGCCGCACCGGGCGGCGAATTTGCAGGCCTTCTCGAACGGCCACCCCTCGAACGTCTCATTGCAGATGGAATACTTGAACTTCGGACGCGGATGTTCTTCTTCGCCGAGGGACGTTTTCAAGGCGGACGGCAGTAGGTTGGCGGCCGCGCCGAGGCCGGCGGCCGCGACACCGCGAGAGAGCAGCCGACGGCGGCTGATGGCGGGCACGTTTGCGGTATTCATGGGCGTGTCCTGATGGCAAAATGTTGGCGTTATCGTTCGAAGACCTTAAGTTGGGGCAAGACCCTTTTCAGCTTGTCGATTCCGGCTTCGGTCGTTCTCGTCTCGCCGGGTGCGATGGTTACGCTGATGCCAAACGGTACTACAAGCGGTTGTCCAAGTATTACTCCCCTCGCCCGCTTGCGGGAGAGGGGCAAGGGGTGAGGGCAGCCGCAAAAAAACTCCAAAGTTATTCTTGGACAACCGCTAAGTAGTTACTGTTGCGGAAAGCTCCAAATCCGTAGGGTGCGTGCTTGCACGCACCTTATTTCGCGGCAAAACCAAGCTGGTGCGT
>JAFGLH010000098.1 GCA_016928165.1 Pirellulales bacterium | reverse complement strand
AGATTTCCCTGGCATACATCCCGCCGGAACCATATCAACAGTTGCGCGATTTGACCCGTCGCCGCGCCAGGTTGGGAAGACAACTGGTCGAAGTCAAGATTCAATTGCGGGCTTTGCTGGCCCAAGGAAATCGCCAGTCGCCGTACCGAACCGAAAAGCCCTTTTCCACGGACTTTTCGGCCTGTTTATGATTCTTTTCTGAAAGCGGAGGGCACGGGACTCGAACCCGCAACCCCGTTACCGGGGCACCACATTTCCAGTGTGGCCGCTAGCCATTCGCATACCCTCCGTAAATCTCCGCAACTGCTTGTAGCTACTTGACTTTTACCTCTTATCGAAGAACGGAAAAGTAATGGCGTTGTTGTCTGCCCACCATTCTGACGCCCGGCGTCTGCTATTTAAGGATAACTCATGGTAATTATGACCGAGTAATTCCCACCCACCATTTACCTCCCATTGTACGCCCGCCATAACGGTTGATGGACCGAGAGGATCAAAGACCGAATACGATACCTTGACCCATGGGACGATCCCCAAGCAGCCCCGGCGCGATTGCTTGACGCGCGTTAAACGGGAACCGGCAAGCGGTATCGCAAAAAAGAAGCGTATCCGAATTACCTGGCCCGGTCAAGAACCACCGGCAGACGCCGCAAAAAGCCTATCCCGACTTTCCCTTTTTTCCTCACTTCATGGGTCGATGGGCCATCGGCATCATTAACACTGTTTTTTTAATCGGTGTTTGCCGTAAATAAATGGGGTGAGATGGGGTGGCACGGCGGGGGAAACTCTCCTCCAGTGGAACAGTTCTCCGAGATATTGTCAAGAGTTGTGTAGGGGGCGGTTGGCGATTTTTCATCAGGCGGCGGCTTTGGGTTGCGTGACTCCGTTTAAGAAGGGGATTCCTTGAATCACCTCGATTAGTCGTACCGAACCGTTGAGAGTTCGTCAACACTTCTCGGCCGACTGCATCAGCTTGAAGACCATCGTCAGGCAGGCCGTCCGCGTGCCGCTGCCCTTGGTCCGCTTGGTTCTCAACCCACCAAAGAGCGATCAAGATGAAGCGTCTGATTTGCTGCGCTGAATTAACGCAATTGCGGGTCATGCTACGTGCCGATTTTGATCCAGCCGCGTTGCGGATCGTAACTTGCGGCCGGCGCCGCCTGCCGCGCCGGCGGAGCCGTGGACATCATCAGCACGGCGCAGGGGCACATTATGCGGCAAGGCCTGGCCAAACAGGTTTCGCTACGAACGACCGGGTGTCACGGCTTATGCGAAATGGGCTTGGGGCCGTACATTCTCACGAAACCGCTTGACGTTTTCTACGCCCATGTGAAGACAGAGAGCGTGTTCTGATTCTTAATCAACGTCAGCACGTAGTCCTCATTCTGCTGGCGCATCTTGGTGGCAATAGTGAGTATGCAGCCCGCCGCGTCGATCGTGGCGATGGCCCTGGAATATCCAACAACTCCATAAGTTCTGGAATTGCCGTGATTTCATTGGTTTTTGCGTCTACGGCCAGTTGGCCGAGCGAGGCGCGATTCTCGCTGCACCAAGCGCTCACGAGACGGATTGGTCCGCGGCCTTTGGCGTTGCCAAACGACCGTCGCAAGGTTTTGCCGTCGATGACCACGATCTTGCCGCCGGCGGCCTTGTGCAAGGCCGTAGCCAGGCGCATGATACACTCTTGATACTTCGTTGCGTCCAACAACGCCAGCACGCGAGAGAACGTGTCGCGCAAAGGAATGCCCCGAGGCGCAGAGCCCAAATTACTTTAAAACTAGCGCGATGGCCCTGGCCTCCCCTCTCCCCAAAGAGAGAGGGGAGGAGGCACACAGACATGTCGTTCCAAGCAAGACGTGAAGCTACGGCAGCAGGCCGCGCGATATTATGCCGTCGACCACGCGCTGCACGCCGATGTCCATCGCCGCGTGGCGCATGGATTCTTTCATGCGAAGCGAGCGGTCGTGGACATCTTCGAAAGTGGTGGTCATGCGTTCGGTGAGTCTCTTTTCGACTTCCGCCCGGGTAATCTGGTCGCGCTGGGTTTCCTGAGTATATTCGAGGTAGGAAACGAACACGCCCCCGGCGTTGCATAGGATGTCGGGAATGATGAAGACCTTGCGGTCGTTGAGGATTTCATCGGCTGCGGGCGTCAGGGGCGCGTTTGCCCCTTCCGCTATCATATCCGCTTTGATTCGTCCGGCGTTCTCATCGGTAATCGCCGAACCACCGGCGGCGGGGATGAGCAAATCGCAATCGGCCTCCAGCACGTCGTCGAACGAGACGGCCTTTCCGCCGCGAAATCCCTTCACGCCTCCGGTTGCCTTGACGTGTTCGATCAACATCGAAATATCTAGTCCGTCTTCGTGGAGGACGCCGCCGGTAATGTCGGAAACGGCCACCACCGTCGCGCCTTGCTGGATCATGGATTGAGCGGCGACCGCGCCGACGTTGCCGAATCCCTGGACCGCCGCGCGGAGCTTGGCGATGGGGCGATTCAGACGTTTGCAGGCGGCGGCGACCGTGGCCACGACGCCTTGTCCGGTGGCCTCGCGGCGTCCGACTATTCCGCCGAGAACAACCGGTTTACCCGTGACGAAACATCCGGCGGTGATCGAAGTGCCGCTGCTGTAAGAAATGCAATCGCGCATGTGGCCCATGTCGATTTCATTTGTGCCCATGTCGGGGGCGGGGACGTATATTTCCGGCCCGATGTGGCGGCGCATGCCGCGCGTGAACGCACGGACGAGGATTTCCTTTTCGGTGGGCTTCAATTTCGAGGTGTCGTAGCGAATGCCGGACTTGCCGCCGCCGAAAGGGACGCCGATCAACGCGGTTTTCCAGGTCATTTCCATGGCCAACCCGGTGACCTCGTTGAGATTCACCGAATCGGTCATGCGGATGCCCCCCTTTGACGGTCCGAGCACGTCGTTGTGTCTGACGACGTAGACCCGCGCGTGGAGCATCTCCCCGTTTGGGACTTGGGGATGAATAACCGTCCTGATCTGTTCGACCGGCTCGATGATCCGGCGCGTCACGTCCTCGGAAAGTTTTAATCGTTCTGCGGTTTTTTGCGCGTTCCACAAAGCTGTCTGAAGTATGCCGCCCGCCGCCGTTACACTGGTGTTCTCACTTGTCATATCAACGGTACTCCTCACAATGCCAAACGTTTCCATTCTTTCTGCGGATTGTGCAAACGTTGCGATTCTCGCAGTTGCAACACAAACCTCCCGCTAGGTCGAGCGGCTGGTCGCCGCCGTTTTGAAGCGACGGGTCGCCGTCTTCGCGGGGCGCGAACGCTTTCGTGTCGACGTCGAACAATTCGCAATAGATTTTCGGGCGGGCCGCCGTGCTGCGATACATACATTCGTCTGCGTACATGCAAATCGCGCAAAGATCGAGTTTGTCGCTTTGCGCGCTCCCATGTTTCCGCGGCGCGGTTTTTTTGTTCATTGAGATTTGCCAGGATTCATCCAGCCAGGAAGTCGCGGGGGACTGTTGGCCGACGATCACAGGTTGCGAAGACAAGTCTGTGGTGTCTTTTAACATGACAATGCCTCTAAAGAAAAACTTACTACCGCGGCCAACGCATTTTCGGCGCGGCTGCGATGGAAACTGATATACCGGCCGCGCGGCCGGACATTGGATATTTCTATAAGCAATTAGCGCGCCGAAAATAAGTGATTGCGATACTTTGCAAAACAAAGAGCCAATACCCAAAAAAACGGTGAATTTCAGGCAGTAGGCAGTGGTCGCCGGGATTCTGGGGGGCCAGTTGAATATATGGGTGGAGAGTATTGGCCGGGGAAATATGTCCCGGCGGGGAGAATTTCCCCATTTCAGTAATTGCAACCAATAGAAAGCAGGGTAGGACAAGCGAACCGCTGTCTCACCAAAAAACCTCGAATGGGTGGGGCAGATCCGTGCTTGTCCCACCTTATTCTTCTACCCCAAAACGGAATAGATTCCATTCTACAATGATAATGTTGAACGACGGCTGTGGCGTGTCCGATTAGCCGAGTTTTCCTCGCAATGTCTTTCGGTCGATACCGAGAATTTCCGCCGCTCGGGTGCGGTTGCCGTCGACGTTGGTCAGTACGTTGCGGATGTATTCCGCTTCGACTTCGGCCAGGGTGCGAGTGAGATCGGGTTGCGGAGAAACGGCAAACCGCATTAACGCGGGGAGGTCGGGAACGTCGATCTTATCTCCTTCGGCCATTACCACCAGCCGATGAACGATGTTTTCCAGTTCGCGGACGTTGCCTGGCCACCCGCAACCGTCCCGAAGCGCTTGCAAGGCCCGATCGGTAAAGGTCGGCTGCGGCTTGCCGAGTTCCTGAGAATACTTCTTGCTGAAGTGATGAATGAGCAGCACAATGTCGTCGCCCCGCTCGCGCAACGGCGGCAGTTCGATATTGACCACGTTCAAGCGGAAATAGAGGTCTTCGCGGAACAATCCCTTCTCGACAAGGAGGGGAAGACTCTTGTTGGTCGAGGCCAGAACTCGCACGTCGATCTTTCGTTTGCGGGTGGAGCCGACCATGTAGATTTCGCGGTCTTGCAGTACCCGCAGCAGCTTTACCTGCATGTTCAGACTGGTTTCGCTGATTTCGTCGAGAAAGATCGTGCCTCCGTCGGCCGTTTGGAAGAAGCCGGCCCGCGACTCGGCGGCCCCGGTGAAAGCCCCTTTCACATAGCCGAACAGTTCGCTTTCCAAGAGGCTTTCCGGTATGCCGCCGCAGTTGATCGGCACCAGAGGTGCCGCGGCGCGGGAACTGCAATAATGAATGGCTCGGGCGACCAGTTCCTTGCCGGTTCCGCTTTCGCCGGTAATCAACACCGTAGCCGTGCTGGAGGCGACTTTTCCGATTGATTTAAAAACCTTGAGCATCGGCTTGGATTGTCCGATCAAGCCGTGCGGCGACGGCAGCGGCCCCGCCGCGGTCGCGCCGCCGAGCCGCCGGCGGTGCAATTTCTCCAGCGCCCGGCTCACGGCCTCTCTCAGTTCGGCGTCCGTAAACGGCTTGGGCAAATACTCTTCCGCGCCGCTTTTGACCGCCTGGACCGCCCCGGCCACCGATGGATAGCCGGTAATCATGATGACTTCCATGTCCTGGTGGTTTTCGCGTATGTGGCGGACCAGTTCCAGGCCGCTCATTTTCGGCATTTTATAGTCCGTAATCACCAGATCGATGGGCGTGGTTTCCATGACAGCCAACGCCTCGGCCACCCCCGGCGCCGTGAAGACTCGGTATTGCTCCGCGACTAGATTTCGCCGCAGCGCCTCGACCGTGTCGGGGACGTCATCGACCACCAAAACAGTTGCCTTCTCCTTGACCTCACTCATCGTGACCTCCTTCATTCCGCTCCTGTTTGGCCAGGGGCAAGCGAATCTCGAAGCGGGACCCTTTCCCCGGCGAGCTTTGGACGTCGATCACCCCGCCGTGAGAAGTCACGATTCCATGGACCACGGACAACCCCAACCCGGTCCCTTCGTGAACGTCCTTAGTGGTAAAAAAGGGAATGAATATCTGCTGTAGGACTTTTTTGCTCATTCCGGCCCCGTTGTCTTCCACGCAGAGGATTGCATGCTCATCGAGTTTAAGAGTGGTGATTTTAAGAATGCCTCCGCCCGGCATCGCATGGACGGCATTAACAACTAGATTTACCAGAACCTGATGTAACTGAGACGGATCGGCAACCACCTCCGGCGGCTCGGGCGAAAGCCGCCGCTCCACGATTACGCCGTCCTTTCGGCATCGCGACTCCAGGAAGAACAGCCCATCCTGAACGATTGCATTCAGATTGGTGCGCGACATGCGAGGGGGCATCTGTCGGGCAAAAAGCATCAGTTTTTTGATGATTTCACGGGCATGAAGCGAGGCGACGACGATCTTTTGCAAGTCGGCGGCAGTCTGCGGCGACAAACCGGATTCCTTGCCGGCTAGTTGGGCATAGGCCAGAATGTTTCCCAGCGGCTCGTTCAACTCGTGGGCTACTCCCGCCGATAACTGCCCGATGGTGGCCAGCCGGTCGGCGTGGCGAAGCTGAACTTGCAAGCGGTCCTTTTCCTCGGCGGCCTGCCGCCTCTCGATCAACAGGGCGATTTGCCTGGCCAGCGTGTCGATCAAACTGCGTTCCTCCTTGAGGAACGGCCCTTCGTCCAATTCCGGCCTCTTTTCGCTATAGCCGATTTCGATGTTGCCTCGCGGATGGCCCTTGACCACAAGTGCCGCGGATTGCATGGAAACCACGTTGCTAAAATCCGCCGTGGCATAGCAGGTATCGTCGAAGATGATGCGGGCAACCGCAATCTCTGGATATTGCCACGCGGGAGGCAGAAGTTCGACCACCCCCTGCAACAGATCGCAAAGTTGAACGTCGGGGCGATCGGCCAGTTGCGTGATGCAATAAAGACAGGTCAGTTCCTTGACTCTTTCTCGCAGCGATGCGTGAACTTGCTGGTTCACCAACGCCAACCCCAGCGTTTGAGCGACGTTTTCATTGTAACCCATTTCCGACGCTGGAAAAAAATTCTCGGCTCTACTCTTCAAACGCAATGCTCCTATTGTTTCTTCGGCCACAACCAACGGCATAAAAGCCACCGACAAATAATCCGTATCGGGGTCTCTCACGTCATCGCAAACGGCTTCGCAGGCAACCTCTCGTCTGCCGTTGCTGACGCGCAACTCGACGGCGTCGCACTGAAAAAAATCCAACAACATCCCCGCCATTTCCCGTTGAAAGTCTACGTGCGAGATTTCGCGATTCGCCGAGCTAAGGATTTGTTGCGAGAGGGCATGATAATCCCTCAGCCTCGCGCTTGCCGTCGACTTGCCTGTGTAAGGGGAGGATTTTCCATCCATGACTCAATTTTATCACACCCTAGAAAACAGGGAAAGCGCACCCGAGGCTTTTGGCAATATAATGCCGCGGCATCAATCCGCGGGCTTGGCGACCCGCCGTCCGGCAATCACTCGCCCGTTGCGTCGGACGGAGCATGAGGGAGAGGGTAACCGTTCACAAGGGACTGTCCCGATTTTCGCGGTTCACCGCGAAAATGGGATTGTCCCCCTCGGCGGTGATGGGGAGAGGCACATTTTTCGCCCTCGAAAAAGCGAAATAATGAGCCAGTCCCCGGCCCGTGAACGGTTGCGTTTTTTATAACGGGCGCCACTGCCAACTTGCTCGACAGTGCCCAAATAGATTTCTCGAAAAACACTGCTGGACAAGCGGGCGGCAGCACCCCAAAAACCGCCTAAACCCAATGTCATAGCGCGTTCTTAGTCGCGTCGGAAGGCGATGTGTCTTTTCCAGCGGACGTCGTCAATTTGAGGAAAATCCCCCCGGCAATGCACCCCGCGAGTCTCTTCCCGTTGCAGGGCGGCTTCGATCATCAGCCGAGCGACCGAAAGCATGTTTTGCAATTCCCAACCGCTCGGATCGGCCAACTGACGCGGCAATACGTAGCGCGACCAGTGGTCGATCGTGTCTTGTGCTTCGTGCAAGTCGTCGACGTCGCGGCGTACCCCCACGTTTCGCCACATCAGGCTCTGCAACGAATTGCGGATGTCGGCCAGATTCAACGGCTCCGATGGGACGTCCGAGCGAGGATTCTCTACGACCGAGGCGGTAAAATCGTCTCGCAAGTCGGCGGCTTTACGGGAAGCCCCCTCGCCGGCATGCGCGCCGAAGACGACCGCCTCGAGCAAACTGTTCGAGGCCAGCCGGTTAGCGCCGTGGAACCCGCTGGCGGCCGCTTCGCCGGCCGCCCAAAGTCCCGGCAGCGTCGTGCGGCCCTCGATGTCCACCGAAACGCCGCCCATCATGTAATGCGCCCCGGGACGGACGGGAATCCGATCGTGCGTAATGTCCAAATTGAACTCCGAGCAAACGGCGGCGATGCTCGGGAAGCGCTCGCGGACCCTTGCTGGATCGAGGTGGTTCAGATCGAGGAATACGTTTGGATGGCGGGTCTTTTCCATCCGATCGACTATCGCGCGGCTGACGACGTCTCGGGGGGCCAATTCTCCGCGGGGATCGTACTCGGTCATGAAACGACATCCGCGGCGATCGACCAGCCAGGCGCCCTCGCCGCGAACGGCTTCGCTTATCAGGCTTCGGCTCCCCCCGGCGATGTATAGGACTGTGGGGTGAAATTGCATGAACTCGACGTCGCGGAGTTCGGCCCCGGCGCGATAGGCCGCCGCCATGCCGTCGGCGGTCGCCACGGCGGGATTGGTGGTTTCTCGATAAAGCTGTCCCGCTCCGCCGGTCGCCAGAATGGTCTGCTTTGCCCAAACCATTGTTTTCCCGTGCCGCTCGTTCCAGACCAATGCCCCGCGGCAGACGCCGTCGAGCGTCAATAAGTCGAGCGTGAATGTTTTCGTCCAAACGTCGATATTGGCGGATTGCGCAACGCGGCGGATCATTACCCGCATGATCTCTTTGCCCGATGCGTCCCCCAACGCATGCACGATCCGTTTATTGCCGTGTCCTCCCTCTCGAGCGAGCGCCGGCCGGCCTCCTTCTTTATCGAAGCGCACTCCCCAAGCGCTCAATTCGTCGATGCGCGCCGGCGCTTCGCGGACCACTCGTTCCACCACCTCGGGATTACAAAGCGAGACGCCGGCCCGAAGCGTATCGGCGACGTGCTCTTCAAAACTGTCCTGGGAATCGAGCACCGCGGCTATTCCCCCTTGGGCAAGGCTGCTGTTGGATTGTTCGGCGTTCTGCTTGGCGACGACCACCACCGATTGCGACGGATCGACCGCCAGCGCCGCCCTCAGTCCAGCCAAACCGCTGCCCACAATCAGCACGTCGGTAAAGAAGTGGGGGACGTGCTTGGTATGGAACGGAACCAAATATCTCGGTACTGCCGTGGGCATGGCGTCGGATGCGACTAAATACATATTATTGTTGATAAAAGTGGCCGAGGCGGGACTCGAACCCGTACAAGCGATTGAGACCACGGGATTTTTTACATCACAACGACTTTTCGCAAACCCCCAATTCGTCAAAGCCTTTCGGCAACGCTGTCGGGCCGAGGTACCCACGGTGACGCCGTACGGTACTGTACTAATATACATAAATAGTTACTGTTGCGGAAAGCTCCAAATCCGTAGGGTGCGTGCTTGCACGCACCTTATTTCGCGGCAAAACCAAGCTGGTGCGT
>JAFGLH010000097.1 GCA_016928165.1 Pirellulales bacterium | reverse complement strand
TCCACGCTTGCGTGGACATGCGGGAAACCTCGAATACCATGCCCACGCGAGCGTGGGCATGGCACCCATAATCTTAAGATGGACAAAACACTAGGATTGTATCTCATGAATTGATACCGATTTGCGGTAAGCGCGAGGCGTCGTACCCGTCTCGCGTTGGAATACTTCTGAAAAACGCCGTAACGCGGAGAATCCGCTTCTTCGGGCGATCGTCTCAACGGAAAGAAGCGTCTTCGATAAGAGCACTTTGGCGTGCTCCAGTTGGACCCGGAGAATTTCCGTCTTTGGCGTTCGGTCAAAAAGTCTGCGAAAACGGCGCTCCAACGCTCGACGCGAAATGCACGCTGCCGTCGCCACGTCGTCCACGTCGATGCCGCTGCACGCGTATTGCCGAATGAATCGAATCGCCTGCACCACCTCGGCGTCTTCCACCGCAATGATATCCGTCGATTGGCGAGGCACGACGCGCAAAGGAGCAATCCATTCGATCCCTTCCGGCGTCGCCGCCCCGGCCATCATCCGGTCGAGAAGCACCGCCGCCCTGTAGCCGATCTGCTTGCTGTTAAAATCGATCGCAGACAAGGGGGGACTGCTGACGCAGCATACTACCGGATCTTCGTCTTCGCCAAGAATCGCCATCCGTTCCGGAACGGGAATGCTAAGCCGCCGGCAGAACTCTAGCACGATCCTGGCATCATTAATGCAGAATACGCCGCAAGGTTGCGGCAGCGACATCAGCCAACGCGTTAAACTTGCTTCCTGACTTTCGTGCCATCGCGGTAAAATCCGATTGTCCTTGACCGGCGGACGATAAACGCTGCACGAAAAGCCGTGCCTCTCCAACTCTTCGCAAAATGCCTCGCGACAGATGGCAATCCACCACGGCTCCCCCCCCGCGTAAACGCCGAAATGCCGCAGCCCGCATCCCAGCAGATGTGCTGCCGCCATGCGGCCCGCCGCCCGATTGTCGCCATGTATTTTCGCCGGCTCATCTTCTTGTAAACCAAGCAGCTCTACTCGCGGTATCTGAACGTCGTTGAGTTTCTGACGAATGTGCTGGTTTGCCGTGCGGGCAATGATCCCGTCACCCCGCCACGTTTTCAGCCACCGCGGCGGAAGCTCTTCCAAACTGCGATCCTCGAAGAAGATCGACCACTCCGGATGCTCATGCCGATATTGGCCGATTCCTTCGAGAATTCCGCGACTGTAGCCACTGTTCGTCTCAATGAGTACGAAAACTCTGCGAAGCGTTTTCATGACGTACTCACTCTATGGGGAGAATTAAAGAACCTCTGTATTTGACTTTCGCTAATTCTACCCACTCACCACATTGTGAAATACCAGGGGAAAAAAAGCATCACGATACTTTTCGAATTAAACAAAATCCCAACTGTGTAAAAAAATCAGCGAGAACTTCAGGAAAGCTGAAAAATAGGGTGTTTTCGGTTGCGTCATGGCGGTAATAAGTCAAGTTGCGACTATGCCGCAAAAACGGAATTTTATTACGCACAAAACACGTTTCGCTCGATTAGAATGAAGAAAGTTGACCTGATCGATAGCATCAGCAAATTCGATAGCAACGGAAAATATCGGATCAGGTGAGGAAAAACTACCCGTGCAGAAATCCCTTCATTATTTGGCGATGCTTACCGTTACGGCAGGTTTTTCTCTGCCGGCCTTCGCGGTCGCCCCGGTATGCTTGCCAGGCGGCCAGCCCGACATGGCTGGCGCGGGCGGCTTCACCAGCTTTTCTCCCTGTCCTTTACGTCTGGTCGTGATCTCCATCGACGTTTCGTGCCCCTCTTCCTATTCCTACAGTTATCCGCAACCCAATGCCTATTTATATTATACACTCGATCGTATTGTAGATTCCGCGTACGGTCCGGGCGTTCGTAGATCGATCCGCAGTTTCCGAACTCTCGATTTTGTTCTTGGACGGCACATTTCTGCCGCCCACCTTATCTTTTTTCCTGCGTCGCATACGTCGGAACCATTGAAGGTTGCTGGTCTTCCGCAACCTGGATGTCGAAGAGGCAGCGGTTTGTTCTAAGAATAAGAAGTTGTTTCTTTGTTTCTTGTCACCTTCTTTGGAGGAATGCGCTTATGAAGAAGCTCCGTGTATTGAGTGCCTTGCTCGCATTGGCGGCGATCGCCGTGCCCGCAGGCCCCGCGTTGGCCGACTTCGTACCGGTCGGCTCCCTGCTGTTCCAGGACACCTATAACTATACCGAGGTCAGCCTCGACCTCAACGTCAACATCAACTCGCCCAGCCGCGTCTCCGGGCCGCTGGCGGGACAAGTAGCCTACGACCAGGACAATATGGTCGGAGCAAAGGACATCGATGGCCCGAACCAGAAGTTGGATTTGTCTGATGGCGGCGCCGGAGTCACCACCGGTCGCGTGGGCCTGACGAAAGACTTCAACAACGAGCTGGCCCTCGGCGGCATGACCGTCTGCGCCACAGTTAATCCTCGCGGCGGATATGCCGGAATTGGCGTGGGACACAATGGTTCCACCGCGGCCGACATCGGCGACAACTGGGATGTCAACTTCTACCTCGTTCCCGGCCTCTATTTCGATGCCTTTGACGGCGTCACGGTCGCCGCCGACCTCGCCACGACCAGATTTGCCTCGGATGGCACGGCCGCGTGGTTAAGCGACTTGACCGACTACAGCGGCGGTTACAGCGATTTCGTCGAACTGGCGATGGTGTTTACCGACCAAACCGACAACAATCCGTTTAATGGATCGGGCACCATTGATGTCGCATTCTATGCGAATGGGGAATTAAAAGGCACCGCAAGCGGTCCGGATTTCGCCCACAACTACATCAGTTTCCAGGAACGCGCGTGGGGGAATTACGCCTCGTTCAAGGATCTGCGGGTGTACGGCAACGTCCCCGAGCCCGGCGCCCTGACCCTCCTGGCGGCCGCGGCGGGCTTCGCCTTCGTTTGGTTCCGACGCCGTCGGTAACTTAACTACCAAACTGGAGTGAGAGTATGACGAATGCCCTAGGACGGATTCTTATTGATTCTTCTCCGTCCTATGGCATTCTTTTAGACCCACCTAAACAAATCAATTCGGCTGTTTTTTTCGTCTCCCGGCGGGAGACCATTTGAATGGCCGGCAAGCGATTTATTGATTATGTCCATAGCTTTCAAGACTTTTCGACTCTGTTTGCATCTCTAAGAGGAGCCTGTGTTATGCGAGTATTTCTGCTTTTCGTTATTATTGTACCATTATCGATAGCGTTTTCTCCGGTGCTGTCGGCGGCCACCCTCGGTACGCCGACGGACGAGGCGTTTACCGCAACCTATGACGGCTCCACCCAGTATTATATGCAACTGCTTCCGACGGATTTCAATCCTGCGAACCAATATGACGTCATCATCGCCCTGCACGGCTCAGGCTCGACGCGGACGCAATATGCTTACGACTCGCGCGATGAATGCCGCGCCACCCGCGACGTGGCGGCCAATCACGACATGATTATGATTTGTCCCGACTATCGGGCGGCAACCTCCTGGATGAACGCCCCCGCCGAGTCCGACGTCCTTCAGATCATCAATGATCTCAAGAGCCAGTACAACGTGGGCAAGGTCATCGTCACCGGCGCGTCGATGGGCGGCGCAGGCTGCCTCACGTTTACCGCCCTGCACCCCGACGTGGTCGACGGCGTATGCTCCGTCAACGGTCTGGCCAATTTCGTCGGCTACACGACCAGCATGCCGGCCCTTATCGACCAAATCGCTGTGGCATTCGGGGGCTACTATACGCAAAATCCCAGCGAATACGTGTATCGCAGCGCGATCAATTATCCTCAATCCTTTACCATGCCGATGTCAATCACCGCGGGCATGCTAGACACGGTGGTTCCGCCTCAAAGCGTGATCCAACTGTTTAATACCGTCAAAAACACGAATCCCGTGAATCCGAACGTGGTCAGCTTCATCCGTACCGCCGGCGGCCACAGCACCAATTATGTCGACACGGCGGTTGCGCTCGAATACGTCGTCCAGAACGCCCAAGGCATCGACACCGATCTGCACCCGATCTCCGTCAACACGTCGTTCGAATATCAGAACTTGAGCGTCGGGGGATCGACAACGACGGTCGACGGTTGGACGAAGGCGATCGGCACCGGCGCGTCGGTCGTCAACTTGACGCCCGCCGGCATTGCCGCCAAGTTCAACGGCCCTATCCCCGACGGCAGTCAAATCGCCTCCGTCAGGAGCGATGCAGTGTACCAGTTTACCGGCACGACCGTGCAGCCCGGCACCTATCACATGTCGTTCGAAACGGCGAGCGGAAAGGACAATGCTCAGGTGGGAACCTTCCGCGCCGGCTTCATGGTTGACGACAGCACCGTCGCGGGGACGATGGATCTGGATTGGGGCGCGCCCGATTCTTACGTGGACGATTTCGCACTGACCCCCGGCAATTGGACCACGGTCAACGTCGATTGGGTCGTCCCGTCGGACAGTACGGCGATTGGCAAGTACCTCTATATCAACTATTGGGGCGTTACGGACAACACCGTGTATCTCGACGACGTGCACGTCAGCTTCACGCCCGTCCCCGAGCCGTCGACGTTGGCCATGTTGACCGCCGGATTGATCGCGCTGGCCGCCTGTGCATGGAAGAGACGGAAACGGCTGTAAAGCGTTGTCCCAAATGGGCCTTTTGTCGTTAATCGCCTGCGTACCGCCGGACTAAGTTGCCAATTCCTTTATCTTAGCCAGTCAAGACGTAAGCCGTCTCCATTACTGGAGATTCTCTAGCCGGTATTTTTCAGAAGCCGCGTGGTCCGACATGGGGAGTACGTCGGACACTCTGCCCGGGTTGACAGTGACGATAAGAATTGCACAATGAGGGGCATCCCCTCCGCAGGGGAGCCTCCGGTGATCCCCCGGTTCTGGATTTTCTTGGCCGTTAGGGATCCCAGTGGAGATAGTGCATATCGTAATGAGGATCCGCTCATTTTCTCCTTGGAATTGACATTTCCGCCAATCCTTTTTCCTTCTTCCGTTCCCCAATTCAATTCTCATGAACAAACTAAACAACATCAATGAAAGAATCGGAAAATATCGTTGGACCATTTGTGCGTTGGTCTTCTTCGCAACGACCATCAACTACCTGGACCGGAATGTTCTTGGCCTGCTGAAGCAGACCCTTTCCGAGGAAGGAGTTTTTGGCGCGGATAAAGGAATCCAGGAGCTCAATTACTCGACGGTGGTGATTTGCTTCCAGTTGGCATATGCCGTTGGCATGTTGGCGGCGGGCCGATTCATCGACTGGATCGGCACCAAGGCCGGCTACGCTTGGTCACTCATCGGCTGGAGTCTCGCGGCGATCGGCCACGCCTTCGGCCATCATACTTGGAGCTTTGGCTTCTGGCGCGCGGCCCTCGGCTTATCCGAGGCCGGCAATTTCCCGGCAGCCAACAAGACCGTGGCCGAGTGGTTTCCCAAGAAAGAGCGCGCCTACGCGACCGGCCTATATAACTCCGGCGCAAATGTGGGCGCGATCGTAGCGCCGCTTTGCGTACCCTACATTGCGTCCGCCTGGGGTTGGGAGTGGGCCTTCATCCTGACCGGCGCCGTGGGCCTGATCTGGATCGTCTTTTGGATCAATATATATGCCTCTCCAGCCGAAAAGCTGAAGAGCGGTCTCCTCGGGCAGACAGAATACGATTACATCCACAGCGACAAAGACGAAGCCCCCGTCGCCGACGGCGCGCTGAAAGCCGCGGCCGGCGGCAAACCGAAAATCCCGTGGTACGTCGAATGGGGCCGGCTGCTCGGCTACCGGCAGACCTGGGCGTTCGTTGTTGGCAAGTTCATGACCGATCCGATCTGGTGGTTCTATCTCTTCTGGCTGCCCGCGTTCCTGGCCGGGGAAAATGCGCGCAAGGTCAACGAATATCTCTCCACCCATCCGGATTTTGCAGGCGACAAGGCGGCTATTCCGGGTGTGATCAGTTGGCCGATCGCCGTGGCCGTGGTTTACACGGTGGCCACGTTCGGCTCCATCTTCGGCGGCTGGCTGCCCAAGAGGTTCATCAACAGCGGAATGGACGCCAACAAGGCGCGCAAACTCTCGATGTTTCTCTTTGCCCTACTACCACTCACCGTGCTGCTTGCCTCCCGGCTGGGTGCGATCAACACCTGGCTGGCCGTCGCCACCATCGCCATCGCCTGCTCCGCCCACCAGGCATGGTCGGCCAACATCTTTACGACCGTCTCTGACATGTTT
>JAFGLH010000096.1 GCA_016928165.1 Pirellulales bacterium | reverse complement strand
GGCACGTCCACGCCGACCTCTACGACGGAAGTGCAAACCAAGACCTGAATGTCGCCGTTGCGGAAGCGGTCCATCACGGCGTCTTTTTCCTCCGACGACATCCGCCCATGGATCAGGCCGATGCGAAACGCCTCCAACTCTCCGTTGGCCAGTGTTTCGTAGGTCTCGTCGAGGCTTGCGGCCTGCGTGGCGTCCGACTGTTCGACGAGCGGCGCGACGACGTATCCTTGGCGGCCTTCGCGGAGCTTTCGTCGGAAGAAGTCCCACCATTTCGCCCGCTTTTCTTCGTTGGCCAGGTAGGCGTTGACCTTTTGTCTGCCCGGCGGGCTGTCGGTGATGGTCGAGACGTCGAGATCGCCGAAGAGGGTCAAGGTCACGGAGCGGGGGATGGGCGTGGCAGTCATCACCAGATAGTGCGGATCGAGCCCGGCGTGTTTGAGCACCGCCCGCTGACGGACGCCGAACTTGTGCTGCTCGTCGATCACCACCAGCCCGAGCTTGGCGAAGGAGACGTCTTCCTGGATGATCGCCTGGGTGCCGACGACGAGGTCGATCTGTCCGGCGGCGATCAATTCCAGCAGGGTTGTCCGCCGGGTGGGCGTCAGGCCGCCGATCAGTTGACAGCGGCGGACGCGGCTGGCGGCGAGCATCTTTTCCAGCGTCAAAGCGTGTTGCCGGGCGAGAACCTCCGTAGGGGCCATCAAAACGGCCTGATGACCGTGGGCGACCGCCAGCAGCATGGCGTAGACGGCGACCGCCGTCTTGCCGCTGCCCACGTCGCCTTGCAACAGCCGGTTCATGGGCATCGGTCCGGCCATGTCGGCGGCGATCTCGGCTATTGCCCGTTGCTGTCCCGCCGTCAACTCGAAGGGAAACAACCGTCGGATCCGCGCGTCGATCCGCGCGGCGGCCTCCAGCGGCGGGGCTTTCCGTTGGTCGTGCTGCCGCCAACGCTTCACGGCCAGCGCCAGTTGCAGGATGAACAGTTCCTGATAGACCAATCGCCGCCGGGCGCGGTCGAGGCTCTCCTGGTCGTCGGGAAAATGCACCTGCGGCAACGCGCTGCGCAGCGGCCAGAGATCGTGCGCTTGCAGATACCGATCGGGAAAAACCTCGTCAAGCAGCTCGAGGCAGGAATCCAAAGCGCCGCGGACGATTTTCCGCATCTGCCACTGCAAGAGTCCCTCGGTGAGCGGATAGACGGGAAGAATCTTCACCGCCGGCTCCTCCTCCTCGGCGTCGAGCGTTTCGACCCGAGGATGTGTCATTTGCCAGACGAGACCTTCGTATTTCGGCTTGCCGGCAAAGATGACCCGCTGGCCGAGTTGGATGCGGTCGCGCATGTAGGGCTGATTGAACCAGATTCCCCTCAGTTGCCCGGTGCGGCAGCGGAGCGAAACGCCCACGACGCACCCGCCTGAGGCGGTGCCGCGCACGTCAACGTCCTCGACCACTCCGCGGACGCTTTGTAGTTTTCCCTCCTCGAGCTGGTCCACGTCGCGTTGGTCGCTGAAGTCCTGGTAATCGCGGGGGAAGTGGAAGAGCACGTCGCGCAGTGCGTGCAGTCCGAGCCGTTCGAGCAATTCGGCCCTGGCCGGTCCGACACCTTTGAGATATTGCACCGGCGTGGCGAGCGTTTCGGCGGGGGAGCGTTCGGGGGCCATGCCGGTATTGTATCGGCAAGGGCAACACCGGCAAAGCCGACGGCACTCCGCGAGACGCCATCGCCGCCCCCGCGACCGCGGACGCGGAGCTTTTCACCGTCCGCTGCCCATTACCCGCTATTCCGCGTGCGAACCGCGACCGACTCCTCGTTGATCCGCCCGAGAAAATGCTGAGGGATGCGGCAGTGGACCGTCACGCGGCTGTCGCGGTATTGCTTCGAGAGAATTTCGCCGTGGGCGGCTAGATAGGCCAGCAACCGCCCGTTGTCCACGTTCAACTCGACATCCGCATCGACGAAGCAACGGCTCAGGGCGTCGCTGGCCGCGCGGGCCAGGCCTTCTAGGCCGTAGCCGGTCCGCGCGCTGATCGGCACGGCGGCCGGATAGCGGTCTTGAAGTTTGTCCACCCGAAAGCGGTCGCTCAAGGCGTCGATCTTATTGACAACCAACACGGTGTCTTTCCGCTCGATGCCGATCTCTTCGAGCACGTCGTAGGCGGCGGCGATCTGATCGAAAACGGCCGGGTTGGACCCGTCGGCCACGTGCAGCAGCAGGTCCGCCTGCCGGGCCTCCTCCAACGTGGCCTTGAAGCTCTCGATCAAGTGGTGGGGCAGGTTGCGGATGAAACCGACCGTATCGCTCAGCAGCACCGGCCCCCAGCCGGGCAATTGCCAACGCCGCGTGCGGGTGTCGAGCGTGGCGAACAACGCGTCCTGCACGAACACGTCCGAGCCGGTCAGGGCGTTCATCAGCGTGCTCTTGCCGGCGTTCGTGTAGCCGACCAGCGAGACGGTCATCAGGTCCGCCCGGGCGGCGACCTCCCGCTGCTTGCGCCGCTCGATAACCTTCAACTGCCGGCGGAGGTCCTTGATCCGTTTTTCGACCAGCCGGCGGTCCTCTTCCAACTGGGTTTCGCCCGGCCCGCGCAGGCCGACTCCTTTCTTCTGCCGCGACAGGTGCGTCCACATCCGCTTCAATCGCGGCATCGAGTATTCGAGTTGGGCCAGTTCGACGGCCAAACGGGCCTGGGCCGTCTGGGCGCGGGTGGCAAAGATATCCAGTATCAACTCCGTGCGGTCGAGAACCTTCAGGCCGATCGCTTTTTCCAGGTTGCGGGTTTGTCCGGGGCTGAGGTCGTTGTCGAAGATGACCAGATCGGCGTCGTTGGCGGCGGCCAGCCGGCCAAGCTCCTCAACCTTTCCGCTGCCTAGATAGGTAGCGGCGTCGGGCGTTTCGCGGCGCTGGGTCATCCGCCCGACCACGTTCACTCCGGCCGTGGCGGCGAGACCGTCGAGTTCGGTCAACGGATCGTTGCCCGCCTCCTTTTTTTTCGAATAAACTCCGACCAAGACGGCCGATTCGGCGGCGACGCTTTCAGTGCGGCTTAGTTCGTACATTAGGAAGTTATGGAGGTGGATTTGTCGTTGAAACGTTTCCAGATTTCCGAAATGGCGTCTGAGTCCGACACTTTTGCATTGAGGAAATCGGAAAACGAAGCGAATTGTAACCGTTCACGGGCCAGGGACTGGCTCATTTTTTCGCCCTTTCAAGGGCGAAAAATGTGCCTGTCCCCTTCACCGCCCGGCCAAATATTCAGTCCCCGTCGCCCGACAGCAGATGACAATAGCTCTCGTAGCGGCGTTCGTCCAGACGGCCGTCGGCCACGGCGTTTTTTACCGCACATTGGTCCTCGTGGGTGTGTGTGCAGTTGGGGAAACGGCAGAGGTGTTCGTAGGGGCGCAGGTCGCGGAAGAAGCCCGGCACCTCCTCGGCCGTCACGTCCCAGGGCTGGAAGCGTCGCATGCCGGGCGTATCGACCACGAATCCGCCGCCCGCCAACGGAAGCAATCGGGCGGTGGTCGTCGTGTGCTTGCCCTTCTCGGTCTCCTCGCTAACAGGTTGGATGTGGAGTTGGAAGGAGGGATCGACGACATTTAGCAACGACGACTTGCCCACGCCGCTCTGGCCGGCGACGACGGTTTCCCGGCCCATCAGCGCGCGGCGGAGCCGCTCGACGCCGAAACCGGTCTTCGCACTGAGCAGGAGGACTTCATAGCCCATCCGGCCATATACGCCTGCCAACGGTTGCAGTCCGGCCGGATCGACCAGGTCGATTTTGTTGATGCAGATCAGCGGCCGGACGCCACCTTTCTCGGCGGCCATCAGCAATCGGTCGATCAGGTTCGGCTTCAGGCGCGGCTCCGCGGCACTTACGACGATCGCCAGCCGATCGACGTTGGCCACGATGATGTGTTGTCGTCCCCGAACGGTGCGGCAGAGGCAGCCATGGCGCGGCTCCACTCGCTCGATCAGCCCTTCCGGCGAATCGGTCCCTTCCACGGGACGGAAGCGCACGCGATCGCCGACGGCCACGACGTGCCGCTGCTCGGTGGCGAGGGTTTTCAACAGCCGGCGGGTGGCGCATTGATAAATGTTGCCCGAGGCGTCCTCGACCGTGCTGTGCAATCCGAGAACGCTCAACACTCGGCCTGGCCGGCAGACCGATTCGTCCACGTCGAGATGGATTCCCAGCCCCGGCGTTTCGCTCTGGTCGAGTTGCTCGCCGCGGACGGTGCGGCGTCGGGCGATTTCCCCCTTGCCGCTGATTCGTTCGCTTTGCGGCGGGGATTCGTCTTCGAAGCCGTGCTGGCGCCAGCGCCGCGTCCAGTCGGAGGTCCGCGGCCGGTCCTCGCGGTTTTTGCGGAAGTCCGCGCGGAATTTCTTCTTTTTCGCCATCGTAAAACGGATTTCAATCCGTTTGATAAACATAAGACGTTGGGACCGTCGCCAACTAAATGGAATAGTACGGATTTTATGTTGTAAAACGGAATTAATTCCGTTTCGCGCATTTGAACGGAATGAATTCCGATTTACGAGTCACTTCAGCGGGTGATTGCGGAACCGGAGTTGGCCCGCCTCGTCGTTTGTTATATCGTAACGTTGCGAGGGATCCGGGTCGGAAGGCGTTTTCGGGGGCATGTACTTGCGCTTTTCGAGTCCCGCCCGCTCCAACAACGATTTCTCGAAAAAGTCGGCGTCCGGCAGGTCGGGCGGCGGCGGACCGACCGCACCCAGGTCGATAGGCGAATACTGCACCTCGTATTTGTGTTTGGCGATCGAGAGAATGTCGCCCGGATCGAGCCGCTTGTCGGTGACTCGCACCCCGTTTACTTTCACTCCGTTGCGGCTTTGCAGATCGCGGACGTGCCAGTAACCGGAATTGACGTTCAACTGGCAATGATGGGCCGAGACGTTGGAGAAGCGGAGTACGACGTCGCAGCTCTCGCGACGTCCGACCAGCAAATTCTTCTTCAGCAGAGGGATCGGATCACCACCCCCTACAGGTATAAGTTCACCATACATATAGACATTTGCCTCTTGTGGACTCTTTCCGACTCGGTACGATAATATGGATAAATGCCCACTATAAGTGTAGTAGGGCGGGTTGTTTGCGTCAACTGTTTTGAGCAGTTATTCCTTGTCCATTGCAGAGTGGCGAGAAGTCGGATTTTACTACCACAGCCTCAACTTCTTTCTTCGGAAGAAGTTCGGCGAAAGGGTGTGGAAGATAAGCCTGGACGCCGGATGCACCTGCCCGAACCGAGACGGCACGCTGGCCACCGAGGGCTGCGTATTTTGCGACCCGGAGAGTTTCAGCCCCAGCCGGCGGCAAAATCTCCTCTCGCCTTTTGGGAAGGGGTCCGGGGGTGCGGGCGGCAAAGACCGTTCATCGTTGCCCTTTCCAATCGCAGAACAGGTCCGCGCGGGAATCGAGCACCTTAACCGGCGTCATCGAGCGCGGAAGTTCATCGCCTACTTCCAGCCGGCGACCAACACCTACGGGCCGATCGACCGGCTGCGGCGGGCATATTTTGAAGCGATTTCCCGGCCCGAAGTGGTCGGCATGGCCATCGGCACCCGGCCCGATTGCACCGGCGAGGAAGTGCTCGATCTGCTCGCGGAAATCGCCGGGCGAACGTGGCTGGTCGTCGAATACGGCGTGCAGTCGGTCCATGAACGAACGCTCGATATTCTCGGACGCCGCCATAGCTTCGACGATTTCCTCGACGCCCGGCAAAGATGTCGGATGCGCAGTTTGAACGTCGCCGCGCATGTGATCCTTGGCGCTCCGGGCGAGTCGCGCGAAGAGATGCTCGAAACCGCCCGCACCCTGGCGAGGTTGGACCTCCACTCGATAAAGCCGCACAATTTGTACGCCGTGCGGAACACAGTGTTGGCCGATTGGGTTGCCGCCGGCCGGGTTCGGCTGCCCGAGAGGGACGAATACGTCGGCTGGCTGGTAGATTTTCTGGAATTGATTCCCGAGCGAGTCGTCGTTGAGCGGCTCTGCGGCGACGCCCCGCGGCGGTATCTAGTCGGGCCGGAGTGGTGTTTGGACAAGGCGTCGGTCCGTCGCGCGGTTGAGGCCGAGTTTCGCCGCCGCGGGACGTATCAAGGGATTCATTCGGCCGAATAGCCGCTCGCGGCTTCGCCGCAAGTGAATCCCGCTCCATCCCTTGCCCTCTGTTGGGGCGGCAGTTGAACTGCCACCCCATCTGTCGCGGCGATGAATTGGACAGGCACATTTTTCGTCCTTGAAAGGGCGAAAAAATGAGCCGGTCCCCTTTTTCGACTGCCAACTTGGCGCTGTAGTATTAGCCTCCGGCTATTTACTTGAACAAATCGGGGCCATCCGTGACTCGCTCGCCCTTGAGGATTGATCTTTCGCCCCCCGCCGCGTATTATTCCTTGTTCATACTGCTTGTTCACCCCGACTTACTTTCTCATGGGCGCGTTTGCCGGAAAAATCGGATTGGTCATGGGCGTGGCCAACGAGCGCAGCATCGCTTGGGCCGTCAGTAGAAAGCTATTGGACGAAGGGGCGGAAATTGCATTTACACACCTGCCCGGGCCGTCGAGCGAAAGAAGAGTCGCGGAGCTGGTCGGGCCGCAAAATCCGAAAATCGTCTTGCCCTGCGACGTTCAGAAAGACGCCGACATTGCCCGAGTGTTCGATGAAATTCGCGAGACCTACGGGCGGCTCGATTTTCTGCTCCACTCGGTTGCCTTCGCCCCGCCGACGGAATTGAACGCCCCATACGTCGAAACCACCCGCGCCGGCTGGCACCTGGCGATGGACATCAGCGTCTATAGTCTTGTGGCCGCCTGCCGGGCCGCCGCGCCGCTGATGGGCGACAGCGGCGCGGTGTTGACGATCAGCTATTTCGGGGGCGAAAAGGTCGTGCCCGGCTACAACGTGATGGGCGTCTGCAAGGCGGCCCTGGAACACAGCGCCCGACACCTGGCCTGGGACCTCGGCCGGCGAAACATACGGGTGAATTGCCTCAGCGCCGGGCCGCTGCGGACGCTCAGTTCGGCAGGCATCTCCGGTTTCGACGAGCTGCGCCGCCACGCCGCGGAAAAATCGCCGCTGGGGCGCGCCCTCGAGGCGGACGAAGTGGCCGACGCGGCCCTCTATCTGCTCGGCCCCAATTCCAGCGGCGTGACCGGCGAAACGCTCCACGTCGATTGCGGCTACAGCATAGTGGGATTATGAGGGGCGAGGATTTCGTTCACGGGCCGGGGACTGGCTCATTTTTTCGCCCTTTCAAGGGCGAAAATTGTGCCTGTCCCCTTTGCCCTCGGCAATCATCGCCGCCAAGTGAGCGTCCCGTGCACGCCGCGGCGAGTTTCGGTGGCGTAGATCGGAGTGGTGATCGTGTTGCCGGAAAACTCCCAGTGATGGTTGTCCAGGAGATTTTGGCCCACTACCGCTAGTTCCAATTCCTTCCGCGGATGCCAAGCCAGCCGCAAGTCCATGCTGATGTAATTGGAAACGTCGATTGCGGGGAGCCGATCGACATAACGAGCCATGAGGTCGAAATGCCAGCTTTCGCCGAAGTCCCAGCTCGAGCGGAGATAGACCTGGTTCCGTGGATCGGTCCCTTGCAGCGCCAGCACCATGCTCTCCTCAAGGTACATTTCCAGATATGAATAATGGACGTGGATCCGCCACTGGGGCGAGACGGCGTAGTGGCCGCATATTTCAAAGCCGCATGTTTCGCCGGACGGTCCGTTGGAGATTACCATCGGCACAACGAGGTGCGGCGGGAGCGGGAACAGCTCGGCGAAAGGCGTCCCCAGCACCGTCCCCGTCAGGTGTTGATATCTGTTGTAAAACAAGGCGACGTCCCAAGAGAAACTGTCGGTGGTTTGTGCCCGATATCCTAATTCATAGGCTATCAGGTCCTCGGACATCAGGTTGTCGTTGCCGTAGAGGCGAGGATAGACGTTGGGGAAAAGCGCCGGAAAGGTGGCGATCATTTGCTCTTCGCTGCGCGAAGGGATGCGGACGGCGCGGGAAACGGAGCCCCATGCCGCGTGGCGGCGATCGGGAGACCACAACACGCGGGCGGTGGGCTGATATTCCAGGCCGGTGTACGGGTTTTGCCCCAATTTGCATCCCAACGTGAAGTACAACCGGTCTTCGACCAGGGTGATTTTGTCTTGAATGAACTGATTGGTGTAGTTGGACGTCCAGTAGGGGAAGGAATAGAACGTGTTGAAGCCGTCGCCGCCGACGTTCAGGCTGACCACGTTGCGGAACCCGGCCCCGCAGGTAATGGCGTGCCGCGTTCCCACGGGGAAGTGGTATTGGAAGTCGACGTCCAACGTCTTGACTGTTTCCGAAAAAATATCGTCGTCGACAACGAACTTGTCGTAATATGCTTGCAGGGTCCAATTTCTTTCCTCGTCGACGACGTGCCGCCAGCGGAGGAGCAGATTTTCTCCGGTCTGTCGTTCCGACTGGGTGGGGTCCGTCGTAATGATGCCGTTGTTCGTGTTTCCGACGTAATGGTCGCCCTGCAAGGTGAGTCTGTCGCATTTGTCGCAAGCGGGTTGCCAATCGACGCGGAACCCGAATCGTCCCTGCCGCCAGGCGTCGTCCACCAGCCCGTTGGGGTCGAAGTTGCCGCCCCGCTCGAAGTGTTTTCCATAGACGCGATAGTAGAGGTCGTCGCCGAGCCGGCCGCCGTAGCGGAACCCGTCGAGCATTTTTTCGTGGGTTCCGCCGCCGCCGTTCGCGTAGATTCCCTGCGTGTCTTTGGCGCTTTTCGTGATCACGTTGATGACGCCGTTGACGGCGTTGGCGCCCCAGAGAGTACCGCCCGGGCCGCGGATGACTTCGATCCGATCCACGTCTTCGAGGAGCACGTCTTGCACGTTCCAGAAAGTGCCCGCCATGTCCGGATTGTAAACGGAGCGGCCGTCGATCATCACCAGCAGCTTGTTGGCGTAGTTGACGTTGAAGCCGCGGATCGTGATCGCCCAAGCATTGGAGTTGATCTGGGCTACTTCGACGCCCGGCGCCATCCGCAGGGCCTCGGGAATGCAGGTGGCCCCGCTGCGGCGGATCATCTCGTTGGTAATCACGAACACCGCCGCCGC